>DATNPI010000563.1:0-3850 GCA_036703325.1 Coleofasciculaceae cyanobacterium
TTAGTCAACTCATCCGCCAGGGAATTAATTCCCTGGCTCATAGCCAAAGTCCTCTGAAGAGGACTAAATGCTGCCTCCACAAAGATTCCAGTCCACTTGAGTGGACTTGAGCTATGAGCCAAGAGTTTAAACTCTTGGCGGGCTTGCTTGGTGTGAGAAACTACCCATAGAGAGACAGGGAAACAGGAAGTATGGGGACTTCCCAAAGCGTTTCCCCGTCATTTTTGTGATCTCAAAAGTGACCGAGTGTCACTCAAGAAGTAAGATGGTAGACGATAAAAACTCAGAACGCAACCCAGAATTGCCAATTCTTAAGGAAGTAAGAGAGCGACTGGGAATGACTCAGGAGCAAATAGCCGATTGCTTGGGAATATCGCGCAGAACAGTCATTCGCCACGAAGCAGGCGAACGAGTGATAAAACTGAACTTTGCTCAAATCCGACGATTGAAAGAACTTCTAGAACAAGCTGGAATGTCAATCGATGACTTACCGGGTGACCTTGAATGAGGCGGTATCAGTTCATCCCAGTCTCAAGAAGAGGTTACAACAGCTATGAAGTGAGACTGAGGGAGGAATGCGATCGCGTTTGTTGCTGTGGGGAAGGCGATCGCGTTTGTTGGTGTGGGGAATGCGATCGCGTCTCCACCAGGTTTAAGCAACACCATAGTCTGTTTCTTAGAATTTAGCTGTTACAAAGGCAGGTAAAGTACAGATCCTTTCCATTCGGCTTGCTCACTATAATCTATGAGTACTAACAACTCATCGATCGCTTGTCGAATGGGCATTCGATCGTTGACTACAAATAACCCCGCGATTTGTTCTCCCCTAATTAATCGCTGGTAAGCAAAGTCTGGCATAGTTGCGCGATCGTGGGTTAGAAGAATACGCTCATTGCTTGCTGCCCAATCTAAAATTGCTGGATCGTCTACTTCCCGCAAACCTACATCCTGAACGCGAAGTAAATCGAGATTGGGCTGACGCAGAAACAGTCCCCGAACAATATCGCCATTAAAGTTCTCATCGCTTAATAACCTCAACATAGCCCCTGTTAATGCTGCTGTTGAGACAACAAACGAGAACGAATGACACTCAAATCAGGTTGAACGCTGGACAAACGTTGCTCCACAGATTCAGCTAACTGTTCTCTCTGATTCAGGTACGCTTCCACAGCATTCTGATGCCGAAGATAGTAACCGATCGTGTTGTAAACATCAGATAGTGACAGCGTAGAATACCGATGAACAATCGATTCAGGGGATGCGCCATCTTGAAAAGCTCGGATTACAACCTCCAGCAAAACCCTTGAATTTCCAACTCTAATTGCTCCAGTTTCATCTTCCCGTAGAGGAGGTGTCTCACGCTCTAAGACGAGACTCATGGGTTGCTTTTCCTGTCTCAGGTACACAACGATCATAACTTATTCCACATTGGCAGAGTGACGTATTCAGCAATGATGTAGCTATGAGTTAATCGAATTGTTGCTTTCTTATATGCAGCACAGGCTTGAGTATGGAAAGGCTCAGTTTGATAGTGCAAACAAAACAAACCAGAGGTATCGAGGAGCATTAACCTTCTTCGTGGGTACTGGCATACTCTCTCACCAAATCTGTATCAATGCTCTCATTATCCAGGTCGGTGGGATGTTCGAGATTAAGTGTCCCAAAATGACTCTCAAACCTGGCTCGTGCTGTCTCTTTTTCTGCTTCAGGTAGCAACAATTTTAAAACTTGCCCAAACTGCTGCTCTAGCAACTTTGCAGCTAGATGTTCAGGAGGAACACCGATTGCCTCAGCCTGTCGCTGAATTGTGGTGAAAATTTGATCGTTGAGTTCTAGTGTCAGAATCTGAGTCATAGGAGTATGCAACGTGGCTAGAAGCTAGGGTAATTATAGCTTTGCCTGTTCTGTAAAACGAACTACAACCTCACCCATAGGGATGTGCCTAACACTAGACGGTTTGATACACGGCTATCCTTCAATAAAACTCGTTGAGCATCGTTTAGCATACAAATCAAGCTTCAGGTACTCTTTGCTACTCTCAATTCTCGCCTCGCACGCCGAATACACCAATTGCCAGGTCGGACAGTAATGCTCTTGCGTAATTCCCTTCGACGAGTTTCAAGTTCATTTAGCTTTGCTTCTAATTCGTTTTCAGGTATCACCTTAGCTGCTTCGTAGTCCTCTGCTAGGCTCTTCAATGCTTGAATTAGTCGGCGACACTCAGCTTGATGTGGCTCACATTTAAAGCCTGTGTGAATTCCTGTAAGTATTGCAGCAAGTAGCGATAAACTACCACTGAATAATTCCCAGTTCCTACTTAAGAATTCGGGTTTGCCAAGTAGTGTAAATCCTGCAATTAGCGGTAATACAATTCCGCCACCTACACAAACTGAGCTAATAGGTTCTAGTAGCCCAAGCCGGATTTCATAAGCCCTGTACTCGGCTTCAAGTTCATGCTCACGTTGGTTAAACAAGTCTAAAATTTGCTGAATTCGATCTTGAGTCATTAGTTAGATTTAATTACTTACTCAATCGCTCCAAGTGGTTTGGCAAACCTTTATTATTCTTTACTCAGAAATTTGAATCCGGAAGTTTTGGGAAAACTTTGGACAACACGGCTAACTATTTATTAGGATGCAGCTGTAGATGCTAAAGAACACTCCCGCTAACTAAACCGTCCTAAGGTGTGATCGCACACAAAGTCTTCCTCACCTTAAGAGGCTGCTGTGCTAACTTCGATGCTCCGCTAGTTGCTGACGGATTGCTGTTTGAATCTTGTTATCGAAGTCCGGGTCATCAACTCTTGTAATGACTGGACGCGATCGCTCTCGACGCCTTGCTAGATAAGCCTGAAAAGCAGCTTGATCTTCTCGATGCTTGAGAAAGTACCGCCTTAACTCTTTGTAAGACATGGCCGTGTAGTCAACTTGACTCATTACAGCACCTCCCCGCTCGGAGTAGCTTCAAACTCGATTTCCTCGTTCTGCCCTGCCAAGATATATAAATTCTGAGTTCGACCGTCAATGCAAATAAGGTGGATAGGCTGAAACAGTATATATGTCAACTGGTAGCCAATTCGATACAAACACCTCAGTTGCGCGTCGGTAGGCACCAAACTCCCTGTTACCTGAAGAATGTCTCTTCAGTATAACTTTAGGTGCGATTGCCTTCGGCACCAGCGAAGCTGATCGCCCACCGACAACCCAAAAATGAGATGCGATCGCCTCTCCTCCACTAAGTCACCGCATCAGAATCAAAAACCACCTCAAACTCAGCAGCAGGCATCCACTTACCGAGAAAGCGCTTGTGATTTTCCGCTTCCGTGCGGCTGTAGAAGCGACCAACCGTATAATGTTGAGCATTCGGCAGCAGCCTAACAAGTGTCCAGGGATAATTCTTTTGATTCCAGAAGCCTTGCGTCGGAGGTGGGGATGGTTCTGCTGTGCGACCACAGCCCCGATGCTCCAAAATAGAAGAAATTTGAGCTAAAAGTTGCGCTCTGTGTTGTGTCTCATCATTCGGTAACAAGCTCCATTCACGCACTGGTGCTGGTAGCCAAATCAAGGTGTAAGAAACTGAGCCTTTGCAAAGATACCAAGACAAGCGGCGCGGTTGTTTGCGGCAGTTGAAGCCATCGGCACGTAAAGACGCAACAACCCTGTCGCCGTCAGCTTGGAGGCGAAGCCATTCGGAATGTTTCATTGTTATGATTTTGGTGGTTATTTTTTAGGAAAGGGCGATCTGCAATAATTGCCAAAATGCGATCGCCCGTTATTTCATGGAAGACTTCAAACAATACGAGCAAGTAATTTTTCGTTAATCGTCTAGACATCACCCCCTTAGAGTTCAG
>DATNPI010000567.1:0-11257 GCA_036703325.1 Coleofasciculaceae cyanobacterium
ACGAGCCGCCCGTAATAAATAAGGAACCTGGGTTGAACCAGTCATCTAAATCTTTACCCTACATAGTTTTTAAATCATTTGTTAGCTTATCATTCCGGGATTGTACCTGTTAGCTTCAACTGTAGTAACATTCTCCTGTGCTACTCCCGTGCGCGTTTTGACGTGGATTTCTCATAATCGCTCAAGTTGCCGGAGTGTATGTTTTTGATTAGGGTGACTCCCTAATCGCGCATCAATAAGCGCGTCATTCAACTTGATACAAAGACTGGCTGTTTTGTCGTCGCTAGCTGTTCCAGCAGTTTAGCGGATAAAGTTGGTGCGTCATAATGGGCGATGTCGGCTTGAAAACGTTTCGCCTTCTGCCGATAGTGGGGCGACTCTAGGATTTTCTTGACGGCGTTTCTTATCTGCTTTGGTGTGGGCCTCTCTTGTTGACCGTCAAATTGCTGAACAATTAGCAGCGTTCTACGCCCTACGTGTTCCGAATCTGAAACCGGAAGACTGTGAGCTGATTGCTCTGGTAAGCGTGGCCATGGTCAGTAAACTGCATGTCCTCTCTTTGAGCCGAGATGAAGCATTTCGAGAGCGAGTCATGGCAGAAACTAAAAAGCTAACGCTGACCTACTTGCAGTTGTACTCACTCTAGTCCCAACTCAGGGTGCCTTTGTCTGCATCTAGCTGAACGGTCTGTCCTACAGGGAGGGCGGCATTGGCACCCTCGTGACCGAAGGGGAGGTCACTGACAATGGGGATGCCAAGGTCACTTAAGCGATCGCGCAATACCTCTTCTACAGTCCAACTGGGAATATCCTTGGGTGGATAACAGCGGCTAAAACGCCCCAAGGCAATGCCTCGAACACCTTTAAACGCACCACTCATGCGCCACTGAGTTAGCATCCGGTCGATGCGGTAGGGTGCCTCTGTGACATCTTCCAAGGCAAGGATAATCCCATCCAGTTGCGGTTGTACTGGCGTACCCAGCAGATGAGTCGCGACGGTGAGATTTGCTGGTAGCAGAATCCCACTGACCTTACCGCCACCCCAGCCAATGCCAGTAAGAGGTGCGAGGGCGCGTCCTTCCACGCAGTCGAACAATCGCTTGAGCGACCACTCTGGTTCAGCGGCTAAGGTTGTCAGTACTGGCCCATGAACACCTGAGACTCCGAACTTACTGAGACTCCACAGTAAGCCGGTGATATCAGAAAAGCCAATGAGCCATTTCTCGATTTTGAATTTTGTCCTCCCCTTACCAAGGGGAGAGTGGATTTTGGATTGGGGATTTTCTATGTTGCCTGTTGTCTGTGAAGACCATGTCCAGTCTTCCAGGAGTCGGGCGCTGCCATAGCCGCCTCTAGTACAGAGAATCCCCTGACATTCGGGGTCTTGCCAAGCTGCTGCCAACTGGTGGCGTCGTTCGCTGTCAGTACCAGCAAGGTAGCCTTCCTTTGCGTCCCAGTTGGCTTGCAGTTCGACTCTGTAGCCACGCGATCGCCAAATCTCCAAACCCTCTTGGAACGCCTCAAACTCTCGCAATGCTCCACTAGGAGCAATCACCCGCAGTAAATCCCCTGGTCTGAGCGGTGGCGGTAGCTGGCAATGCAGGTCATTAGTCATTGGTTATTGATTATTGGTTATTAGTTGTTAGTTATTAGTTATTAGTTATTGGCAAACAACAAACAACAAACTAGTGCAAGAAGGCAGCACTTCGACACGCTCAGTGACCAGGCAGAAGGGAAGAAAGCTTTTACAGTAAGCATTTGAACCTTTTTTAACGGGTGGGTTATTTCTGCCGCACTGCACTAGCTCAACCTTGCCGTACATTCGAGAATTAACTTTTGATTGATCAGGGCATAGGGCTGAATTTCCAGAGCTTTTCGAAAGGCTTGAATCGCAGCCGTGTAATTTCCCAAAGCAGCATGGCACAAACCAAGACCGTGCAGTGCGCCGAAATGAACTGGATTGAGTTTAATTACTTGCTCACAGTCGTCTCTTGACTTGTTGTACTGTCCGAGGAGGTAGTAAAGGACAGCACGTCGATTCCAAGCTTCCGCGAAATCAGGCTGATCCTTAATAAGTTCTGTGAGCAACGCTTCTGCCTGCGTCATATCCCCTAGTTTAAACATGACCTGACTACGCTCAATTAGATCAAGCCCATATCTTCCCTTTTGATAAAACCAGATGCGCCAGAGTTCTTCGGTTGCCCGATCGCGAACATTCTCGTCAGGATTTTTCAAGTCTTCTAGTAAAGAATCGATAGATGGTTCATTCATGAATATCTAGCCCTGCGTGAAACACTGTACTATTTCACTGTAAACGTGCTGTGCATCGGTCGTTGGAGGATTGCTAATTACCTTAGCCCTTAGGTAAAAACAATCAACAATCCAAGCTGTGTTATTTCCCAATGCAGAAGCGACTGAAAATTCGGTCGAGTACGGATTCAGTAACTTCCTCACCCGTGATTTCTCCCAGTGCTTGAATCGCCCCTCGTAAGTCAATTGTCCAAAAATCCAGCGGCAATTGCTGGGCGATTGTTTCTTGCACTTGCTGAAGGGCGGTTTTTGCCCTGGTTAATGCAGCGGCTTGCCGCTGGTTAATCGCTAAATCCAAGTCAGCGGCTTTGAGGTTGCCAGTGTGTACTGCCTCAAGAATGGCTTTTTCTAAGTCCTCTATCCCTTGGTTGTGAGCAGCAGCAGCGAAGATTTGGGATTTTGCGTCGTACTTTTGGTACGCTTTCAGCGCAACTTGGATTTGGGATTGAAGAGTTTTCCTTTCACCTTCTTCTACTAAGTCGATTTTGTTAATTACTAGAATCAAGGGGCGGTGTCGCACCTG
Organism: Coleofasciculaceae cyanobacterium; assembly: GCA_036703325.1. Taxonomy (GTDB): domain Bacteria; phylum Cyanobacteriota; class Cyanobacteriia; order Cyanobacteriales; family Coleofasciculaceae; genus DATNPI01. The sequence continues at coordinate 2,833 of DATNPI010000567.1, forward strand.
CTCATAAATTTCCTGGTCAGCGGCTGTCCAACCAATTGAGGCATCAATGGTAAGCACTACTAAATCAGCGGCTTGAGCAGCACGATGCGATCGCTCCACGCCCATTTTCTCTACCTGGTCGGCTGTCTCTCGAATTCCAGCCGTGTCCAGCACTTGCACAGGTATTCCGCCAACAACTAACTGCGACTCGACAACATCACGGGTAGTGCCAGGAAGGTCGGTGACAATTGCGCGATCGCTTCGACTCCAGGCATTCAATAGACTCGATTTTCCCACATTCGGACGCCCGACGATTGCCACTTTTAGACCAGTACGCAGCAATTCTCCCTGATCGGCTGTTGCCAGGATACTCGTCACTTGGGTCAAAACCTGCTCAATTTGGGCAATAACCGCAGGTTCATCCAGTGGCGGCAAATCCTCCTCAAAATCAATCCGGGCTTCAATTTCTGCCAAGATATCCAAACAGGTGGCTCGCAATTCGCGAATGGGGACGGCTAGCTTTCCCTGCAAACCCGCAAGGGCAGCTTGTGCGGCTTGGGGTGAGCGAGAGCCAACTAAATCGGCAATACTTTCTGCCTGAGTTAAATCCAGACGCCCATTCAAAAATGCCCGCAGGGTAAACTCTCCTGGTTGTGCCAACCTCGCGCCCTGCTCGATGCACAATTGCAACACCTGCTGTACGGGCATAATACCGCCGTGACAATGGAACTCCACTACATCTTCGCGAGTGTAGGAGCGAGGAGTCTGCATAATGAGTAACAGTGCCTCATCTACCAGCTGTTTTGTCTGAGGATGACGCACATACCCGTAGAGAATGCGATGACTTTCCCAAGCCTGATGCCCTGGTGCGTGGAATAGGGTACGGGCGATCGCGATCGCATCGCTTCCTGACATTCGCACAATGCCCACACTCCCCTGTTGCGGGACAACCGCTGTAGCGATCGCGGCAATTGTTTCTCCTTGTACGAACATCTGGGACATCTTTGCTGACCACACCGTTATTTAACCCCTTCTTGGTCAAGTTTCGCCACGATCAATCCACTTATCGACTAAGACGGGTTGGTATCCAGCCAGTTTATCAAGCAGTCGCATCGGCTCCTGCTCTTCCAGCACAAGCGAATGGTGCTGAGGACGTAAAAACTCTTCACCAAGTGCGTGATCGAACAGCGCAATCAGGTGATCGTAATAACCCTCGACATTCAGCAGACCGCATGGCTTTCGGTGCAAGCCTAGTTGTGCCCAAGTCAGCACCTCGCAAAATTCCTCAAACGTTCCATAGCCTCCTGGTAACGCCACAAAAGCATCCGACAGTTCTGCCATTAACGCTTTGCGCTCGTGCATTGAACCAACAACTCGAAGATCGGTCAGACCAGTGTGAGCAAGTTCTTTTGCCACTAAGGCTTTAGGAATTACACCAATGACCTCACCGCCTGCTGCTAGTGCCGCATCGGCAACTATTCCCATTAATCCAACGTTTCCACCACCGTAGACTAGACCAATTCCTCGGAGTGCTAGCGCTTCACCCATTTGTTGGGCTGCCTCCGCGTAGGCAGGTCGTAAGCCTTTATTGGAACCGCAAAAAATACATACACTTTTCATCGCGATCGCTACCCCAATTCCTAATAAACCTTACCAAAAAATTGATGTGACATCGTGCCTCATGTAACACCAAGTTTTCTTATACCAGACAGTTGTTTAGCTATAGGCTAATCTCTGTATTTTTAAAAGAGTATGTGTTATGGAAGCTAGAGTACTTCACCCAGCTGACTCACCTGAATGGGTGATTTTTAGACTTGCAGCCAGTTATCAAAACTTTCTTTAGATTCCAGAGATATAATGTTCCGAGTTGCCCTCTTTAATTAGGAGTATTAGGTTTTTAAATACTAAAAAAAATAAGTACCCTCAATCAATACCAACGAATAGCTAACCACAGACAACGGATCAAATTCATCCCATTGGGTGATACATTTGGGTCATGCGTGAGCGTGGTTGGCATTTTTAGTATATGAATATTCAGAGCATTAATACAGAAAAAAAAATTCATGCAAGCTCTATTGCATACGAAAACTGCCATGTCGAAAGCAACTACCAATCCAAATTTTAAAAAGCCCATACTTCGGCGTGGTTGCCAAGGGAAAGACGTTATCGAGTTGCAAAAGCTCTTAGCACACTGGGGAAATTATGCTGGTTCCCTCAATGGTTTTTTTGATACTTCAGTAGAAGAGGCGGTGATTGCCTTTCAACATCGTGTTTTCCTAAAAGAGGATGGCATTGTCGAACAGCTGACTTGGCTAGCGCTTTACACGGGTGCGCCAAGCAGTATGCCATTGTTAAAGCGAGGAAGTCGTGGTCAAAACGTCGTTCGGCTTCAGGAGGTGCTGAAAGCCTCTAAGGTTTATAGTGCAACAAGTGACGGTATTTTTGGTTCAATTACCGAAGAATCTGTCAAAGCTTTCCAAAAGCGCCGTGGTCTGGTTCCGGACGGTATTGTCGGCTCTTATACCTGGTTAGCTTTGAGCAAAGTTCCTCATTGATAAAGTGAGTTGCACTCATCAGAGTTTTTAAATGGAGTTTCGGGTTTGACTGGTTGATCAGCAGTAAAAGTTATACTGCATGGAGAAAATAGCCTCGTGAGACAGCTACATGAGCATTCAAGTCTTCTTCTCCTACTCTCATAAAGACGAAGTCCTGCGGGATGAGATGGCAAAGCATCTCACTATGCGCTCAACTTCTAAGTCGGCTCGATGAACTGCGAACCAAGGTTTCTTGGGAATCCCCCGCTACAAGAGCGTAGCAATTAGCGGTGGGAGGATGTCAATGAGTAGAAGAAATAAAGTACCTATGAAAGAGCCAGAGAAATGGTTGAAACTCTAAACGGTAAGCGGCTGGAATACACAGGCAAGGTGCAACCCCAGCCAGGAGAGCGCGATGCCAGTGGGCAACCACTGTATCCATATTTGCCCAACCCAGAGTTAGTTGAGGCAGTCAATTTGGCGATCTACCTGGAACGACCTTTACTACTGAAGGGAGAACCAGGATGCGGCAAAACACAATTGGCGCGTGCTGTGGCTTATGAATTAGGTTTGCCTTTAGAAGCTTGGTATGTGAAATCTACTAGTCAGGCGCGGGATGGTTTGTATACCTATGACGCCGTCGGGCGTTTACGCGATGCTCAACTTGCTGCGGCCGGTCGCCTGCTCAAAGAGGAGGATATCTCACGCATTAGTGACCCCGCTACCTACGTGCAGTGGAAACCGCTAGGACGTGCCTTTGGCAATGACCAGCGCACTGTAGTGCTGATTGATGAAATTGACAAGGCTGACATCGACTTTCCCAATGACTTGCTACTTGAACTCGATGAACGTCGGTTCATTGTGGAGGAAACTAGTCAAGAAGTTCGAGCAAAAGCCGCGCCAATTGTCTTAATTACTAGCAATGATGAGAAAGACTTGCCAGATGCCTTTCTGCGTCGCTGCTTATTTCACTACGTCGAGTTTCCTAGCGATAGGCGGTTAATAGAAATCATCAATGCTTTGTTCCCGGAGTCACCAGAAGTATTGGTGGAAAAGGTAATTGATCGCTTTCTAGAACTGCGCGAGGAAATGCGAAAGGACAAGGGTGATACTGGCAAGAGGGTGAGTACAAGCGAATTAATTGACTGGTTCAGGGTTCTGCGCCGCTATCCTCAAGATGAAGTACTGGCAAAACTAAATGGCAAGCTTCCCTATCCTGGCGTTTTGCTGAAAAGCTGGGAAGATCATATTCGTTACCTCAAACAAGACCGTGACCATAAAGGATGAAGTATGAAGTGTGAAGTATGAACCAGAAAGAGTATCGATATTTCTTAGCCCTATTTTTAAACATGGGGTATTTTCAAACTTCATCCTTTACACTTCAGCCTTCAGATGACCGTCGATAACTTGCCTTTACTTGACCTGTTCACCCGGCTGCGTGGAGCAGGCTTACCACTTGGCATGGATGAGTATCAATTGGTGTTGTATGCTTTGCAGGCTGGTTTTGGAATTTCAGACCATACTGCCTTAGCCCGACTCTGCTGCACACTTTGGGTGAAATCAGCTGAGGAAAAGCGCCTATTTGACTATCACTTCGAACAAGCGATGCAGAGTGAGGCTTTAGTCCTAGCCCCGCAGACCTCAGCTATACAATCTACACGGTCTGAGTCTTCTCAAATTACTCGCTACGTAGCCTGGGGAGGAGCACTAATTATAGGAGGTGCAATCGGTCTAGGGGCTGGAATCTATATAAAAACCCAGATAGAACAAATTCCGAGGAAACCGCCCCAGATAGCAACGCCAACTCAAACAGCAACGCCGACTCAGACGCTAAAGCCCCCCCAGACACCATACTCGAACAAAAATCCAGTCCGGATAGATTGGATTTTGGGGAGCCTGCTAGCCATGGGAGGTCTAGCTGGTGCTGTATATATACTTGTTAAGTGGATATATAAATCGACTGCTGAAAGCCCTGCTAGTGAGGGTTTCTCTGTTCTCAACCCAACCCCGGATGCACCTACTTTCGCTCTACCTCCAGCATTGACAGGGGAAATGAAAGATGAGGTACAAGTAGCCCAAGCCGTGCGGCAAGCTATGGACAGAGATAGTGAAATCCCAAGCGATCGCTTTATCCTGACTAGCGAGTATTTTCCCGTTACCCAACGGCAAATGAAACAAAGCTGGCGCTACTTGCGCCGCCCAGTACGTGAGGGTCCACGGATAGAGTTAGATGTAGAAGCAACAGTCAACCAAATTGGACGCCAAGGTTTATTGCTTGAACCTGTGTTAGTGCCGCGTCGGGTGAACCGGGCTGAACTGCTGTTACTCATTGACCAAGGCGGCTCAATGGTTCCGTTTCATGCCCTGTCGCGTCGGTTGACAGAAACTGCCTTACGAGGAGGGCGTTTAGGCAGAACAGGCGTCTACTACTTTCACAATTCCCCTATTGACTATCTCTATCACAGCCCCAATCACCAAAACGCTGAAGCGATTAGCAATATTCTGGCTAATCTTCCCTCTGAACGGACAGGAGTGCTGATTTTTAGTGATGGAGGTGCGGCGCGTGGTGGTTTCAGCCCAGAGAGGCTTGAATTAACAGCAGTATTTTTGGAGCAGTTGAAGCAGAAGGTTCGTTATATCGCTTGGCTTAATCCCATGCCGCGATCGCGTTGGTCTGGCACAACAGCTGACGATATAGCACATCTTGTGCCAATGTTTGAAGTCAGCCGCCGAGGTTTGCAGGATGCGATCGATGTCTTGCGGGGACGCTCAAAGCACCCGAAGGAGCCAGTAAAATCAGTAAGATGAGCCATTCAGCATTACCAGTACTAGAGTCTAGACCCAAAGCTATCCACCAACGCATTGAGTCATTCGGCAAACGTTTTGGCAAGGCACATCTGGTTCTGGCCTATCACGCCGCCTTTCCGTTGGCACTTACACCCGATCTGCTGTACTGTCTTTGGGCAAACTTTCAGCGTGATTTACATAACCAAGTGCTAGATATCCCTTGGGTAGCTGTCGCAGATTTGCTGCTTTCGAGTTTGTGGCATGAAGTCGGAAATGAACTATACGAGATAGATACGGCGGTGCGGAATGTGCTGCTGAGTCGTTTGAAGGAAAACGAAAGCTTCGGACAACAGCGAATTCACGAGTTGTCTGACTTTTTGTTAGCTTATGTCCAACCGCAGCTTCAGAGCAATGACCCGGACATTCGCAACCTTGCCCAGGCGCAACGGTGGACAGCACTGGCATATACGCGACCCAATGAGGCAGCGAGGGAATTGGTGTCGGCGCTTTCAATGGCGTATCAGCAGGATAGGGCCGATTTGATTCGGATTGCATCAGTGGTGAAAAGCCTTGCAGAGCCACTGGCTGAATTTCAGCTGTTGCTAGCCTATGCTCGTGGAATGGCAAATTTTGCCCGTGGAGATATGGCAGGTGCGATCGCAGAATTTGACAAGGTGCGTAAATGGGAAAGTCAAGGTGAGATTGCCGGAGTCAGTTTGTCTATTCCTAGACAAGAAGAGTTAGCTCCTACACAAGAAGAGTTAGCTCCTACACAAGAAGAGTTAGCTCCTACACAAGAAGAGTTAACTCCTACACAAGAAGAGTTAACTCCTACACAAGAAGAGTTAGCTCCTACACAAGAAGAGTTAACTCCTAGACAAGAAGAGTTAGCTCCTGCACAAGAAGAGTTAGCTCCTACACAAGAAGAGTTAGCTCCTGCACAAGAAGAGTTAGCTCCTGCACAAGAAGAGTTAGCTCCTGCACAAGAAGAGTTAACGACATCATCGCAACAGAGTCAGATCGATGAATCAACCCCAGCGTCAGAGCCAAATCAAGCTGAAAAGGGCAGAATCTCTCGGACTCGTTTACTGGCATTGGGTACTTTCGTCCTAGTGTCAATAGGAGGCCTTGCCTGGGTTCTGTTCCCTAAAAATCTTTTCAGCCCTAACCTTCAGACATCTTCCACTGTTGCCACTTCGCCACCCGCTACACCAGCTGAATCACCTATATCCAGCCCTAGTCCAGCTTCCTCACCACCCGCTACACCAGCTGAATCACCTATACCCAGCCCTAGTCCAGCTTCATCACCACCCGCTACACCAGCTAAATCACCTATACCCAGCCCTAGTCCAGCTTCCTCACCACCTGCTACACCAGCTGAATCACCTATACCCAACTCTAGTCCAGCTTCATCGCTACCCACTACACGAGCTGAATCACCTATATCCAACTCTAGTCCAGCTTCATCGCTACCCACTACACGAGCTGAATCACCTATACCCAACTCTAGTCCAGCTTCATCGCCGCCCCCTACGCCAGTGACATTACCCACACTCAGCCCTCCACCTCCTGCTACGGGTTTTGATTTCAGCGTACCGCCGTCTTCATCCGAATCAGCGACGACTGGTTCTACTACTGCCTTACCCGCACCCACACAACAGACCAACCCTAGCTCTCAAATTTTTCCAAGTCCTACAACTCCCTCACCAGCGCCTTCTTCATTAGATTTACCTGCACCTGGCAGTCTTTCTGCTGATAGTAATACTGAACTCATACGTGGCGATCGCAGTCAGAGAGTGGTAGATCTACAGCAGCGATTGAGAGACTTAGGTTATTATAGCGGCCGACTAGATGGCATATTTAGTTTAGAGATTGAGGCAGCAGTCAGAGAGTTTCAGCGCGACTACGGACTACCTGTGGATGGTGTTGTCGGTTCGGAAACCTGGGCAGCTTTACAAAACCCTCCTGCTCGCGCTCTCCCTAGTCCTGGTTGGGATTCTAACTTACCGCCGTCTTCGTCCCAATCACCATCGACCGAGCCTACTACCAACTTTCCAAGCCCGGATTTTAACTTACCGCCGTCTTCGTCCCAATCACCATCAACCGAGCCTAATACCTCACCCATGCCGAGCCTTGAGTCACCTATACCCGAAGGTGATCAACGTTATCCGTAGTGACATCCTCCCCCACCACAATCTTTGATTGGGTGAGGGCTTGCAACCTCACGGCTGGCTTTTCCTGGTTCTTCCTGCTGCTAAAGCTTCAACAATTTTCGACTCTGGCAATAACTCCTGAAAAGGCAGTCCTACACTGTGAGCAAATTTCTGCTTGAGAATTTCGACAAGTTTGGGCATGGTAGAGGCACGTTATAAGTCCATCTCCTAGGTCATGAATCCTTGGAATCCAGCCTAGGAGACTTTTTTACCACCACCTCTGGGGTTGCAGCGATCGCGCCTTAAGTCAGTGCAATTCCACTTAAATTGCTTCTTAACTTGAAAAACTTGACTGTTCCAAATCGAATCAAAGTTGAAGAATGAAGATGTAGTTTGTGGAGTAATAATGAAAGACAAGTATGTATTACTGACAGGGGGTACTGGGGGGTTGGGTTTGGGTGTCACTCCTGTTGTACTAGCACAAGGTGCGCTCGTCACAGTGCCTTATCGCAAAGCGGAAGAAACAGTGCGGCTCAAAGAAGCTATTTCCCCTGCCGATCAGGGCAGAATCCAGCTTACTCCTGCTGATCTGCAAGATGAGCAAGCTGTTCAACAGCTAGTGGATAATATGCCGCGAGTTGATGTGTTGATCCATCTGGTTGGAGGTTTTGCGCTTGGTAAAACCCATGAGTATCCTTTTGCTGATTGGCAACGGGACTTTGGGTTGAATCTCAACACAACCTTTTTACTCTGCAAGCATAGTCTACGACGTATGTTAGAGCATGGGTATGGACGGATTGTCACGGTCGGCTCGCGGGGGGCTGTAGAACCAAGCGGACAACTCGCCGCTTATAGTGCTTCCAAAGCAGGGGTCGTTGCCCTGACCAAAGCTCTAGCTGATGAAACCAAGGGAACCAACATTACAGCCAATGTGGTTCTACCCAGCATTATTGATACCCCTACCAATCGAGT
>DATNPI010000581.1:0-4107 GCA_036703325.1 Coleofasciculaceae cyanobacterium
TTAACTAACGGCGCTCAATTGAATGCGGTCACCTCAGGAGAAGGAAATGCAGGTGATATCCTCATCAATGCATCTAATAGTGTCAGTGTTTCTGGGACTAATACAACAGCTCCTCCCATAAAACTTTTCAATTACACTCCACCTAGATTTACATCCCCTCCAGAGTTCGTTGATGGAGTTTCCAGCGGTATATTCACCAGTACCAATTCCTCTGGGATTGGTGGCAAGATCGAGGTAAACACCAGTGCTTTTAGCGTTTCAAACGGTGCCGTCATTGATTCTCGGACTACAGCCAATGGCCCAGGGGGAGCAATCTCGATCAATACGAATACGTTTGAAGCCATATCGGGTGGGCAGCTAACTACCATTACGTCTGGTAAGGGAACGGCGGGTAACATCACCCTTAGGGCGACTGACAGTGTAACAATTGCTGGCAGCGATCCATCCTACTTAGCGCGACTGGCTCAATTCGGTTCCCAACTCGATATTTACGGGAAACCGAGAGTAGGAAGTATTGGCGCAGCCAGTGGGTTGTTTGCAAACACAGAACCCTCTTCCGCAGGGCGCGGAGGCAATATCCAAATTGCGACTGGGCAGTTAACTGTTCAAGAGGGTGGCCGCTTGGTGACCAGCACTTCTGGTAGCGGACGGGCAGGAGACATCACAGTGAATGCTCCAGATATCCTACTGTCCGGTGCTGCCAGTGGGCTATTCGCTCAGACCACCACTTCTGCCGATGCAGGCAACCTTACCATTCAGCCACGGGGGAACGGGCAACGTGTCCGAGTGAACCTTCAGGGCGGGGCACAAATTTCTGCCTCCACGTCTAGTAGCGGTAGTGGGGGACAACTAACCATTACTGCTCCTGAATCCATTACTCTGAGTGGAGATGGTTCGATCATTGCCGCTGGGACGGGTGGCAGTGGTGCGGGTGGCAACTTAACTCTCCGCACAGGCACCTTAGGCATTCAAAACCAAGCACAAGTAACAGTCAGCAGTTCGGGCACAGGTCGTGCAGGTTCCTTGTTCGTGGATGCCAATCAAATTTATCTCAATAATCAAGGCAGCATCCGCGCCGATACTTCTGGGGGTGGGGGGGATATCAATTTGCGATCGCCCCTAATTCTGTTGCGAAATGGCAGTAGCATCACGACTAACGCTACTGGTATCAACATTCCCGGTGGCGACATCAACATCAATACAGACAACTTGGTTGCCGTTCCTTCTGAAAATAGTGACATCAGCGCCAATTCGCGTAACTTCCGGGGCGGTAATGTAACCGTTAGAGCGATTGGCATCTTTGGCATCGAGTTTCAAGAGCAACCGACTCGCTTGAGCGACATCACTGCCACGGGAGCCAGTTCGGAGTTTCCTGGCACAGTAAACATCACCACGCCAGGGATTGACCCCGCAAGAGGACTAGCCCAATTGCCAACGAACGTGGTGGATGCGTCGGACGCGATCACTCAAGGCTGTCGAGATGTTCAAGGCAGTTCCTTCGTAGTCACGGGTCGAGGGGGGTTGCCGCCTACGCCTCAACAAGCCTTGGGCGATGACCCACGTTGGCGAGACTGGCGCACTCCGGCTGGAGTTAGCCGTCAGCCGAACGTTCCTGGGCAGGGAACCCTACCGCCTTCAGCTAACCCAGCCAGCACTAAATCAGCACGGGTGGAAGCAACTGGGTGGGCGACCTTACCTGATGGGAAGGTTATCCTCACAGCAAGTGCGCCTAATATGACCTCCCCCAATCGCTGGGGACAGCCAGTTAATTGTGATGGGTCGTAAACTTCGTATGTTTAAGCGAGTTCCTCAGACCAAGTCAGTTGTGAAAAGGTATCAGACCAACAGGTTTCACCAGAATTAAGCCTGGACAAGTGGCAATGTCAGGTATTGCTAACACCTAGTCATTACAGAGAATTTATGTATCCGTCAAATGATAGAGTCTAGCTACTTCCGCAGACGGAAATTTGAGATGAAAGGGTGTTATCTAGAAAAATGGCTCGTTCCTAGCACTGTCTTAATTGCACTTTTTAGCTCTAACATGAGTGCTGCACAAGTGGTTGGAGATACAACACTGCCAGTGGGAGAGCGATCGCAAGTCTCCGGAAATCCCAACTTCCAGATTGACGGCGGGGCAACGCGGGGTGGCAATTTGTTCCACAGTTTGAGCCAATTTTCCGTACCCACCGGAGGCTCTGCCTACTTCAATAACGCAGCAGATATTCAGAACATTTTCAGTCGTGTCACAGGTGGGTCAATCTCGAATATTGATGGCGTGATTCGGGCAAATGGTAGAGCGAATCTGTTTTTGCTCAACCCGAATGGCATTCTGTTTGGTGCCAATGCATCACTCAACGTTGGGGGTTCTTTTGTTGCCACGACTGCGAATGCTATAGGGTTTGGCAATCTGGGATTTTTCAGTGCCTCGAATCCAGAAGCCCCCTCACCCTTACTGACAATCAATCCTTCGGCTTTGTTTTTCAATCAAATTGCGGCTGCCCCGATTCAAAATAGCTCAACTGCGCCAGCCGGAGCTACTTTGGCTGGAGCGGATGCATTGGGTCTACGTGTGCCAGATGGTCGGAGTTTGCTGCTAGTAGGCGGCAACATCAGCATGGATGGTGGAAGGTTGAATGCTTTTGGTGGACGAGTCGAGTTAGGTGGGTCTTCTAGTGGGGGAACAGTTGGGTTGAATGTAGATAGTAATAATCTAAGTTTGAGTTTTCCCGATAGTGTAGAAAGAAGCGATGTTTTCCTGAGCAATGGCGCGCAAGTAAATGTATTTGCTAGCAATGGTGGTAGTATCGCGGTTACTGCCCGGAATTTAGAGATGACGGCAGAGAGTCTCCTGTTGGCAGGCATAGACAGAGGACTGGGTTCTAATACTAGTAGTCCACCAAGCTAACTTTGCTGGGTTAAACAGAAGGATATAACCGCTCAAGTTTGTTCCGTGCATCCTTCGTTTTAAAGCGCCAGTTTACACTTGCCCGTTCTTGATTACGTTGTTTTTCCCAAGCAAGAATTTCAGATTTTAATATTTGTACTTCTGGAATTCGTCGCTCCAAACACTGACGGGACAAAATTGATAACTCAATTTCTACCTGATTTAACCAGCTTGCGTGTTTGGGTGTATAGTGAAACTCTAACTTTTGGATTATTCGACGTGCTTCTTGTGGTTCAAAAACTTCATACAATGCTGCTGGATTATGTATGTTTAAATTATCAACTACTAAACGAATAACTTCAGCTTCTGGGCAATAAACATCGACTAAATCCTTCATTTGTTTTGCAAAGTCTACTTTTGTTCGCTGTTGCGTGATTTCAATGTGTCGCCACCCAGCTAATGGTTGGAAATACGCAAATAAATTAACACTTCCGTTTCGCTTATACTCACGCGTCATAGCGCTCTGGTTGGTTGGGTTCTGGAGGCAATGGCTGTCTAACTTCTTCTACAAGTTGGTATGGAGTCTCATCAAAACAAATTACTGGACGTTTAAGATCGTAAGGCTCGTTGTACAAATCTAATACATCTTCCATTGTGAAAACGTACTCGGCATTTACTTCTGGTATGCACCACTGTTCCTTTAACCAAGGTTTGACCTCGTTTTTTTTAGTGTTTGACGCACTGTTTCGTCAGAAATTGAGTCAACAATACCTATGCTTATAAGCCGATCTGCTAAAAGCTGCATTGTCCAACGGTTACGTCCTTCTGGTGGGGTAGAACAAGCAGTAGCTATCAAAAATGCTTCTTGCTTACCATCAAGTTTGCGCGACTTTGGTGGATGTGGACGGTCTTCTATGGCATATTCCAGCCCCCCAACCACGAATTTTTCACGGGTGCGTTCAACCGTCGAAATATTAACTCTTAGGCTCGAAGCGATCGCATGATCTGAGTATTCCTCATTCGCCATTAAAAGAATGTTTGCACGGGTAATAGTTCGCGCCTTGTGCTTGCCTGTTCTGGTTACCGATTCCAATTGCGATCGCTCTGCTTCGTTTAAATCCACAATGTATTTTTTTGCCATGATGCTACCCTAATTCTCCTTATATTAGGTAGCTTACCAGTATTGACTCACACCAGGCAAAGTTGTCTTGGTGGACTACTAG
>DATNPI010000623.1:0-20196 GCA_036703325.1 Coleofasciculaceae cyanobacterium
CTCTCAAGCTTGGCTATTAGCTATCTGGGGTAGAGATCTGCATACCCCGCAGGAAAACCTCAACGACAGTTTTAACCATCGTCTCAGGCTCTAACATCGGCGCGTCCGGCTGCGGAAAAAGCTCTCGTGTAATCAAGAAAGCTAGCAAAGGGCCAATGAAGCAGCGTGCTGCCGCCCCTGTATCCATGCGACGTAGGACACCAGCATCCATCTGCTTCTCTAAATAACGAGTTAATAAGGCAAAATTGCGAAGCGGTCCAATGGTGTTGATCATTTCAGCAACGACAGGTTGCCGAACGGCTTCACCTAGCATCAGCTTCATCAAAGCGATCGCATTCGGATTATCCACCACTTTGAGAAACGTGCTAGCAAAGAGGGTGAGCGCCTCCTGGGGAGGTAGTGACATCATCTCTTCCCTTTTCGTGAGCAACTGCAACATCGGCACACGCTGCTCAAGCACCTGCCGGAATAAGTCGCTTTTATCCTTAAAGTAGTGGTAAATCAAGCCGGGTGAACCAATCGAAGAGGCAGCGGCAATATCCTTGTTGGTCGCCTTTTCAAAGCCCTTGCTAGCAAAGACCTGCAACGCACCATCAATAATCTGCTGTCGCCGACCCTCGAAGTCTTGCGAGTCTCGTGTCGCCATACCCGAAGTACTTGATTGATTGATTAGTCAATTAAACAATAGCACGTTACTAGCCCTTGTCAATGACCAAACCGATTTTGGATTTTAGACTTCGGCGTGAGCGCGGTAACTGAGCCTGTCGAAGTTCAGTCGAACGATTTTGGATTTTGGATTGGGTGAGCTACGCCTCGCTTCGCTAACGACTAATCAGCCGCAAGTCCCTAGATTCACCTTCAGCCTTCAGCCTTCAGCCTTTATCCTTCAGCCTTTATCTGACGCTGTTGGCGGCTCATAGTCAGAGCAATTGATAGCTTGTTCAGTTAGCGCAACAGTAGGGTGTATCGCACACTTGAGATAATTGTTGTCTGAATAGAATTGACAATTTCTACAGGGAACTTGCTTCAAGCGGTTGCTGGCTCTTCCAGTTCGGCTACGTTTCTTGCGGGCATTGGAAATGGTAAAAACCGCAACTGCCCAAACTAGCATGAAGCCAACGGTAGCCAACAACCGTCCTTCATAGGGCTGCACTCCAACCGACGGTTTTGTAGCATCAGATGGAGCCTGAACTGGTTTTGCCTCTATTAAGCTTGGCTTTAGAGAACTCTTCCCGGCTGATACATGGAGGTTGAAAAACTCCAAAGCATCCATATCATCTACCCCTAGTTATAAGTTTTTGGCAGAGTAAGTTTGACAGACGGTTTTAGATTTTGGATGGGAGTCTTCTGGTACAAGCCCCTCCGGGACAACGTCAGCAATTTTTACTTCAGCAGTGCCATAGTGCCATCAGGAAAATTATGGATAAAGTCTAGACTCTTGGTTAACTGACTAAAGTAATAAATTTGGTCTATCTTCCCTCGATTCCTGATGTCGCGGTATTTTGAGGGTGGTATGTGACAGGAGGAAAAGGGGATGAATGGCAAGCAAGTCTTACTAACTGGCGGTACTGGCGGCTTAGGGATGGGTGTTACCGCAGAGGTTCTTGGTCAAGGTGCTGATGTGACAATTCCCTACCACAACGAAAAAGAAGTAGAACGCCTGAAAGGGAAGTTAGCGGCTGCTGAGTTTGACCGAATTCGCTTTGTCTCGGCTAACCTTTCTAATGAGTCTGTAGTAGAACAGCTAGTCAATGATATGGGGCGAGTGGACGTTCTAATTCATCTCGTCGGCGGCTTCTCAATGGGCAAAACCCACGAATACAGTTTTGAACAATGGAAAAAAGACTTTGACTTAAACCTGAATACTACCTTTTTAGTCTGCAAGCACAGCCTGAGGAAAATGCTGGAACACGGCTATGGACGCATCGTGACAGTGGGGTCAAGAGGTGCCGTGCAACCGGGGGGACAACTGGCGGCTTACTCTGCGTCTAAGGCTGGGGTGGTGGCGCTGACACAAGCCATCGCCGATGAAACCAAAGGCACCAACATCACTGCCAACACCGTCTTACCCAGTGTAATTGATACCCCTGCCAACCGAGAAGCGATGGGAAGTGCAGAAGCAGATAAATGGGTGAAACCAGAATCCTTAGCGCAAGTCATCTGTTTCCTCGCCTCGGAAGCCGCAAAAGATATGCGCGGCGCGGCAGTTCCCGTTTATGGAAATATTTAGTCTACCTCAAGAACTACAACTTACTCGGCTGGCTTAACGATTCACTCTTTGACAGCAAGCCGATTAAAGTATCACCACAACAGCCCGTTACAACTGGCCACTCAGCAAAGTGTGAATCCATCCCTTAGCTCTGTTCTACAGGGTACTACTGAGCACTCTCCGACTCAGCACTCAGCACTACTGAATAGACCTCTTGCATAAATCCTGGAATGCCCCCTAAATCCACGCCAGTTGCTCTACTTGGGGAGACCCCTGCGTACCCGCCACTGGCTCCCCAATTCTGGGGGACTTTGGAATGTATTCTCCCCCCAAATTTGGTCGGAGCTTTAGTGAGGAGCTGGGGGGGGCGAAAATCGGCTTTTGCAAGAGGTCTAATGATGAAAAGTAGCTCATTGCATAGATATGGAATAAACTGAAAACGACTCAGTAGAGTCGTAACAATCAGGTAATCCGTGACTTCCTCGTAGAGGTTGCAGCTTCTCAGAATTGCCGTAAAACAAGCGATACATTAGTTTTTCCTGGGGGAGAGCGGGTTAAATGTCTATTAAATAAAGCGTTTTTGGTTTTGTTCAAAGCTTTGACGTAAGTAAATTATGAGGTATCAGCATGGGTGAAATCAGCCAAGATGAAATGCGGGAACGAATTGGCAATATTGACCTAATCCGTGATATAATATTCGGCTCTAAATTAAAAGAATATGACAGTCGCCTTGACAAGTTAGAATCTAAGTTATCTTTGCTAGATCAAGAGATGCGCGATCGCACTCTCGCCATCAAGACGGAGTGTCTGACAGAACTACGAGCATCTGTTGATTCACTTGAGCAAAAAATCAAGTCTCTCAGCCTCACATCCCAGAAAGATAACGCGGATATTCAACAACTGATTGACCGGACATACAGAAATTTTTCTAACAGTCTTGAATCAATAGATAAAACAGTTGTTAGCCAGACTACCTCGATTCGCACCGAACTCTCTGAAACTAGAGAAAAGCTTCAAGAAGATACTCGCAATCTAAAGACTCAGCTTC
This sequence comes from Coleofasciculaceae cyanobacterium, assembly GCA_036703325.1. GTDB lineage: Bacteria > Cyanobacteriota > Cyanobacteriia > Cyanobacteriales > Coleofasciculaceae > DATNPI01. The sequence goes on from DATNPI010000623.1 coordinate 3,258, forward strand.
TTGATGAACTGGAAAAGCGGTTCTCACTGCTCACAGATACTAAGCTTTCCAGGAATGATATGGCAGACGTTTTATTTGAGCTTGGCTTAAGAATAAAAAAAGCTGAATTTAGTCCAGAACTGAAAGAATCAGTTCGCGCTAATGGGTCGGAAGATGTCCTATTAATAGAAGCCAGGAAAGTTTCCGAGTAAACTCAATTAACAACTGAAGGCTGAAGTGTAAAGGATGAAGTATGAAACAGTGAGAGCTACCTTTGGATCAGAGCCTCTCCACTAAAACTTGGTGACCTTCCAGTTAACAGAGTTTAAATCTCCTTGCCACTGAGAAGTCGGGCTTTTTTCATCCTGGGCTACGTCCTCACTATCCTCTCCGGCGCTGCGCTAACATACTTCAGAGTTGTGAATTAGGCGATATCTACCTGCCTAAGTGAAGATTTAGGGTAAAGCAGATCGGAGTATGGCTGTATCAAAAGAAAACCCATCTGGCAGCTCCCAGCTACAAGGCTTGCTGGATTTATTGGTTGATTTACAGATAGTTAACCAGCGTCAGGAATCTAAGGAGAAATCTTCCCCTCCTAATGAGGAAGAGACAAGTCAGGGTGAATCTTTTGGTTCTCAGTCGGTAGAGGAGTGCCAGGATTCACAGACAAATAGTTTGCCTGGGCTTGAGCCTGAGTCAAACCAGCTGCTCCAGCCTCAGCTAAATGAAGAGCAGCCCAAAGAAACTACTACCGACTCAACTGTATCCGCTGACAAGTTGGCGATAGATGATTCACTCAGAGCGCTTGAAGGTTTGCAAAACCTGTTATCTCAGTCTCACCAACCAGAAGAGCAACAAGAGCAGCAGAAAGAAGAATCTAAAAACAAGCTATCTCTATCTGAAGAGAATTTGAATCCGCCCGAAAAATCAGATACGCCGCCTGAACAAGTACTCACTCAGCTGATTAAATCTCATTGGCAAAAAGCTCAAGAAAAAGAATCCAAAAGACCATTTGTTGGAGCGACCGATGATAAAGATATAGAGAATTCAATCACACTATTTGAGCGTTGGCAGCGTCTGCTTCTGACACAAGAAGTGATGGAGTCTCGCGAGGAGGTTACCAAGTTTAAAAAAAAATTAGAAGGACTTGAGCATCAGATTTATGAACCCACAGAATTAATTAATTTACTGCTGCCTTTAATCGCTAAAATTTTAAGTCAAAAAGTAGCCGAAGCAAGGGGCGAAGTTGCCCAAGCGATCGCGCCTGTGATTGATGAAATGATTCAGCATCGGACTCAGCAGGATAAAGTTGCGCTTAGTTCGGCTTTGGCACCCCTGCTACCAGAAGCCGTTGCCAAACAAGTGAGTAATTATCCAGGAGAATTCGCCAAGGCACTTGGACCAGAAATGGGTACAGCCATCAAAGAACAGATTAGCTTGGAGCGGGATGCAATGGTGGATGCCCTCTATCCTGTTATTGGCAGTACGATTTCTAAATACATGGCGGAAGCCATTAGTTCGATTAATGAAAAAGTCGAAAATACCTTGAGCTTGGAGGGTGTTTCTCGCAAAATCCGCGCCAAAATTCAGGGGGTTTCCGAGGCAGAACTCATCCTTAAAGAAGCGATGCCTTTTACCGTCCAAGCGGTTTTTTTAATTCACAAAGGCTCTGGATTGGTGATTTCTGAAGTGCAATCCTTTGACAGCCATTACCTAGAGTCGGAGATGGTAGCAGGGATGCTTACGGCGATCCGCAGCTTTGTGAATGATTGTATCGCTCAGTCCGGGGATATGTCGGAGATTGATCAAATTGAATATGGCAATTCCCAAATCACCCTGGAAGTAGCGGGATACTGTTATCTAGCGGTGGTAACTCAAGGAAAACCGCCCAAGTCATTCATTCAGAAGACACGCGGTGCTCTAGGTACTATCGTTCAAAGACATGGTAAAGCGATTGAATTATTTGATGGTGACCCCGCCAATGTCCCTGAACAGATACAGCAGATCCTAGAAGGCTTAACAGAACTTAGCAATGCATCGGCCAAGGCTCAAAAAGGTAATCCTCCTGTTGCTTTGTTAGTGATAGGTTTGGCAGTAGTCAGTGCAATTGTGATTCCCTTAGGATTTTATCGACATCTTAGTGGGGTTAGCCGCCGCATTGAAGCAGACACCAACTTAGCATTGACCTCCGATCCAGAGTTAGCCGTTTATCGTGTCATGGTAGAAGCCAATCAAGGTACTGTGAAGCTTTCTGGACGCTTGCCCAATCAATATCTGCGCTCAAAAGCTGAACAAATTGCCAAGAAGGTTGAACCCAAACTGAAAATACACAATGCGATTGTCCCCGTCGAAGTACCTCCCGATCCCGTATTGGCAGAAGCGGAGGTGAAGCGAGTCGCTAACATACTGAATCAAATAGTTGGTGCGGTAATTTCGGCTGATTACAGTGAGGGGAAAGTCACGGTGAAGGGAACCGTGCTTCAGGATGCCGATGCGAAAAAAGTCACCCAGGCATTTCAGCAAATTCCAGGAGTTCAGTCTGTCACCAACACGGTGCAACTACAGCCTCTTGCGATCGCTTCCCGCCTTTACTTTGACCAGGGTTCCTCTGAGTTAAAATCAGACCAACTTTCAAAAGTTACTCAGATCAAAGCCTTTCTGGAGCAGTACCCAAACAAAAATATCAGGCTTTTAGGACATACCGACCCTAGGGGCACAGCTACAGAAAATCAGCAACTGGCACTGGAACGCGCTACTAAGGTAAAAGATGCCCTTATTGCTCAAGGCATCGATTCCAAACGGCTGGAAGTTGCAGGAACAACAGACCCTCCCCTCGGTGTGAATTCTGAGCAACTACCAGTGTTAAGTAGATGCGTAGAATTTGAACTGATCACCCCTTAAGGATTCAGTCATGTTGGAGGGGGAAGTAACGAACAATGAGCAATTGGCATTTATCATCGTGTCAATTGTATCTAAAAAAATCTGATTAATTGGTGAATCTAGAGTTGACCAAAATAACCTAATTCGTTACTTTATAGATTGCCAATTTAGTACTAAGTATCTTGGCTATCTGGGAGTGACAATTTCCCGAAAAACTCTAGAATTTCAAGATTAAAGCCACAGAAAAACTTTAACTTACAGTTGCTCATCGGGGAGATAACAGGGAATCCTAAATTTAAGACAATCTCTCCCAGTTATTTACGAGGAAGCTGCGGTGCATTAGTTGTTGCCGATGTCAGCCGTCTGGGAACAATTGAGCGGATTCCAGAATATATTCAGCTCTTTTTATCCAGCAATCCTAAAGGCTTTATCATTGTTGCCTTAAATAAATCAGATTTAATTGACGAGGAAGAACTAACGACATTTGTTCAACGGGTTCAGCTTCGAGATTGGGAGCAAATATCAGGAATCTATCTAACCTCAGCCAAGACCGGCTCAGGCGTTGATGAATTTTTTAAACAATTAGCTTACAAAAGTTTAGAATCAATATAAATCCTCTGGCGAAAGCACCTGTGCTACCAGAGGCAGTTGCCCGACAAGCGAACCGTCCTCCTGGAAATTCGCCAAGGCACTTAAAGCAGGAATGGCACTATCAAGCGAGAAATGACGCTCTATTATCATGTCAATGATATCTAAGAAAATCTGCATGGTTGGTGACTTTGGAGTCGGCAAAACTAGCCTAATTCGCCGCTTTGTAGAGCGCCAGTTCAGCGACCAATATCTTTCTACTGTGGGAGTGAAGATATCTCGGAAAACTATAGAATTAGCGGAAGTAAGGCAGCAGGAGAAATTGAATTTACAGTTGCTCATCTGGGACTTAGAAGGGCATACAAAATTTAAAGCGATCGCCCCTACTCACTTACAAGGAGCCAGCGGTGCATTAGTTGTTGCCGATGTCACCCGTGCCGAAACCATCGAGCAAATTCCAGTACATATCAATCTGTTTTTATCCGTCAATCCAAAAGGGTTTATTGTCATTGGCTTGAATAAATCAGACCTGGTTGAGGAAGAAAAACTAGACAAGCTAGAACAACAGCTACAAAGTTCAAAACCGGAACGAGTCATAGCAATTTATCAAACTTCGGCAAAAACTGGTTTACACGTTGACGAAATTTTTCATAAATTAGCTTACGAACTAATTGCAGCAACATGAGTGAAAGCCTCATGGTAGCTTTATAAGCAACCACCTACCGATTCCAGCTTGGGAATGCCAAAACATCTGCCCACAACACCTCCATCAGAGCCTGAGAACAAGTGCTTGGGCTGCCTATTTATGAAATTGGAAGGAATTCCCGTTTCGCCACAGAAGCACGACAGTATCAATATTGAGTCGAAATCAGCGGCAACAGAGCAGATCAACCTGTACCTGACCCTGCAATTTAACGAACAACGGGAGATACTGCCTGGTGGTCGCCTAAAATTCGGTCTAAAAGGTGGAGAGCTGCGCATCAAGCTGGTAAACGGAAAAATTCCCTTAACATCCGGTGAGCTAGGTAGCTCATTTAAGCTTGCTGTCCATCAAGGCAGACAACAGCAAGAAGGCAAGAGCAATCAAAGTGGGATAGAAACTTCTTTAGGGGAGAGTAAACCTGGAATTCACACTAATCCCAGTACAAAGAAAACAGCAGGGAAAACCGATCAGATCCAGTTGGTTGCTTGTCAGGTTCAGTTCGTCGCTTGTCAAGTGACAACGAAGGGTTCTCCAGAGAATCCTACTTGGGTTTTTAAAGTAGAGGCGGGTGAACCAGTTTTAAAAGGTTTACTCAAAAATGTGAAACTAGGAACTTTGAATGTCACAGCCAAACCTTGCCGTGTAGAAGCCACCTTTGAAGTCTCGCCACGAGATGTCTATATTACTGAGGCTGAGGGGCTATGGCCAAAAAACATCAGCAGAAAAAGATCTGCCGTCATTGAGAGAGCGATCATTCGTCGCTTCTTAGAGCGAAAATTAAAGCCATATCTGAGTAGGCAACAGTTGCAATATGACTAATGAGAAATTTCGCCTGGAAATTCAACACCTAATCCGGCACATTCTGAGGGCAAAAACAGAGGACTTTTCTGAGCTGGCAAAAATTGCGGATCTAAGTCTTGCTGAAGATTTTGTTGGAGTCGATCTCAGTGGGCAGGATTTATGTGATAACAACCTGAGTGGTGCTGACTTGAGCAGTGCCAACCTGAACGAAGCCGACTTGAGCCTTGCCAACTTGAACGAAGCGAACCTGAGCTTTGCCAACCTGAGCGGTGCCAACCTAAACGAAGCCGACCTGAGCCTTGCCAACCTGAACAAAGTTGACCTGAGTCTTGCTAACCTGAGCGGTGCCAACTTGATTAGTGCCAACTTGAGTGGTGTGGACTTGCTCAGTGCCGACCTGCTCAGTGCTGACCTGAGTGGTGCTAACCTCAAGGGGGCTAACCTGAGCGGTGCTAACCTCAAGGGGGCTAACTTGAGCGGTGCTAACCTCAGTGGTGCTAACCTCAGTGGTGCTAACCTCAGTGGTGCTAACCTCAGTGGTGCTAACCTCAGAGCGGCTGACTTGATCAGCGCGAACCTGAACAAAGCCGACTTGAGTCTTGCCAATCTGAAGGATGCCAACCTAGTCAGTACAGACCTGAGCGGTTCCAATTTGAGAGATGCTACTCTCAACGGTGCCGACCTAAGCCTTGCGAACGTGGATAAGGCTCTGTTTGGATATAATTCAGGACTTTCTGCGGAAATGAAGCTTGACTTGGTAGGGCAAGGAGCAGTTTTTAAAGATGCGACTGGCCTTAGCGTAAAGTCCCTTGCGCCGAGCCGTTTCGCTAAGGGGCATGAAAACAGCGAAGCGCCCGTTAGTGCAGCAAGACGCGATCGCATCCAAGGAGATAGCATGACGAGACAGCGTCCAAGGAGCTAGTGGAACGACGTTTGCTGCTAGCTTAAGCCAGCGCTCTTCGCACACAGTATACCGAAGAGAGCTTTTTGCTCCCTTGGTTCTAACTCGATACGAAAAGAACAATTATAATGGCTTCCATAATATCTAAAAAAATATGTATGCTGGGCGATTTTAGTGTAGGCAAAACCAGCTTAATTCGCCGTTTTGTAGAGCGCCAGTTTAGCGACCAATATCTTTCAACGGTAGGTGTAAAAATTTCCCGGAAGACCGTTGAATGTAACTTAGCCGGTCAGCAGAAACAGGTAAATGTACAGATGCTGATCTGGGATTTAGAAGGAAATACTAAATTTAAGGCAATTACCCCAATGCACTTGCAAGGAGCTACCAGTGCAGTAATCGTTGCCGATGTTCGTCGTCAGGCAACTATTGATCATATTCCCAATCATGTTCAGTCTTTTTTATCGGTTAATCCCAAAGGATTTATTATCGTTGCTTTGAATAAAACAGACCTCTTTGAGGATGCTCAACTGGTACAAATGATTAAGTGTCTGCCATTTAAGGCTGAAGACCAAGTAATAGCCATTTATCCTACCTCAGCAAAAACAGGTGCACACGTTGACGAAATTTTTAACCAATTAGCTTACAAAATGATAGCCCCACCATGAGTTCCCTCTTAAACAAACTCCTATGCCTGTTAGCTCCACGCCGCCGGGAATATTTGGTCGTGGATAAAGACTTCAACATTAGAGAGACCTCCTTTGGCGTCCAGCGGTTTGCTGATTCTCCTGAGGAAATCGAGAAGGGAAAGGATGTCCGCCTAGGGTTTCCTGAGCTGTTCGGCCTTGAAGACATCCTAACCGCCATTCTTAAAGGCAAGCAGGCTAGTTATGAATTAAAAGGTATTGGACGCTTTTTAGAGCCGGATTATCCTCTTTATATTGATATTTATGTTATTCAAAATCCAGAGCAAAAAGATAAATATAAGAGTTTAGTTATCTTTTTTGAAGATGTTACAGAAAAAATGGTTCTGGAGCAGAACTTAGTCCAGTCTTCTAATGAAACGAGTCTTTTATTAAGTGCTTTAGAGGCGGCGAAGAATTACGTTGACACAATTATTACATCAATGGCAGATGCTTTAATTGTGACAACAAGTTTAGGAAATATAAAAACCCTAAACAGAGCAGCAAAAGATTTATTTAAATATGATGAAGATGAATTAATTGGTAAGCCAATTTCCCTAATTATTGATGACCAAAACTTCTTAAATCAAGCTAGTCAACAGCATCCTTTATTTAATCAGTTTTTGAGAAATGTAGAGGTTGGTTGTAAGACAAAAAGGGGAGAAAAGATTGTCGTCGCTTTTTCCGGTTCAGCCATTCAGATAGAGGCAGAAGGCTTACAAGATTTGGTTTACATCGGTCGGGATATCACTGAACACCAGCGTGTCCGCCAGCGACAGGCCGTGCAGTACACGACAACCCGCATTCTGTCAGAGTCAGGAACAATTAGACAGACGACTCAGAAAATCCTGCAAGCGATCGCAGAAAATCTTGGATGGGATTTAGGCGAAGTCTGGACACCGAACCAGTACTTGGGGGCATCCGTGCCAAAGCAGGAACACCCTACCCCTACCATGCTGCGGTGTGTGGAAACGTGGGTAAGACCATCAGTCGCTGTCCCAGAGCTTACGAGTGCAACCTGGCAAACAACGTTTGCGCCAGGAGTAGGGTTGCCCGGCCGCATTTGGGCAACAGGTTCTCCCTACTGGATGACCGATATTGTCGATGATACTGACTTCTTGCGTTCAGAGACAGCCTCGATTGCCGGACTACATGGGGCATTTGGTTTCCCGATTCAGGGCGATAGTGAACTTCTGGGTGTTATGACGTTCTATAGCCGCGAGGTTCACCAGGTGGATGAAGACTTGCTCCAAACGATGGCAGCGATTGGTAGCCAAGTCGGTCAGTTTATCAAGCGCAAACAAGCAGAGGCAGCGCTCAAAGAGAGTGAAGAACGATATCGAGACTTGTTTGAAAACGCCAGCGACCTGATTCAGTCGGTTACGGCTGATGGTCGTTTTGTGTATGTCAATCGGGCTTGGCGAGAGACTCTGGGATATGACAACGAAGCGGAAATTGCGGAGATGTCATTGTATGACATAATGCATCCCGATTGTAAAGCACACGGCTTGCAAACCTTTTCTCGTGTGATGTCTGGAGAGAAGCTCGATCAAGTAAAAGTCGAATTTATTACCAAGAACGGCAGAAAAATCTCTCTGGAAGGGAGCCTCAACTGTAAATTTGTAAAAGGACAGCCAGTTGCCACTCGTGCAATTTTTCGAGACATCACTGAACGCTTACAGACGGAAGCGGCACTGCGTCAGGAACGGGAAAAATCTGAACACCTGCTCTTGAATATTTTGCCTTCTCCGATCGCAGACCGCCTAAAACAGGAGCAAAGCATCATTGCTGACGACTTTGCTGAAGTCACGGTGATGTTTGCTGATATTGCTGGCTTTACACAGATTGCTTCCTCTCTCAGTCCGATTGAACTGGTAGACTTACTCAACCAAATCTTCTCAGCGTTCGATCTGCTCAGTGAGAAGCACGATCTGGAGAAAATCAAGACGGTTGGTGATGCTTATATGGTTGTCGGAGGGCTACCAACGCGACGGACAGATCATGCTAAGGCGATCGCAGAAATGGCGCTGGATATGCAAGCCACAATTGCCCAATTTCGCTCAGAGACAGGGAAAGAGTTCAATATCCGCATTGGGATTAATACCGGCCCTGTGGTAGCGGGAGTGATTGGCATCAAAAAGTTTAGTTACGATCTGTGGGGAGACACAGTAAATATCGCCAGCCGCATGGAATCACACGGTTTAGCAGGGCAGATTCAGGTAACAGCTCTAACCTACGAACGCTTACGGGAGCAATACTTGTTTAAGGAGCGAGGTGCGATCCAAGTGAAAGGCAAGGGAGAAATGACCACTTACCTCCTCATCGGCAGAAAGGTTCATCAACTCAAGGGTGAAGGCTGAAACCTCACCGCCGTTATCTAGGCAAGTCGCCACTAGCTTGCCGCTCTAAAATCAAATCCATTGCCATTTTGATGATATCTTCGCGTTTCACCATTGAGCCAAGCTGTTCAGCGTCATAAATGCCTTCAAATGCTTCTAATGCTGCACTTCTCAAAGCTGATTCATAGGCATCCTGTAACGTTTCCTCTAGTTCTTCTTCTGTGAGATAGGTTCCTTTGGCTTTGTGCCTCTTATTAGTGCGTTGAATTTGCGTAACAGAATTGAAAATCGAAGTTTCCCAGGACTTAGTTGTGCGATTTTCAGCATATTTTTTAATTAGATGCAGTAACAGAATAATTCCATAACTGAATATTTTGTTGAGTTTATCGGATTTACTCATTTCTTCGAGTTCTTCAACCAGTTCCAAGGCTTCTGGAATTTTTCCTTGGTATAGCAATTCTTTAAGCGTCATTAATTCTTCCATTAACTTTTATTTCTCCGCTTTTTGAGCTGAGCGATCGCCATTCCGTCCACGCGCCGATATTACTCCTGAGCGTTTGCCTGCACCTCTTCCACAGACAGCCCCAACGCTTCTGCAACCTGCTCAATACTCAGCCCCATTCCTAATAACCGAGGGATTGCATCCCGTCTCGCTTGCTCTGCTTCCTCAGCCCGTTGCCGTTCTTCCTCAGCCCGTTGGGCAATCTCTACATACGTCAGAAAACGCTCTCCGTTGGGGCGATAAAGCTCCAAACTTTCCTCCGACAAAGCAAACCGAATTCCTAATCGAGGACTGACCCAGTCCGCTATCTGGGGGATTACATCTAACCCATCCTCACCACGCAACCAACCTCTTAACCGATTTCTGTCCGGATCGTAAATATAGTACTCTTCCACACCGTAGCGGTCGTAGAACAGTAACTTCTTGTCCATCTCATCCTGAGAATTGCTCGGAGAGAGAATTTCAAACACCACCTGAGGCGCAATTCCCTCTTCATTCCACTGCTGATAGGAACCGCGATCGCCTTTTGGTCTACCCAACACTACCATCACATCGGGCGCGTTACAGATGGTATTGCGTCCCTCCACGGGATACCAAAATAAATCCCCTGCTACAAACACCTTGGGGTCATCGGCAAATAGCCAGTCTAAGTTCTGCTGAATCACCAAAATCCAGCGAAACTGCTTGGTGTTATTTGCCATTGGTTTTCCATCACTATCCGGGTAGATGACCTGTGACTGGCTCGACGATTGCAGTTGAGAAACCATACGCTCAACCTCAACAAGACTGTCAATACAATGCCTTCAAGGTAGCATGACAGAAGGCGATCGCCGTTATGAGTGTGGGGAAGGGGAGGGCGATCGCAATTAACTTGGCTTTTTCGGTCAAGTTAGCTAGGTGATTCAACGGGCGATGGTTGAGGCGTTGGTTTGTTTTCAACGGTGATGTCGAGTTGATAATTAATAGGCTCAGAAGCATCAGAAACTACCACAAACTCATAAACACCCGATTCTGAGAGTGGGCCTGACCAAGTGCGATCGCTTGAGTCTTCGAGTAAGGTCGTTTTACCACTGGGACTATAGATAGAAAACAACGCTTTCTCAGCAGTAGAGAGCTTTATATTCATTACCTGACCAGCGGAAAGATTCGCTGTGAAGGCTTTACCTTCTCCTGGCTTTAGGCTACCGCTGACTTGTTGATTAACGGTTCCTGGCTTAAAGACAATTTGCTCAAAAGCCTCTCCTGTTTTCACGGCGTTGAGGCTATCAGCGACAAAGGCTTGCCACACCTGACCAATTGGCTTTTTGAGAAATTGCTTATCCTTCTGTTGAGGGAACGCATAAAAGAACTTGCCATCTGCCAAGTCATAAAGACTACGGCTACTGAGGCGTAGTTGATTGGCTTCGGCTTTCGCCGCCGTGAGGTCAGCTTCCTTAAAGCTTCCCAACTGTCGCCGTGATGCTCCACTCAAATTTGCCTGATCGAGTTGCCTAAGCAAATCCGAGGCGATCTCATCCCACTGCGCTCTAGCTGTAGCATCTTCTGACCCACTGCCTAGTGTGCGTCCCCGTTGCTCCGGGTACTCCGTCCAAAACTCCTCATTCACTAAGTCAGCGTAGAAGTTATAGCGAATGTCTAGAGCAACGCGACGCTGCTGTAGGGCTTCCTTGCGCCGTAGCTCCTCAGCGGAAAACTCCGACGATGGCGATGGTTCAGTGGTAGGCTGCGGTGTGACAACTTGACCATCATCCGTGGCTCGTGGCTGAATCGCTCTAGGCTGGGATTGGGACTGTATCCATATATTTCCAGCCAACCAGCCAATACCACCGGAAGCGGCAATTAATATAAAAACCAACAGTATTTTCCTCAACAAGCCTGACGATTGGTTGCCTGTTGAACTGGGTGATGGATTCCCAACTACTGGGAGTGTAGGCGGGTTGACAGGGGTTGCAACTGGGGGAGACGCAACCGCCCTCGTGGCTTGAGTCTCAGGCACAGGGCGCTGGGTTTGCGGGTAAACAACTGGTGCTGGCTGGCTCTTAAGGGCTTGCAGCACTTCACGCGCCTGGGCAAAGCGATCGCCTATTCTCGGTGCGAGCATTCTATCCAGAACGCTCCCGACCCTTGGACTAAGGTTGACCTCCCGCCGCCAGTTCCACGCCAGCGTGTCCGGGTCAATCAACTGCTGCGGTTCTTTCCCCGTAAGCAACACCAGTACTGTTGCCGCTAGTGCGTATAAATCGCTGTGAGGATAGACAATCCCCCCTTGCATCTGCTCTGAAGGGGCATAGCCTACCTTGCCCAACCGAGTAGGAATAACAGCCATTCCACCAGCAGGGGGTGACCCGATGAATTGGGATGCGACTGTTGCCGCCACTTGCTTGACGCCGCCAAAGTCGATCAGCACCGGCAGCCCATCAGTACTCCGCAAAATTAGATTATCTGGAGAAATATCGCGATGAATCACGCCCAGCGAGTGAATGTACTCCAAAACTGGCAAGAGTTGGAGCATCAGTTGAGTCACTTCGGCTTCATTAAAGCGCACTCCCTGACGCCTCCGAGCATCGAGTAAAGCGTGGTAAGTTTGTCCCTCAACAAAGTCCTGTACTAAAAATAGGAATCCTTTGTCCTGCTGTTTAACCCGGAACATCTCTCGGAACTTGGGGATTTGAGGGTGTTGCAGCTTATAGAGAACACCAGCTTCCCTTGAAAATAGCTCTTCAGCTTTTTGCAGGGCGTAGGTGCCTTGAACTTGAGGAGCAAATTCTTTTAGAACACAGGCTTCATTGAACCGATTGAGGTCTTCTGCTAAATAGGTGCGTCCAAAACCGCCGTGACCCAACTCACGCACAACGCGGTAGCGAGCACCTAAGACCAGCCCCGGATAGATGCCCTTGGTCGCCGAGCTCTCTAGATTCTCGCCACAGTGGAGACAGAAGCGACCACCAGTGGGATTTTCGTGTCCTTTGCTGCAATAGACGGGCATCGTTAAAAAGACAAAACGAACAAAAAATACTGATTACACAAAACCACGGATAACCGACAACGGACAGAAAATCCAAGTGTAGATTATGCAGATTAGATGCACAACAGCTTACTTCTTAACCTTATACTCGCAAGAGTTAGCGGCGTGGAGTGTTAATTAGCAATTCCTCAGCAATGTTATACCACTCATCCCGCAAAGCCGCATCTTCGGGGCCAGCAGCTAGTTGCCGTCCGTTTAACTCCGGGTGTTTGGTATAAAATTGCTGATTGACTTGGGCATTAAAGGTTGCTTCGTCAATGCCTAAAGCTTGGCGGCGACTGAAAAGTTTGTCCGCCCGGTTCTGTTCTGAGGAATTGGGGGAAGTAATGGGCGTGGTATCGGGTTGCTGCACCGTAGGCCCTAAGTGTGCTGAACGAATCACAGAATTCATTACAGCCCAACCAGCAATTGCACTTACTAAAATAAAGCCTGTACCCATAGCCACCTTGAGTCCCCAGATGACAGGGCCGCTAAGAAATTGGCGTGGTTTTTGAACGACTGGATTGCTGGCGTTCGGTGTAACTGGGCTGGGTTTGGGGTTGCCTTTCGGTGCAACTACCAGTGTATGTATTTGAGAAGCGATCGCTTTGAGTGCGAACGGGAGAGGACTTGGGTTGGCCTTAGGTGTGTTTGAGCCAGAAATAGGGTTCGCTCTAGGAGCAACTATATTTGTTTGTATCTGAGACAAGTTGGAGTTGGTTGGCACTGGCGGCGGAACAGGTGTCTGCGGCCCAAGGGCTTTGAGTACTTCATCGGCGGATGAAAAGCGATCGCCCGGTTTGTGAGCGAGCATTTTTTGTAACACCACTTGCAATTTAGGCGTCACACTAATTTCCTGTCCCCAGCGCCAAGTCCCCTTATAGGTGTCGTATAGGTGTTGAGGCTCTTTGCCTGTTAGCAAGACTAGCGCTGTTACCGCCAGACTGTACAAGTCGCTGTTGACAAAAACTTCCCCCTTTCGCAGCTGTTCCTCTGGGGCATATCCCTTCTTGCCCAACCGTGTTTCTATTACCCCAATACTGCTAAACTGTGAAACAGCCGTTGCCGCGATTTGCTTGACGCCCCCAAAGTCAATCAGTACCGGCAACTGGTCTGAATTCCTGAGAATAATATTATCGGGAGTGATATCGCGATGAATCACTCTTTCTAAGTGAATATACGATAGTACAGGTAGCATTTGGCACAGAAACTGTGTAACTTCTGCCTCGCTCAACCGCTTTCCCGACTGGAACAGGTCGAAGTAGGTTTGACCTTCCACATAATCTTGCACCAAGAATAGGCAGCCCACTCCACCACCTATATCTGCCTGGAATAACTCCCAAAATCCTGGCAGTTGAGGATGTTTAAGCTTATGAAGCGCCCCAGCTTCCCGCTCAAATAATTCCTTGGCTTTTTGCAACTCAGGAGCGCTTTTAACTTGAGGAGCAAATTCCTTCAAAACACAGCGATCATTAAAACGATGCAGAGCTTCTGCTAAATAAGTGCGTCCAAAGCCACCCTGCCCCAGATGGCTGACAATGCGATAGCGCTTATCTAAAGTTGTCCCAACAGCAAGTGGGAGTTGTTGACCACAATCTTTACAAAAGCGGTTACTGGAGTCATTTTTGTGACCTTGACTGCAATAGAGGGTCATCATGCTTAAGGATGAGCTAACGCCGTTTCGGAACAATTGCAACACAGAGCGAACTTCCAGTATCGTAATCGTAATTTTTCAAACAACAAACCGGGAAGATGCAGGAAGAACAACGTCATCGGGCAATTACGGCGTTTCAAGAGTTTCTCACCACACCTTTTCAAACACAACTGGAACGGCATCAGTATACCTCTCCAGAATCAGCTGCCCTAGCGTTGTTTCACGATGTTGCTGCTCATGTACCTGCTTACAGAGATTTTTTGACACAACAGGGCATATCTCATAGGTCTATACAAACTTTCGAGGATTTCGAAAAACTGCCACTCATCAATAAAAATAACTATCATACGCGTTACCCGCTAGCGGACTTGTGCCACAATGGGCAGTTGGCAATGTGCGACATGATTGCTGTTTCGTCAGGTTCTACAGGCAACCCGACGTTTTGGCCCCGCTTCCTAACCGATGAACTCCAGATTGTCACGCGTTTCGAGCAGATATTCCACGACAGCTTTTATGCCGACACCCGCCGCACCTTAGCCGTAATCTGTTTCACCTTGGGAACCTGGGTAGGTGGGATGTACACAACGAATTGCTGCCGCTACCTTGGCAGTAAGGGCTATCCTGTTACCGTTATCACTCCGGGTAATAACAAAGAAGAGATTTTTCGAGTTGTACAGGAACTTGGTTCTGCCTTTGAGCAGGTGGTGTTACTGGGTTATCCACCGTTTCTTAAAGATGTGATTGACAGTGGCATCGCTCGTGGTGTGCAGTGGCAGCGGTATCAGATTAAGTTGGTTATGGCTGGAGAAGTATTCAGCGAAGAGTGGCGTAGTCTGGTTGGAGAGCGAGTTGGCTCGAAAAATCCCTGCTATGATTCAGCTTCACTCTATGGAACAGCTGATGCCGGAGTTTTAGGTAATGAAACGCCGTTGAGTATTTGCATTCGCAGATTCCTGGCAGAACATCCAGACGCTTCCCGTGCCTTATTCGGGGAATCCCGCTTGCCCACACTGGTACAGTATGACCCGCTAAGTCGCTTCTTTGAGGTTCAGGAGGGTACGCTACTGTTTTCGGGAGACAACGGCATCCCCTTGGTGCGCTATCACATTTCGGATAATGGGGGGCTAATTTCTTACGAGGCGATGCTGAAGTTCCTGGCAGAATGGGGATTTGACCCCATAGGGGCGCTTCAGGAATCACCCCTACAAGGCGGGAATGTAAGAGGGATTCATCCTCTGCCTTTTGTGTACGTTTTTGGACGCTCTAATTTCACGGTTTCTTATTTTGGAGCGAATATCTATCCAGAAAACGTGACGGTGGGGTTAGAACAGCCAGTTATTAAAGAGTGGGTGACGGGTAAGTTTGTCTTGCAGGTTAAGGAAGATGCAGACAAGAATCGGTTTCTGTCGGTTGTGGTGGAGTTAGCGCCTGGAGTGGAAGGGAATGAGGAGAAACGGGAAGCGATCGCATCCTCTATTTTCTCTCAGTTGCTGCGACTTAACAGCGAGTTTGCCAATTACGTACCAGCTGAGTATCAGTTACCGCAGGTGATGCTAGCGCCAATGGGTGACGCAGAGTATTTTCCCATTGGGGTTAAACATCGCTATACCCGGCGGTAAAATTCAGTTCTTCCACCATTGTTAGTAAGCGACAAAGCCCGCCGTGGAATTAATTCCACGGCTAATAGAGAAAGTCCATTTTAATGGACTGAAAGCTTTATCGACTAAGCATTTAGTCCTCTTGAGAGGACTTTTGCTATTAGCAAGGGAATTGATTCCCTTGCGGGTGTGCAGGTCGGTGCAAAATGTTAGCTAAAAGAACTTTGTTATTTTATTCACCACGTCGAAAAGGTTTGAGGTTGTAAACCAGCCACTTATTTTTCCGCAGATGCAAAAAAACAAAAATCGAGGAACGCCAGTGGTAGGGTTTACTCTTAATTCTGTATAGCTCTTGGCGCGGTATGCCGAATCGACTCTCTAGTTGCTCAGTTGTCCAGTCGCAACCTTCAACGGCAGAGAAGGCAGGCTCCCAACCGTCCAAGCCTTTTCTGAGCAACTCTAGTTGAATCGGCTCTTGCTGTGAATTGCTTTGTCCCATATTAAACTCTCCTTTAACCTAGCGGTTTGCTTTCTACAGCTACATAGTAGGAAGTAGGGCTTCTATAAACAGCAGACCTATGTTTGAATTTCATCAAACCTATGTTGGAAACTTATTTGCAATTTCTCACGAGAAAAGCTAATGAAAAAGGGTTGACACCAGCCCCAACAAAAATTCTGTTAGCACTGCTTGAAGAAGGCAAGACAAAGAAAGAGGTAATAGACAATCTCCATATCAGTGAGCCAACTTTCAGAAGCCACATGAACGTCGTTTATAGCTCCTTCGGCATTGAGGGGAAAGGCACAGGCAAAATTGAAAAATTGCGTGTAAGTCTGGAGAAGGAGTATCAAAAATCTAATTCTTTAGCTTCTGCGAACACCAAGACTTCAGAAGATAATCGGGATTACCTCGTGCAACAGCCAAGCTTGCACTCAGCAGAAGTCCCACAAGCTCAAGAGGAAGCGCAAGCAGAAACGGTATCGAAGAATCCTGATTTTGTGGGGCGTGAGGAAGCGATCGCACACCTCGACAGCTTGGTTAAAGATGGTTCAAAGGTTATCCTGATTCAGGCAGAGGGCGGTGTAGGCAAAACAACCTTGACTCGGAAGTGGTTCGAGCTTCAAAGGTTAGAATATCTGGAACTCTCCGTAGGAATGACACGCCAGACGATCTATCGAGCAGAAGACTGGGTTAGGCAAACCCTACGAAGCTACTTTGACGAAAATCCAGAGCAGAATTTCCGCGCAATGCTGGAGCAATTGAAACACAAGCTCCAGAGTGAAAGAATTGGTGTATTGCTCAATAACCTCGA
>DATNPI010000605.1:0-4472 GCA_036703325.1 Coleofasciculaceae cyanobacterium
CCTCGCCGATGTCTGCTAGTCGTGGGCTGAACTGATAACCCAGCAGCCAGAATAGACCGAATACCACATCACTGTAACCAGCCGTATCAGTCATTACCTCTGTGGGTCGCAGACTGGTCTGCTGCTCTAGCAAACCCTCCAACAGAAAAAGAGAGTCGCGCAGGGTGCCGGGAATGACGATGCCGTGAAAGCCAGTGAACTGGTCGCTGGTAAAGTTGTAGTAGGTAATGCCGCGCCCTACACCGAAATACTTGCTGTTTGGACCTGCATTGAGAGTCCGCACTGGCACGGTGAAGCGTAGTCCATCAGCAGATGCCACCTCACCCCCGCCCCAAAGTTGTGCCAGTGGAATGCTCCCCTGAGCATTGACTAATCGAGCATTGGCACGAATCAGCGTGTCCATGCGGATATAGTTCTGTTGCACCCAAGAAAGGCGGGAGCGAGTGAGCGCCGGGACATCGGAACGCACCAGTGGTTCCAGCCCAATGTTGCAAGCTTCAGCTATTAGCACCGCGCAGATACTGATGGACAAATCCTCAACACGGGCATTTCCTTCACTCAGATGGGTAAACTCGTCAGCAAATCCCGTCCGTGTGTGTACTTCCAAAAGGACTTCTGGCAGGTCAACGTGGGGCAACATCTCCTGAAGTTGTTCGCGCTGCGCTATCAAACTAGGCGGTTCTTCCAACTTGTCCAGTCCGCTCAATACGATGGTGTCGCGCCCATTAACTTGTTCAATTCGTACTGCGGCGTTGGTCGGCAGGTTCTCAACAGTACGGCGGTAAGCTTCGTCTAACTGCCGCCTTAACGCTTCTAACTCCGGTTGTGCAGTAGGATGGAGGTCTAGAGTGCGGCAGACTGTTGAACGAACACAAGCCCAAGCGTCACCCTGCAACAGTTTGGCACGGGGGTCGCCCCAGCGTTGGCTAGGAGAAACGAACAGATCGCGACGACGCAAGGCGTGACGTAAACTTTCTAGTACGCAGAAGGTATAAGCGCGGCGGTCTACTTCCCCTTTGGGGTTTACTACCAACCGCAGCCAGCTTTTACTGACACAAGCCAGTGGAACCGCACTTGCGTCAAACTTACGACGCCCCTCAACGGTATAAAGAAAACGCAGCGCCTCCAGGATGGGTCGCCCTGCCTCAGTTCCCTCAAAGTTAATGATATGCAAGAGTCGGGGGAAGAAAATACGGACGTGTTTCCAACGCCGCATCATCACATCGTAGTAATCGTCATCGGGAGGTCGCGTTAGTGCTTCCACCTGAGCCATTGCCATTGCCAAGTGCTCTTTACTGATGCGCGTGAAAACTTCAGTCCGCACCCTGTCGTCGTCGCAGGTGGGGTCAAGCAGAACGGAACAAGCTTCCTTTAGTCGCATAGCTGCTGCATCCAGGTCTTTGATGGTACGCAGGCGTTCTTTCTCCCCGGTACGTTTTGAGGTGGCTAATAAATCCCCGATCAGCAAATCTAAAAGGTCGATAGCATCATCCGTAGCAGTGGCTTCTAAAACATGAACAAAGGCAAGCAGAGTTGCTGCTCTTCGTTCGGGGGGCATTCGGGCAATGGCTTGAGCGCGTACAGAGGCAGCGGTGCGAGCGAGTAACTTCAGGCGCGTCGGAGGTACTTTAGACACATCCAGTGCATTTATCCCTAAAGAGCATACCTCCACCAGCCGATTCAAGGCATCAACCAACGCCGGGGCGCTTTGGCGAGTTGGGGAACGGCGCAGTCGGTCTAAGCCAGTCGTACGAGAGTTATCGGTGATTTGGAGTAATTCTTCTAACCGCGCTCGTTGCTTTGAATTGGGGAGTTTGGACAAAACGCACCATAGGCGATTAGCGGCGCGATCTGCGCTTCGCAGCAGCGCTTCGCTATCGCGCACACTGGCAACCAGACGTGCCAGGACAGTAACGCCCGGAAGAAGCACTTTCCGCTCAACTAACCGGGCAGTTGCTAGGTCGAACAGAATACTTGGACGTTCCGCGCTCAACCAGGCACGTTCGTACAGCCAACGCACCAGCCGCCAGTGTTCTGGTTGAGCGCTAAAGTCACGATAGCCGTAGCTTTGCTGAATCTCGCCAGCATGTTCTCGATGAGTCGTGGGACGTTCCAGGTAACGAGCCAAGCAACCAAAGTCAGCGATATCCAACTGAGTTGCTACATGAGCTACGGCTCCGGCGGGTACGTCGGTAGGGTTGGTTAGAAAAGTCCCTAAAAATCTGACGGTGCATAGTTGTAAAGCAAAGCCGAGGCGGTTGTGGTTTCCGCGTCGCTTCTGTACCAGTTTTCGGTCAGCGTCATCGAGATGAAAGTAGCGAGCCAGTTGAGCTGGAGTCGGTTCCGATGCATAGCGTCCGTAGCGTTGCTCTTGTTCATCAGTCAGAAAATCAACTGGCATTTTCTCTTCTCAGCACCCCACAATGGAGCTGAAGCAAGCTCCTGTGATTCCTGTGATAAATATTTTTACTACAGGAATTTTTCGCCCACCGACTGACTATACAACAAATAGAGGGCATTCCTTCCCAAGGGTTAATTTATTGTTATCACAGGAATAATTCCTCTCCAGAGATGGTGGAACGTTCAACTACAAAACAACCACTACTGGCGGATGCGATAACTGATTTCCTGGCTGACTTAGCTCACGCCAATCGCTCGGTTCACACTCGCCGTGCCTACGCGGGCGATTTGCAAAGATTCTCAACTTTTTACACGGGGAACATTAGCGGCATCACTACTGATATTCTTCGCGACTTCTTGGATACCTGTACTCACCTCAGTCCAGCCAGTATGGCACGTATCCAGGCTACCTTAGCCAGTTTCTTGACCTGGGCTTACCGCCAAGAACTGATTGCAGCCAACCCCATGTCCAAAATTGAACGGGTGCATCTGAGCACACCCAAACCTTGTAGTTTAGAGCGAGAGCAAGTTGAAAGGATTATGTCCGTAATTCCTAAACGGGCTAGTCGCGATCAGTTACTCTTTCGACTGATTTTTGAGACCGGACTGCGAGTCTCTGAAGCACTGGCTATCTATATCGAGGATTTGAATTTAACCACTGACGATGAACATATCAATGTAGTGGGTAAGGGTGGCAAAAGGCGCACAGTGTTGCTGGATGATCAACGTTTAGTGGCGATGCTACGCGCCTACCTGAAACAGACTGGATTCAAATATGGCCCGTTATTTCGAGCCGAAAAGAATGGAAGGGGTGGCTTATTACGTTATCAATCGGTTCAGGAGAAGTGGGCTGGTTATTGTGCCAAGGCAGGCATAAGCTGTACCATCCATGAACTGAGACACGCACACGCGACCGAACTGGTTAATGAAGGAGTCAGTCTTAATACTATCCGTAAGCGTCTCGGTCACAAAAACTTGCAAACGACTCTCCGCTACGCAGAAGAGTCAGATGCCACCACTGACACCGAACTACGGGCATGGCGACGGCGGCATGACCGAGGAAGATAAGGGAACTTTTAACGGCTATCTGTAGCTTAACTTGGAGCTGATGGCTAGAACGTAATGCTTATAGGCTTTCTGGGCTTAGCGTACATTTCTGTTCCATTGCTACTCACGCGCCGAGGACGGCGGGAGGGGAATTTATGCACCGGAACTCGTTCTATATACATGGCTACTATTATCCCAGAAGTCTCCCAGCCGAAATCTTAAGAAATTCTAAAAAACATGGGTACGGCTTTCCGGGAGCGAATGATTCTAGTTACCGTCACTCAAGCTTTTTTCCCTTTTGTAGTTCATCTGTACGGGGGAACTTCCGTTTACACATCCAGTCGCTTTTGACGGAAGTTCCCCAGGCGGGGAACCACCGTTCCGCCTGAAACCATTGTCCAGTGGGACTTTCCAGATTTGAGAAAGTCGACTTACATGGCTAAAATCGCTGAATTCCTTACGTGGCGTGGATTTGACGCGATGTTGTGTTGAAAACTATGGTAGGACATTTTTTGTGCGATAGCGAAGCGCTGACTTCGGCGTGAGGCAACGACTGTGACACTTCGGCAAGCTCAGTGCGGAGACGCTCAGCCGAACCGCGCTCAGTCGAACGCTGCGAAGCGCAGATCGCCAACCTTACATGACTACACACTTCTCAGAAAAAAATGGATAGATTGCTTATGATTAAAGGATTTCAGCCAACGGCAGTCCCCCCGCAGGGGGGAAGTTCCGTTTTGACGCTCTCACCATCCTCTTGCATCAAAAGCCCTGCTCCCATTTGAGGAAGAGGGCTTGTGCTAGTTCCAATGGATTAACTAGAACTCTGAAGACTGCATAGCAACTTTCATTAATTATTGAGGTCAAGCCCTCGGTCGGTTCGCACACCTCGGCTGCACTCATTACTGAGCTTCCACCTAGCGCCGAGCAAACAGGTAATCTTCCTGTGACCTTACTGGCTTTTGCCATGAGAGCACTCATCTTGAGGTGGGCTTCCCACTTAGATGCTTTCAGCGGTTATCCGCTCC
>DATNPI010000611.1:0-5081 GCA_036703325.1 Coleofasciculaceae cyanobacterium
CCCAACGAAGGGTTATCGTTTTTCCACTTACGCCTATTGGTGGATTCGGCAGGCGATAACGAGAGCGATCGCAGAAAAAGGGCGCACAATTCGTCTTCCCATCCATATCACTGAGAAGCTGAACAAAATCAAAAAGGCTCAGCGTCAACTGGCACAACAGCATGGTCGAGCAGCGACTGTCGGAGAGTTGGCAGAGGAGTTGGAATTGACCCCCAAGCAGGTGCGGGAGTACCTGGAACGAGCACGTCAACCCCTCTCTCTGGATCTGCGCGTGGGAGATAACCAGGATACAGAACTGGTAGAACTGCTTGAAGACACTGGGCCTTCCCCAGAAGACTTCGTGACTCAGTCGGCGCTGCAAATTGATCTAGAGAAGCTGATGGCGGATTTGACACCTCAGCAACGGGAGGTATTAGCGCTACGCTTTGGTTTGGCGGATGGGCATGCCATGACTTTAGCCAAAATTGGCGATCGCCTCAACATCAGCCGCGAACGAGTGCGACAAATCGAACGAGAAGCCCTCTCTAAGCTCCGTAAGCGCAAAGCAGATATGCGTGAATATATAGCAGCCAGCTGAAAAGGATGAAGTATGAAGGATGAAGGATAAAGTCGCTTTTGGTAAAGCGCTAGAGAAAGAGTACCAGACCAATAAACCCTTTCATCCTTCATCCTTTACACTTCTTACTTTGTGAACAGGTGAGACAATCCGATGCTGGTGGTTCGGTTCCACCGACTTTGTCATCAGCGCTAACTTGGTACATTATTCAGAGAGAGATTTGCCCGACAGATATAGATATAGAAGAAACAA
Source organism: Coleofasciculaceae cyanobacterium (assembly GCA_036703325.1). GTDB lineage: Bacteria > Cyanobacteriota > Cyanobacteriia > Cyanobacteriales > Coleofasciculaceae > DATNPI01. The sequence goes on from DATNPI010000611.1 coordinate 809, forward strand.
GCCGCTTCTCCCTTGATGAGAAAGAGGGAGAGAGCAGTTGCTAGGAGGTAAAAGGTGAACAACACATCCAATCAAGTCCCAGAGTTTTTTGATGGCGATGCTGATACAAACTTGCTGTGGCAGTACGTGCAATCTATGAGTCCAGAGACGATTTCTCGTCTGTCTAAGCCAATGTCTTCTGAAGTCTTTCAAGTGATGGAACGCAATATTGTGGGACTATTGGGAAACCTCCCCTCAGAAAACTTTGGTGTGAGTGTCAGTACAAGCCGTGAGAATTTGGGGCGTCTTTTGGCTTCGGCAATGATTAGTGGCTATTTCCTTCGCAATGCTGAACAACGAATGGTTTTTGAAAAGTCTTTGCAGACGGCTGAATCTCACCCTTCAGATCCAGCTCAGTAATATGGTAGACACTACACTTCAACAAGTCTTCTGAGGAAATACGGCAATTGCAACGAAATGGAACACCGGCAGCTCAACCAATGAGTTTGCCGGTTTTGAATATTGAGGAACAGGGGCAATTTTTCTCTGGAGAGGTTAGCTTTTCCTTCGCGGAACGAGACAGCCTTAAGCAATCGCTTCTTGCTTGGTATGCCAATGCTGGGCGAGACTTACCGTGGCGACACTGCCGCGACCCTTATGCCATCTGGGTGTCTGAGATTATGCTCCAACAGACCCAGGTCAAGACGGTCATCCCCTACTATCACCGTTGGTTAGCACAATTTCCCACCCTAGAACAGTTAGCGTCAGCTGACTTGCAGCAGGTACTCAAAGCTTGGGAAGGACTAGGCTATTACACCCGCGCTCGTAACTTGTACGCTTGCGCTCAGGAAATTATGCAACATCATGGTGGTGTTTTTCCTACAGAGCCTAAAGATGTCTTAGCTTTACCGGGAATTGGCAGAACAACAGCAGGCGGTATTCTCAGCGCCGCTTTCAATCAACCAGCGGCAATACTGGATGGAAATGTTAAACGAGTTCTGGCGCGACTAGTGGCTTTACCCGTACCCCCGACAAAAGCTACCAAGCAGCTGTGGCAGCTTTCAGAAGCCTTGCTTGACCGAGAACATCCCAGAGAGTTTAACCAAGCGCTGATGGATTTGGGAGCCACTGTCTGTACAGCTAAAAAGCCTGATTGTAACAATTGTCCCTGGATACCCCATTGTCAAGCTTACAATCAAGGTATACAATTCCAGCTGCCCATGCGTGAAATTTCTTCCCCCTTGCCCCACAAAAATATCGGTGTTGCGGTGATTTGGAACGAGCAAGGACAAATTTTAATTGACCGCAGACGCCCTGAAGGGTTACTGGGTGGTCTGTGGGAGTTTCCCGGTGGCAAAATTGAGCTTGGTGAAACGGTTGAGGAATGTATCAAGCGGGAAATTCTCGAAGAATTAGCAATTGAGATTGAGGTAGGCGATCGCTTAATTAGTATCGATCACGCCTACAGCCACTTTCGGGTTACCCTTACTGTACATCACTGTCGCTACCTCACAGGTATTCCTCAACCCCTTGAATGTGATGAAATCCGTTGGGTCACTTTAGATGAAATTGACCAATTCCCATTCCCGAAAGCTAATAGCCAGATTATCGCCGCCCTGCGTCAAGCAGATAAGGGGAATTTATAACAAGTGTAAGAAAAACCAGCTGATGTCAGCAGTACTCAGTGTTCAGTTTTGGCAAATCATAACTGTTCACTGGTCGCTGTTTTGTGTTATCTTCCCAAAGATAGATGACAAAAAATATAGGAAATTACTGCAAAAAGATTTATTAGTAGGGGAAGAGAAACAGCTAAGTTTCTCGTACTCCGAATCAACCTGATTTTTCAAGATATTTAGAGTATAAAGATTTACTTCTGAGAAAGCCTTGGGAGGTTAGCCAAATGCGGTTCTCCCCTATTTGGGTCTATCTATGAAAACTCCAATGGTTAAAGTCGTCTACAAAACAAAGATGTTGAAGGATGTTCGTCTCTCATTGTCTGGCTGGTTGAGTGGCACTCTAGTGGCAGTGTTAGGGGTAACAAACTTGGCTCCCCTTTCTGTCGCCCAAGAGAGTGCTCTCACTGTGTCACAATCTCCTAGAACCCCAGACCAAACCGTTGATTGCGAAATCCTGGTCGCTGGTGGTGGGCTGGCGGGGACGGCTACGGCATATGAAGCCTTACTTGCTGGACGCACGGTTTGCTTAACCGAGATTACCGACTGGCTTGGGGGACAAATTTCTGCTCAAGGAACCTCTGCCTTTGACGAAGCTCAAAAGCAGCGATCGCTCCTCTTCTATTCTCACGGTTATAAAGAGCTGCGCAAACGCGTCGAGCGTAAATACGGCAAGCTTAACCCCGGTGACTGCTGGGTGAGTGTCTCCTGTTTCCTTCCTAAAGACGCTCATCAACTACTGGTTGAGCAGTTGCGGGATGCAGAAAAAAAAGGCAAAGGTCAACTCAAATGGTTCCCCTCCACCGTCATCAAGGAACTGAAAATGAGTGCCGATGGTAAGATGATCGACGCTGCGATCGCCATCCAACACAGGCCAGCCTCTGGCACTCCCCCCCTCAATTCTCAACCCCTCTCTCAAATCATCGAAGACGCCTATCGGTACGAAAACTCACCTCGGTTGGCAAAGCAAATTATCCGCTTCGTTCCCCAGCCCTCCAAACAGAAGCGTCCTGCCGATTGGTACGTGGTCGAAGCTACCGAAACGGGAGAAATTGCAGCCCTGGCTGATGTCCCCTACCGACTAGGGCTTGACCCCCGTTCCTATCGCAATCCCTCTTCTCCCACTGAGACAGGTGACCCTTATTGCACCCAAGGATTCACCTATACCTTCGCAATGGAGCAGACCAAAGAGCCGCAGCCGCAGCAGATGCCTTCGTTTTATCCCCAATACGAACCTTACTACGGCTACGATAGAGACCCCAAAAGAGCGAACTTTAATTACGTCTTTACCTACCGCCGCCTTTGGAGTCCTGAGCCTAGGTCGCCAGAAAAAACCCCGCCCTTCAACGTCTCTAAGCCCAAACCTGGTGACATCTCCATGCAAAACTGGGTCTGGGGCAACGACTACCGTCCGGGAACAGCTCAAGACAACTTAGTTTACACTCGCGAACAACTCTCATCTTCGGGACAACTCTCCCCTGGTGGCTGGATGGGCGGTTTGCAAACCGACGCCCTCCGCAAAGGCGAGGAAATAGCTCTAGGGTTCTATTACTGGTTAGTAGCAGGAACCACCGACTCTCAGCTAAATCCCAGCTTGAAAACACCTGTCCCCAATCACCGCCTGCTTACTGGCTTAGATTCTCCAATGGGGACAATGCATGGATTATCCAAATATCCCTATATCCGGGAAGGACGGCGGATTATTGGTCGTCCCTCATATGGATATCCCAACGGTTTTAGTATTTCTGAAATAGATATTTCTCGTGCCGATTACCGGAGCCAGTACTACCGCGATACTCTGCCTGACAAAATGTACCGTGACCTCTGGACGGCTTTGGCTGGGCTAGAATCCATCAGCGTCATCAGCAAAGGGACTCCACCTGATCAAGTCACCCGAAGGACTCGCTCAACGATTTATCCAGACGCGGTAGGCATTGCTCAGTATGCGATCGACTTTCACCCTTGTATGAAGGACTCTCCCCCAGAACGTCCGGGAAACATTGAGCGTCCAGGCGTTCGTCAGGCGCATGGTCAGGCATACCCAGGGCAAATTCCCCTGCGGGCAATGATTCCCCAAAAAATTGATAATCTGCTAGTTGCTAGCAAAAGCATCGCCACCAGTTACATTGCAGCGGCAGCTTACCGGGTGCATTCCTTTGAGTGGTCAGTCGGAGCAGCAGCAGGAACGACAGCAGCCTTTGCACTCTCTGAGGGGATTTTGCCGTATCAACTTGTTGATGAATTGCCTCGACGGGAGCCACAGCTAGAGAAGCTGCGAACGATATTAGAGACTAACGGCAATCCAACGGCTTTTCCCAATACTTCGATTTTCAACGAGAAATGGGACGACTGGAAGGTCTGGTAAGTTCAGTTGGTGTGTGAAGTCTATGGGTCTATCTATAAATTGGTAGTGTGAAGTGAAAGCAGCCGCCTTTGGGAGTTGCATCTACCCAAATACGACCATAATGGGCGCGAATGATTCTTTGGCATAGGGATAAACCCAACCCATATCCGTCTTTACCTTCGTCTCGCTTGAGCCGAAAGTGTTCTTCAAAGATGCGATCGCGATTCTCTTCTGGGATACCAGGGCCATCATCGTAAATAGTGACCTGAATTTTCTG
>DATNPI010000617.1:0-7421 GCA_036703325.1 Coleofasciculaceae cyanobacterium
GATGCCCTTACCTAGTTCCAACTCCCAACCAACCGCGTACACCAGAGCGCCACGTTTTGAAAGCTCTTTACCCAGCTCTCGTATATTGCGTTTTACATTGTCGTTGGTTTGTGAGTCAGCATCGAATGTAATGATTACTACACGCCCCTTCCACTCGATTAAATCTAAGTTAGGTACCAGGTTTTGCTTGCTGCCCTTTAGGTGCCACATGTCCACTCCGCACAGGGCGATCGCCACATATCCATGAGTGAGCAGAGCGCCTGCCTTTTTCCCACCTTCTGTAATGTGGAGTGGAATGCTCAGGTCTTCAGCGACTTTGTACCAATCAAGCCCAGGGGCGTCTAGTAAAATTGCATCGTAGTGAGATTTAGCTGTAAGGTACTTCGCTGGCTCTTTCCCTGGGAATGGATGTTCCTTGTCAGGCTTGAACTGCTGGATGATGCGCTTTCCAGATTGCAGGTCAATACCATAAATGAAGTATCCCAGTAGATGGTAATAGCCCTTCCATTCGAGGAATTTCGCTATCCCCTTCTTATCAGTAGCGCTCTCTATTGAGTTTTGAAAAATCTTTTCGTTGACTCCGCTCTCTAGCACCCATTCGTCTTGATGGGTTTGTGTGGGGGATTGAGCTTGAGAAAAAGTTGCGACCATCATGCTTCCTTTTGGTGGGTGGGAAGCGCTATAGTCAATTACAAACCCTTGTTTAGTTTGGGTAACGGGGCAAGAGTTTTATTCTGACTATGCGCTTTGTGATTTGCTTCCGGCACATAGATTAGGGAGGAAGCCCTGGCGTAAGCTGGGGCTTTCACTTAACAAGTGCTGGATTAAGCTGAGAAGTTTTCCTTGACCAGCTTTGTAGAGTATTGGCGACTGGCTCGGAATTAGTATGATTAGTATGCCCTCTACTTGATTACTGCAAGTGGTGTGGAAGTTCTGGTTGGGCACTTCCCATGCTTCAACCAGGGCGTTAATATTGTCCAATAGTGTATTGAGTTATTCTATTTAGTTTTTGGTCTAGATAAACTTTTTGATACTAAAAAAAAGCTAAGGAATCATAACCGAAGGGTGATGTTGCAGGAATAGCCAGGATAATCTTGCATTTTGGTGATGTAGTTGAAGATGTAGTTGAAGATGTAGTTGAAGATGTAGTTAAGGTTGCTGTTAAACAGCGAGAGTACCTGCACCCCTGGTTAAATGTGCTAATTACGTGGTAATATTTAATTAATTATTGTGGTAATAATAAAAATAGCCGTTTGATCGAGTTTTCCATAAGCGCGCATTGATAGATAGGTGGTAAACAGCGACATGTAAGGGCACAGCATATTTGATATCTTTTGCTGAAAACATGCTGTAAGGCTTCTGGAAGGCGTTCAGAAGAATCAAAAGTGATGAGGCATTGTCTTACTCATTCAGGCGGTTTGGGAAGCGCTTCGCTCGATTGAGCGTGTCAAGGCACTCCCCAGAAGCTCACAGTCTTAGTGAATTGAAATTTTTGAGGGAGCGCCTTGCCATCCGCTTCGCCGCTCAATCGTTCCCAATGTTTGAGAGCTTCTTACTCAGTCTCAACTTCCCAATAAAGGTCAGCCAGACGAGCTAGGCTATATTTTTTCCCATTCCACTCATACCAGCACGGTACACCCTCCTGATATTGCTCAGTGCCCAATTCTCCAGTTTGAGCAATCGCATCAATTGCCCTCTGAGAGAAATAATCATTGAATGCCCCGCCGACAGACAACAATCTCAATCCGTGGAGCTGTCGCACTGTTAGGCAGCCCAGGACATCCACCATGTCCTGAGACTTCAAACAATACTTGCTTGTCTCAAGCACAGCATTGTCCAGCTCCTTAACCCGACGAATATCGACAATAGGGTCATAGTCTAATCGAGCCGCTCTTTTCCAAAGAGATTGCCACCGGGGTTGGTTGATGTATTCATTCGGCTCAAAGTAGCTCGGCGATACCATCATCAAAATGTGCATGTGAGGGTGACACTCCTCACAATAATACTGACGCCACAACCGGGGATTCCAATTAGGTTGTTTTTCCAGATGATTAATCCAACGGTTTTTGAGGCTTTGCCCCATCCTGCCTAAGAAATGCCCTGCATAAAAACAATCACGCGGTCTGGTTACCTCCACAGACTTGAGGTATCCAATTGCTGGGAAGCACTGCAAGTTACTTAAGCGACTCCACCCCTTCTCCATCATGCGGACGTGAGAACGCAGCTCCCCAATGTGGCAATTTTTCGCGGTCAAGGTCAGGAACAAAAACGGGTAGTTAGGATAATCACGTAACAATCCAGGCAGTCCTTGAAAGATACGAATCCGCCATTTTGCCGACCTTAGCCAGCAGCACAGGGGACAAGTTCTCTGATGGCAGAAGTTAGCCCGATTCAGCTTCATTGATAAATCTGAAGCATTTACCGCATAGTGAAGGAATTCGCCACACCTTGATTGCTTCGCTGCATGAGCTGCTTCAGTAGATATTTGATTTAGACTTTCACATGCCTTGAGCGATAAAGCTTTCAGGTAATTTTGTTTCACAGCCGTACAACTTATCTTAGATGTTTATTCTCTTATGTACTTAAGTCAACCTGGCTTCGCCGTCTCCGGCTCCACCACCCTGCCGCTCCCTCCCACCTGCTCCGCCTGCGTGCGTGCGCGTCCGGGCAGCTGCGCCTTCGCCGCCGCCGCTGCGTGGCTGGCTGGCTTCGGCTTGGCTGCCCCCCTGTGAATGTGATTATTGTGTGGTAATAATTGAAAAGCCTCTTGAATTAGGTGTACAGAAAATCAAATCGGGTTATCAGTCATCTCCAGAAACATCGCGAATGTATTTCAAGCACTGTTTTTTGGAGCCTACAAATACTGCTTCAGGATGTTCACCCTGTACTAGAGAATAATAAACCTCGCTATCTGAAATCTTCAGAACTACTGACCATTTTCCAAACATAGGTGAGAGTACTATTTTAATGAAATCCAATGAACTTTGACCGGGCACTTTCCAAAGATTGTTTAACGGATTTCAGCTCAGTGGATAAGCTAGTAAGAGTTGAAGTGTGAGTTTCCTCTAGATGTCGAAGTTGCTTTTCAACCTTGTTCAACATGGAGCGTTGAACCTCTTTAAATTGTTTAGTATCAACCGGCTGACGCCTTTCTAGAAGCGCTTCTACGCGGTCTAGTTTTTCAGATAACTCTTTAAGCAGATGTAACACAACAGTCATCGAACATTCTTCATGATTTGAAGAATGATGAAAAAGTAACTCTTCCAACAGTTTCTGTGTAAGCATGAAAAAACCTCCTGTAGAAGGGTGGTTATGACCTCTGGAAGGGAGCCGATCAAGTTCGACTTCCAGAGGTTATTTGATTGTCACCTTATCTTAATGCACCACTTTAGCTCCGAAAGCCTAAATGTTACTTTCCTACACAAAAGGCTTGCAGTAGCTAAAGCTGGTAAAAAACTCCTTTAGTACCCTAACCCCCTTATCTCATCCAACATTTTTCTCAAATAATAGTGGCGAGAACTCTCAGGATTATCCCTACACTCTTTCTCCCAGTAGTCAATTATCACTTGTAACTCAGGGATATTTGTAATCAGTTCTGTAGGAATTGATAAAGGAACCCGGATTGAGCGTGTTTGCTCTCCATGCTTGGGAGGTCGCCCCGCTCCTGGTCGCCGCTTACGGGGTAACCCCGCTTTTGTCGTCTCCATAGCTTAAACCCTTACCATTGAAGCTTCTTTATTTATACCACACAATTAACACCACAATGAATGTAATTATTACCACTTAATTACCAGGTTTAACAAGCAGGCGCACAGCAACGCTACGTGGCTAAGTAGCTTAATGCCTATCTACGACCTCACCCTATTTCACACAGTTTCATCAAGCGATCCTTACTTGCTTGCAACATCTTCGCTTTGCATCTTCTTCCTGCGGAAGTTATCGACGAAAAACAAGTTAATAATAAATTTTTGTTACTTTTGTATAATATCGAGGTTTTTTATACTGAGTAATAATAGGCAAATTTTTTAACCATTCTCAGAGGCAGAGAGATGAATAAAATCACAAATATAAGCGTTGGCATAATGTTAAGTCCTATGACAGCGTTGTCAAGAATTTTTATCTTTAATGAATAAATATAGCCAAGAATAAATATGACTAACCAATCATGTAATTTTGGTTGTGTCTCTAGAAAAGGATATAGAGGTTAAAAGATTCATGCTTGATGAGAAGTTAGTAATCTTTTAATACGCATAAGCAATCTACAACATTTGAAATCTGGTACTAAGTAACAATGGCAACCATTTACGGCACCAATAGTAATGACTCCCTCAATGGTCAAGCTGGCAACGACGTCCTCTATGGTTACGCTGGTAACGATATCCTTTCTGGTCTAACTGGCGACGACGTCCTCTATGGTGGAGATGGCGCGGACACCCTCTATGGTGGAGCTGACCACGACCAACTTATTGGTAGCGCTGGCAACGACTTTCTGAATGGTAACTCTGGCAACGACTTTCTGAATGGTAATGCTGACAACGACCTTCTGAATGGTAACGATGGCAACGACTCTCTGAAGGGTGCAGCTGGTTACGACACGCTCCGTGGCGGCCCTGGTGCAGACAGATTTGTCTTCGACTCTCGATCCGACGAGATCGATGTCATTACAGACTTCGACCACTCTGAGGGTGACAAGATTCAGATTTCCAGTTATGGGTTCGGGACATCTTCATCCAGCGACTTCTCCTACGAAAACGACACGGGTAAGTTGTTCTATTTAGGGCAAGAGTTCGCAGTTCTACAAGCAAATCTTGCTGCTGGTTTCGTACCTAGCCTTGACATCATTTTTGTTTAAGAAACAGGTGCACACTCACCTAAAAGTTAAGATATAGCAATCGTCTTTGATTTACGAACACTCAACGCTAAACTTCTTGTGCGAGATGGCTCTCGACAAGTAGGCGTTTAGAACTCATTTAGGAAAGTGGGCATTGCCCACCTACTACGGGTTTCTCAAAATGAGGGAGTTGTTTCTGGACAAGTCCCTAGTACCACTCGTCATTGATGGGGTTCAGAATTCACAAAGGCAACAACTACAGGTAATCGTTTACCTAGGGGACGAATTCCGAACCCCTCTTATGGTGAGGTGTACTTAGAACAACAGGCGAAGTTCAACTTGTGTGATCGCATCTTTTTAGTGCTTGAGTTCCTGCTGCGGTAAATGCGGCTCTTTCAGAAGAAGTGAGCATGTTTCGCCGTACCCAGTTCAGTTCGTCGCAAGTGAAACTAGGGTGATTTCGCAGCGCCTGATAATCAGCCGAGTTAGTGACGGCTAATATAAGCTGCTTCGCTCGGTTGGCTTTATCTCGCTTCATTGCCCAAAGAGCTTTGGGATTTGAATCTGGGAACTGGTCATAATCTGGAGCATTCCAAAGGTCGGTGCTGGGTGCAACGGTTTTTGGCGTTTCTGGTTGCAGCGATGCCTCTGGTGACGTATGTGACGCCGGTGACGCATCCGTGACGGATGGCTGTTGTGGCTGGAACCCAGTCCCTGACTCAATAGTGACGCACTGTGACGCATGTGGCTCGGAATTTTCACACTCAGCCTCTATAGAAGCCGTGAAAAATATTTCATTTTCATTGGTTTTTTCGACTTCTTCCTGAGTTGAGAAAGATACGTCACATACGTCACATTCATTGCTGGCAAGGGTTTCATGCGTCACCTCATACGTCATCGATACGTCACCCAATCGATTATCCGGTGGTGGGGGGGGAGGTGTGTCATCTGGTGGTGTATCAAGCTCTCCTGTAATAGGACGCGGTAATGCAAGGTATCGCCCTGACCGTAAGGCAATATTGGGGAAGTAGGTTCCACCCCGGTCACTGCCCTTCTGGATGAGTTTGAGTTTTAATTGATTAACTGTGAGGTCTTGGAGAAGCCGAGAAAATCGATTGAGGGCGCAACTGCGCTGACCGCTGCCTTCCATGTACTGGCAGTAGGAAGCGTAGAGGTAGTGTTCTGAATTTTGTGTCTTCAGCCCCACATAGGTTTTTTCACCGCTGACCAGTACCACGCTGTGATCGAACCATTGGGCGATGGGGTTAGTGTCGAGCAGCATTTCAATTTCCCAGTTCCGAGCCGAAAACACAGATTCAGAAGTATTGACGACTAACTGCCGCATTTCTTCATCGGGCAGAGTTAGCACCCATTCGAGCAGGCCGGGGAGGTAAGGTTTAAATTCAGCATCCAGGTCGCGCTTCTTACTTGCCTCAACTTGAAGTTTGAATGGAACAGTTAAACGTCGGCGTTGTAGTCCGCTAGTGTAATCGCTGGACTGGGGAGGTTCATTGGCAGCAATGATAACCATGCAGGTGGGTGTGAATGCTTTACACTGCTGCACGTTCTTTTTCTCGTAGCGGATTGGGTCGCCGCCTGTTATCGCCTTGAGGGTGGATACTTCACCGCCATACTTATCCGAGTCGGTGATGAGCAGCAGCTTTTTCCCATAGATTGCAGCCGTCTCAAACCTGTTGTGTTCTAGTTGCTCAAGAGTAGTAACCGCTGTGTTATTGTGCCCTACTAGTGCTTGAGCCAACCGAGTGTATGTGCCTTTTCCTGAACCACCATTTCCCACTAATTCTAGAAAACGCTGTAGGTCAACTCTTCCAGTGACAACGGCTTTGAGATAAGCTCGAAGCACTTGGACTAGTTGCCCATTACCTTGAGTTGCCTCGTTCATCCATTCCTGGATAGGCTGGCATCCTGCTTTTCGCTCACTCCACTTATATGGCAGCTGCCAGAGGAATCGATAGCTAGGGGCGTGGGGTAAAAGTTTCCGAGTGGCGACTTCCAATACCCCATCTTGTAGCGGAATTAACCCGCCCTGTTCATCCCATTGCGTCACCTCTAAGTAAGCCTTAAGCTGCAACATCGTTCCACTGATGTAGCTAGCGCTGAATATGGGTCCAGTTGAGGCTTGGGCATGTGTGGAAACTAGTCGCCTCACGGTTTCAGGTGTGATTTCATCCCATATTCCTGATTCTTCATTAAACTTGAACCAAGCTTGGATAACTGAGTTCCATGCCATGCGCTCACGGTATTTCTCAGTTATTTCAATCGCCAGTTCGTTTTGGGAGGGGAGTTGGTTCTTTTGCTTCTGGGGGCTAGCTTTTGAGTTGCTGGTATTGAACTGATTTTCTAAATTCTTGAGCCACTCAGTGTAAGGCTGTTTGGTTGACATGATGTAATCGAGTCTTTGCTTGCCATGTTTAACTAAAACATCGTCGATGCCCTTACCTAGTTCCAACTCCCAACCAACCGCGTACACCAGAGCGCCACGTTTTGAAAGCTCTTTACCCAGCTCTCGTATATTGCGTTTTACATTGTCGTTGGTTTGTGAGTCAGCATCGAATGTAATGATTACTAC
>DATNPI010000627.1:0-10555 GCA_036703325.1 Coleofasciculaceae cyanobacterium
GCATATTTTAGAGACGATTGAACAGATGCGTAGGCATAGTTCAACCCAGGCAGTGGTTGCTATCAATTTCCCAGCGATTCAGTTGGCGGCTTGGTTTCATGATGTCATCTATGACCCTAGAGCTAAAGATAACGAGGAAAAGAGTGCTGAATATGCAGTAGCTTCCTTAAGCCAATTTGAAATACCCAGAACTACAGTAGAGCGTGTCAAAACCCTGATTTTAAATACCAAGACTCACCAAGCACAACCAGATGACATTGACAGCAAAATTCTCCTGGATTCTGATTTGGCAATCTTAGGATCCAGCGAACTAGAGTATAGAGCTTATGCTAAAGCCATTCGTCAAGAATATTCGTGGGTTTCTGATAAACTCTATCAAGTTACGAGGAAACAAGTTTTACAATTTTTCTTGCAGCGAAAAAGGATATATTTCACAGAACAGTTTTTCCTAACTTTCGAGGTAAGAGCCAGACGTAATCTGCAAGCAGAAATAACAAATTTATCGCCTCAATAGTGAAGCAGAATTTACGTAATGCTTACACCATATCTGTATTTGCCCATCATTAGTTTCTATATTGCCCTGATTTGCGATATAAGAGATGAATAAATTCCTGTGAATCAACTACTTGCAGTGTGATTGCTGCTGAACATCAAAATCTATGAACACAAAAAACTATGGCGTTATTGCTGCTGGGCATCAAAAAACTGCCGAGGCCGGTAGTGAAATATTGCGGAATGGTGGTAATGCTTTTGATGCCGTAGTTGCCGCAATTCTGGCTTCCTTTGTTACTGAGCCTGGGCTAACCTCTGCGGCTGGTGGAGGTTTTTTATTAGCTCATACTCAAGCTAATGAAAATATTGTATTTGATTTTTTTACTCAAACACCGCACAAAAAAAGAAATCCGAATGAAATTAACTTTTACCCTATTGAAATGAATTTTGGCGGAGCCGTGCAAGAGTTTCATGTTGGGCTTGGCTCTATGGCAGTACCAGGAAATCTTGCTGGTGTGTTCCATGTTCATCAAAGACTCGGCAGATTGCCTTTTACGGTTGTTGCTGAACCGGCAATTGACTATGCCAAAAATGGAGTTAAATTAAATAAGTTTCAATATTACTCCTTAGCATCAATTTTGAAACCAATAATTATTGATTCCAAAGAAGGTCGGGATTTTTTTAGACCTACTGGTGAGCTAATCGAGCCAGAAGGAATATTAAGGATGAAAGAATTTGCTGATACCTTAGCTTATTTAGCTGAAACAGGGGCGAGAGAATTTTATGAAGGAGAGATTGCTCACCGATTAGTTAAAGATTGTCAAGATTTAGGTGGATACTTAACCTTGGAAGACCTCAAGAATTATCGAGTAATTGAGAGAGAGCCACTAATTATTGATTATCGCGGTAATACTCTATTGACCAATCCTCCTCCCAGTTCTGGTGGAACCTTAATTGCTTTTGCATTAAAGCTGTTATCAAAGGTTAATTTAACTAACATTGAATTTGGCACATCTCATCATCTAGAAACTCTTGCTCTAGTAATGCAATTGACCAATGAAGCGAGAATAGATGGATATGATACTAATCTTTACCAGCCAGATATTGCTGATAAGTTTTTAGCTAATGAACATCTAATTGGCTATGAGCATAGGTTATCCGAAATTGTTAACAAATGGGGAAGTACTACTCATATTAGTGTAGTGGATAGTGAAGGAAATGCAGCTAGTGTTACAACGTCCAATGGAGAAGGTTCTGGATATGTGATTCCAGGTACTAATATTATGGTTAATAATATGTTAGGAGAGGATGATTTAAATCCACAGGGTTTCCATCAGTGGCAAGAGAATGTACGGATGTCTTCTATGATGGCACCAACCATAGTTTTGAAAGATAATCAACCAGAAATTGTTTTAGGGTCTGGTGGTTCTAAACGAATTAGAACAGCTATCTTACAAGTAATCTCTAATATTCTAGATTTTCAAATGTCGGTGAAGGAAGCTGTGGAGAGTCCGAGAATTCACTGGGAAAATGATGTTTTTCATCTTGAACCTGGATTTGCTGAAGAGGAAGTTAACGAAATAACGCTTCCTGCTGACAGTCAGTTAGTGCGATGGCAAGAAAAGAATCTATTTTTTGGTGGCGTTCATACTGTACTGGAAACTTCAGAAGGGTTAATTGAAGGTGCCGGCGATCAACGCAGAGACGGAGGTGTTGCTAGTTGCTGAGGATGAGGAATTAATACATGGAAGTAATTATGAGATGGCGCTTATGAGTTGCTATCCTGGTACGGCTGGTATATGTCTTTGGAATATCAGCTTCATTGAGGGTGTTTGAGAAGTCCTCGGCAAACTTCAAAAGTTTAGGGGCGAAGCATTCGGACGACGAATTTTCGGTAGATCTCAGAGAGCATTTCCCGAATGCTTCGCCCCTGCCGATTGACAGCAGTACTTTTCAAACACGCTCTAAGGTACATACCATTGTTCAGTTACCGAAGATACTCTAAAAGAATACTGCTAGAACTTTTAGATAAAATCTCAGTTCGATGAACTTCGCTAGCGATAATGTCACAGGTGTCTCACCGGAAATCATGGCAGCGCTGAATGCTGCTAACGATGGGGCGGCAACGTCTTATGGTCAGGATGAATATACTCAGCGCTTAGAGACCCAGTTCAATGAACTGTTTGAGACAGAGGTAACAATTTTTCCAGTGGCAACTGGGTCAGCGGCTAATGCCCTTGCCCTGTCTGTCATGACTCCACCCTTTGGGGCAATTTACTGCCATGCCGAATCCCACATCAATCTTGATGAATGCGGGGCACCAGAATTCTACACGGGCGGTGCAAAGCTGGTGACACTACCAGGAGCTAATGGTAAGATTCAAGCCGCTGATTTGGCAGCAGTCCTAACTCGCTCAGGTGCTGGCGTTGTTCATCATGTGCAGCCAGCGGCTGTGAGCATTACCCAGGCAAGTGAAGCTGGAACAATCTATGGCGTTGATGAAATCCAGGCCCTTGCCGAGATTACACATAAACATGATCTTCACCTACATATAGATGGGGCACGTTTTGCTAATGCCGTAGTCAGTTTGGGCTGTTCTCCCGCTGAACTTACCTGGCGTGCTGGCGTCGATGTACTCTGCTTGGGAGCAACCAAGAACGGTGCTATGGCAGCAGAAGCTGTAGTCTTTTTCAATCAGACCTTGGCGAAGACCTTTGGCTACCGTCGCAAGCGCAGTGGGCATTTGTTCTCAAAAATGCGATTCTTATCAGCCCAACTGGAGGCCTACATAAAGGAAGGATTGTGGTTGAGGAATGCCGCTCATGCTAACCAAATGGCAAGGAAGTTAGCACAGGGACTGGTAGAGTTGCCAGGAGTGAAGCTCTGCTACCCGGTTGAGGTCAATGAAATTTTCGTTGAATTACCGGAAGCGGTTATTTCACACCTTCTCGCTGATGGCTTCCGCTTCTACCGATGGGGAGGAGACGATTCGACAATCGTTCGCCTAGTAACTGCCTTCAACACCAAGGAGGCTGATGTTACGGCTTTTCTAGAAGCAGCTCGGCGTTTCTCTCGGCAGGGGTTTCCAGTATTTGAGTCGAAGGTCTAAATAGGGGCGATCGCTTTTGATACTCTCACCTCTTTCAGTGGCGTATTACCTTAACATCCAGGACTTACGCATTCGCCCCCCTAGCCCCCCAAATCTGGGGGGAACCGGATTTACTCCCCCCAAGGTTGGGGGGGGCTTGCACGATGGTGTTTGCGTAAGTCCTGACATCATTACTGGCGGCAAAACTTCACGTTTCTTCCCGTCTGGATACACAGGTCGTTTGTTTGTGAGCAGCGTTGGGTTGTTGACATAATTAACCTTCTGAGCAGATGCTAGCCAGATCTAAGAACAAATCATTGATTTTAGCTATAACGATAACTAATACTAATCATGGGGAATTTAGATCGAGAAAAGAAGGGATGTAATAATTGAAGAACTGTATGAAATACTAGCTTCAGAGCAACTTTGGGCGAAATTTTCATTCGACTTATCTCCTAGTTGCTACATAAGAATAACTAATTTAATACTCAATTCAGAATTTCATTCCTAATCCCTTTCAACCTCTGGAATGTTTTCCCGTAGTATCAGAGATGAAGTGGACAAGGCAAAGCTAACCTTGCCGACGGCGAAGGGCGCTAGCGTGAAGTCCGCTGCACTCAGAATTTCTACTGCCGTTTCAAATCAACAGAGAGGATTACTAATGGCAACTTTCAAGGTCACGTTGATCAACGAAGCCGAGGGGCTGAATACTACTATTGAAGTTCCCGACGACGAATACATTCTCGACGCGGCTGAAGAGCAAGGTCTTGACCTGCCCTACTCCTGTCGTGCTGGTGCCTGCTCTACCTGCGCTGGCAAAATCTCTGAGGGTGAGGTCGATCAATCTGACCAATCTTTCCTAGATGACGATCAGATCGAGGCTGGATACGTGCTGACCTGTGTAGCTTATCCCAAGTCTGATTGCACCATCCTCACCCACCAAGAGGAAGAACTGTACTAATAGATCAAGAATCACTGAGATAGTTTCTAGTCCAAGGTCTATGACGGTAATGTGTGGCGCTTTTTTTGTGCCAACCCCAATTAATGTGAATAGTCATCTTTCTCGCTTGGACTGAGGAGCTTCATAACAAAAGAGTATTTGAGCAGGGACACATCGTTAGTGTCCCTGCTTTGTTTTTGGGCTGATAGCAGCAGTATCAGGATTTGTTCGGAGATTGCCCAGGAATCACAGGTTCTTTTGGCCCTTGCCAGATGAACCAGTCCGCTGAGGGTTGCTTGGGTTGCTGACGTACCACGGGTTCTTGTGGCTCTTGCCAGAAGACAATGGAATCGCTCAGGGGCTGAATTTGAGCTCCGGGATAGTAGAAACTGAGAATCTGCTCTCCTGACCAGCCGAGTTTAGCTAAATTATGAGCTCCATATTGACTCAAACCAACACCATGTCCAAAGCCACCACCCACGAAAGCATAACCTTCGAGGGCTTTATTGGCTCCGTAAATTGGCTCTACATAATAGAGAGTACTCAAAGGAGGTTCAAAGGCGCTGCGGGCTTCATTTTTATGGATTTCAATGATGCCCTTATCAGTTTGTACGAGGAGTTTGAGGATTCGTCCAGCTGGACTTCGCTCCACCACTTGCATTTGCTGAATTGTGGTGAAGTTAGCAAGGGGATGTTTTGCTTTTTTAAGATAAGTCTGTAAATACGCTGTTATCTGCCCCAGCGATCTGGTGTAGCGCCAGCGGAAGTCATCCCTCCCAGTTTCATTAAATCCCTGCTTCATGTTGATGAACTGGCGGAAATTTTGTTCATTGGCTAAAGATTTTTGCGATAAATTCCACGTCGAGTTGGGCGAATCAATCACAGCTTTTAAGTAAGGGCGCTGTGCACCATTCCAAACGTCACTGAAAGGAGCAGTGATACCGCCAGTGGTGGAAGAATACAAGGCATCTACCAGCTCGTTGTTGTAAGTCAGCACCAAACCCTTGGTAGACGCGATCGCTTTATCAGCAGCAGGCCATGTATCGGATAATCCTTTATAAACCTGGCAGTGAGTATCTGCACAGAGTTCGTATCCATCAGCGGCAAATCGGCGTAGGTTCCGTAGGGCATAAGTTCGCGCAATGATTGTCTGAGCTTCCACTGCCGCATAGGGTGCCTCGGCTCCAATTTCGTGAGGCACAACACCCCGCAAATAGTTCTCTACTGATACCTGATTTACCAGAGTGTATGTCCCGTAGGCGTCAGGCTGGAGTCGCAAGCTTCCAGCATATAGACGAGGCTTTCTATCATCTTTACCAACACCAACTTGAATTAGATTTTTCCCAGCAGAAATCTCCAATTGCCGCCGATTGTAGCGAAAGCCATCGATCACAAACGAGGCTCGTGGCACCTGTTTGAGAACTTCTGTTTCGAGGTAGGCGTTTGCACCGCCTTGGGCTTGAATCGTCGAGAGCAGCTTACGCCGCACTAGAGGTGTCTGATAAACCTCTCGTTTTGCCCAGACTTGCCAGCCATCCGGCTTGGCTACCTCCACGTCAATGCCTCGCTGTCGCCACTGATTGGCGCTGTCTTCTGCGGTTTCAAAGGTAGAGTGGTTGCTAAGAACTAAACGCTCTTCTACCGTCGGTGTCGGTAGCGGCTGCATCACCGTTTCCAGCTTCAAGCTGTTAACTTGTACAGTTTTCTGTTGCATATCGCCTGACAAAAAGCGTAAGGTAAGGCGATCGCCAGAGCTAGCTTGCAACGTTAGCTGGTCGGTGGGTTTTTCTCCAAATCGTTGCACAACTCCCACTTTCAGATCCACATCCTTAGCTTGTGCTGTCGGGTCTGATACGTTAGTCAGTCCCAAGAGGGATAATGCCATTAATACAGTGGCCAAGCTGTGGTCAATTTGTTTTTTCTTCGGCGTCAGACGCCTCAAAATCTTCCTCAAGACGCTACAACCAATTTCCAGTAATCAACTATCCAAGGATAGAACATTTCCTCAGAAAGCTCACTCGATTGGAGGAGTTATTTATGTGAAGTGGGTATTCGGCTCAAAATCAGGCTTTTGTGGTTGATTCAAATCGACTAACCTTGCATCAAGCACCCCCTCAATAAACTGCTGCATCCGTTTAGCGTGCGACCCTCTCCAATAGATCTGACCACATTCACAGCAACGATGAAATTCATTGATAGAACGCCGTGTCTTTTCTGGCAGTTGGTCGATGATTGATTCCTTAGATACGGGTTTGAGTAAACCATTGCAGCGTAGACACCTGTGAAATGGCAATGCTTCTTTGTACAAGTTGAAGCGTCTGAGTACCTCGACTATCTGTCGCTCTGGGTTAGTATCTCTGACGTAATACCCATAGGTCACCAGACTACGCATTAACAAACCTTTATCACGAGTTAACAGAATCCGTTCTTGGGAGGCGGAAATCTTGGCTAATTCTTCGTCGGCGTAGTCGTTACGGTATAAGGTATCGAAGCCCAGTATCCTCAAAGATGTTGCCAGTTTCCCTAAATTGATATCGACAACGAAGCGGTAACAAGGCAGAGGGTGCGGGCGGACACAGACAGTTGACGTGACCTCACTGGCAGCAGAAACTGGATAGACGTTGATGCGATCGCCATCTTGAACAATATAGGAGAAATCCACCGAATCCCCGTTGACTGTAATCCAGTCCACTTCCGGATGGGGGACACCTAAAGCTTCAATCATGTCCTTGATTGAGGCTCGACCCTCAAAGCAATGGGTGAAGTTTACCTGCCGTTTGTTCGGTGGCAAAAAGAAATTGAGTTCTGCATGAAAGCGAAATTCCGCTTGACTCATAGCGAGAAATCGTCGTTAGCGCGACTCTATCTTCATTTCACTTTAACCTGACTCAACTAAAAGGCGATCTTAGACAGAAATTCTGGCATTCCCCGAATGCCAAGGTTTAAGCGGAAGATGGCTCCAGCTCCCGACCCTTCAGTGGTGCGGTCATCGCCGCCTGCTGTAGTGATGTACATCTCGGTATAGTCGGAGCCACCAAATGTGATACTGCTAACCTTTAACGCCGGGAAAGGAATGCGTAAAACTTCCGTGCCATCAGGGGCATAGCGAAAGAGGTGTCCACCCTCCCACCGACCCGACCAAATATAACCCTCGGCATCGACCGTCATGCCATCAGGTAAGCCCTCTCCCTCGGGAGTAGTGATGTGAACACGCTGATTGCTGAGGTTGCCGCTTTTAAGGTCGTAGTCAAACTGATAGATTTCGCGTTTGGGAGAGTCGGTGAAGTAGAACTGCTTTCTATCCGGAGTAAAGGCCATTCCATTGGGGACATCAACCCCGTCGAGTATTAGGGTGAGGGAACCGTCAAGCTCTAGTCGGTAGAGGCGACCCAAGCGGTCGGCAGTGGACATGGTTCCACAAAAGACGCGCCCTGCGGGGTCAGCAATAACGTCATTGAAGCGGGTTTCACGTTCCGAGGCCAGTTCAGGAATCAGGGTAGTGATTTTCCCCTCATACCAGCGCTCGATGGCTCCACGAGCCTTGAATAGGAGGAGTGCCCCGTCTTCTTGAATCGTGAAGCCGCCGACGGATTCTCCAGAGTAGATTTGCTCATGGATGCCGGTAGCGGGTTCATAGCGGAACAGACGGCCTCTGGGGATATCAGTCCAGTAAAAGCGTTGTTCAAAAGGGTGCCACACTGGATTTTCAGCATTGTGGCATTGATAATCGACGATGATTTCAGGTGAATGCATTGGGTTGTTGTGGAAATTAGATTCAGTGCGATCAGCCTAATGACACAGTTTTATAATACGTTTCGCTCCACAGTATCTTGCTAATTACTGAGGATACAAGCAGGTTTGTTGTTGATCGTAGAGCTTAGAGAGTCGCATGAACGCTTCTTCTGTGTATCTTTGAGCTTCTCGCTTAATTGCTGACCAGACGGCTTCAAGGGACTTCAAGTCTCGGCAGAAGCGAATCAAGGTGCAACAAGCGGCTACCCATTGCTCTAGTTTGCGGTAGCTGATGAAGTAGCCGCCTAAGCCTTCGATATGCACCCAAAGGATATGCTTCCACTTTTCCCATCGCCACACCCGACTGGGGTCAATTTTTAGATGTTTGGCAAGTTGCCTGCGAGTGATGACGAAAGTTTCGGGGTTGATGCGACGGCGCAGAAAGTTCATGGCTGTTGTGGGGAAGGAGCAGTCGGATTTGAATCCATTTCTTGGTTTGGCTGCGACATTTATGATCCCCCCAACCCCCCTTAAAAAGGGGGGCTGATACCAAATCCGTTTGAATTACCCCCTTATTCCCTCGCATAGGGGGAGAGGGGGAGAGAGGGAGAGATTGTCCACTGAAGCAAAAAAGGAGTGTACAAGGCGGATTTGGTATAAGAGAAATTTCCCCCCTTTTTAAGGGGGGCTAGGGGGGATCTAATCGTCTGGGTCATCCGGCGACACGTCAAAAACGACTTCGTAGGGAACGTTTGGGGATAGCTGTCGCAGGAGTTGCACATGGGATTCGGCATCATTGCGGCGACGACACCGAGCGACGATGAGTCGTTGTAAGTTCGGGAGTGGGCGGATGATGCACCACGGATGCAGCTTTTCAAAATAAGTCATGATGCTCTCCTAGTGATGTTTGCGGGTTGCTTTTTTATGGCGCTTTGAATGATGGTTTCGATGGTTTGGCGGTCAGCGTCGTCGTTTTGTGGGTGAAGTACCCAGGCGAGTCAAGGGAGCGGGTTGATAGGTCAGCAAGCACTCCGCTGTTTCCCGCCTTACCCCCCCCAGCCCCCCTTAGCAAGGGGGGAGAATAAGGAGAAGGAGAAGCTTTTGGTCTTGGGGGACTAAGAGCTTTTGTTTCCCCCCTTACCAAGGGGGGACTAAGGGGGTAAATACCTTCCACGCCGCTTGCTTGGGGCGCTTGTGGATGCGGTAGCCACGTTTTTTGAGTGCTGCGCGGATGGCAGCAATCTCCGACGCGACGCGGAATGCTTCTGTCGCTTTGGATTTCTTCATGGATAATCTGGTTAATGGACATGAGAGCCATTGCCCACCAAGCCATTCGCGCTCTAGGCAATTGCTCGTTTTGTTCTGGCAAGACAACTTACCGGGACAACCGACTAGCCAAACGCTAGTTTTTTGGGCTGCCTGCCCGTTGTTATCCCAAAAAACAAAACTCAAAACCGATTAAATTCTATGGTTTTTATCATATGGCAAGACCAAAGAAAGGTCAACCACAGGAGACTGATTCTCCATTTAAAAAATTGCGTTTGGCAGCGGGACTCACTCAAGACGACTTGGTAAGGCTTATGGGTGTAACTTCTTCAACCATTCGCCGTTGGGAAAAGGGAGAAGCAGAACCGACAATGACGGTTTACCAAATGAAAGCGTTCTGCAAAGCGGTTAACAAGACTCTTGACGAACTGCCAGACTCCTTATTGCCGCCGTCCAAATCAGAGGAGGATGAGGGGAAGTAAGATAGGTGTGTCAGCTATCCAAAAGATAAAATCACTAAATATTAGTCGCTTAAAACTTACAAACTTTACCAATGAGTAAGCCTGTACCTCTTCAGACAGTCATTGAATACGTTGAGGCTCTTTCTCTAGAAGACCAAGACTTGCTACTAGAACTGATTTATAAAAGACGGGTTGAACAACGGCGTCGGGAAATCGCAAGAAATGCAACACAAACGCTAGAAGCATTCAAAACAGGTAAAGCCAAGCGTAGTACACTTGCTGAACTACGAGCTGATTTGTTAAGTCAAGAATGAGAACACTGGTTTGGGATAGTAGCTTTCGGCGTGCTTTTAAGCGAGCTGTTCGTAAGAATCTTAAGTTAGAGGAAAGAATTTTTTAGATTTTAGAATTGCTTTTAGATAACCCGTTTGCTCCAGCTTTAAAGGCAACAAATTGAAAGGTCAGTTAGAGGGTTTGTGGGCTTGTTGAGTCGAGTATGATTGCCGAATTATTTACACGTTTGGGCAAGATACTGATTCTGATGAGGAGTTGATTGCACTCATCGATATTGGCACT
>DATNPI010000659.1:0-12755 GCA_036703325.1 Coleofasciculaceae cyanobacterium
CTAGGTTCACTCGCGTCCTAGCAGACCGTTGGACAGCCGTGACAGTAGATAATGCCCTATCAGCTCAGTTTGAGCATACTGTATTGGTGACAGATGAGGGTTACGAAATCTTAACTGACCGCACCAAGCTTTGAAATAGCAGGTTACCAGAGGACTGGGGAAGCGGGATTGACCTTATAGGCAGGGGGGAACAAACCCTTCCCTCCTGTGTGGAGCTGCATCGGAACATGGGTATCAAGCCCCGTCTGAAACTCCCCCCCGAACCCCGCTCCCATGCCCCCTTGCCTCTTGGATTGACCACACCCCTGTGTGGACCAATACCGCGTTAGGCAAGAAAAAGCCCCCCAGCTGTGAGGCTGAGGGGTAATTTACAGGGTGCATCTACCACTTCTCTCTTCCTAGGGAGACAATAACTCTCCGGATAGCTTTGGATAAAAATCCAGTTCTTTCAGATTCCCCCGTCATTTGACCATTCACTGATAACAAAGCCTTCAGTTAAGTGCCTTCTCCTGGGATGGTGTAATCTTGGCAGCAGCGGCTAATCCAGAATTCATCGCACTTTCTATCAGGTTTCCCCCACACCAATCGCCACAACAAACTAGGGGTAATGGCTTCGTCGCAACGAGGCAGTCTTGATTCAAGGGACGGCTGGGGAAAGCATAGCGCCAGCGGTGAACTTGAAACCAATCAGGGGTAGCGAGCCAAGGAATTAGCAACTGTGCTGCACAGGATAATAGCTGCTGTCCGGCTGAATTTAGATCTTCGGTATTCAAGTAATGTTTGGCAAACTCACCCGTACTTTGCAGGACAAAAATAGGGTTTTTGGGGTCTGGGCGTTTGCTGCTGTCTAAACCAATCCAGGCTAAATCAGAGTTGTTTGATATGGTACAAGCTTTCCAACTGGGTAGGGGCAAGTCATGACTTATCCCTGTAGCTGGATATCCTGCAATTACACTCAGGCAGGGGTCAAACTCAACAGAACCCAGACTCTCCAGAAATGCCGATGGCAAACCCGTTTGGGCTAAGGGTTCCAGTAGCATCAAGGCTTGAGGCGCTGGGATCGCAAGTACGATCGCTTTGGCTGTTAGTTCGTTCTGTGTTTCAGCAGCTGGCTCAAGGGTGAGATGCCAGGTTGTCTCTGCGGTTGGGAGGATGGACTGTACTCGTCGATTGAGCCAAATTTCCAAATCAGTGGCGAGAAATTTAGCAACCGCTGTCATTCCCGTTGGTGCTACGTAACGGTTAAGCAATGAGGATTGAGGCGTCGGAGATGAGGGGTGAGAAGGAGTGTTGACGACCGACTCCAGTTTTGCTGATTTTAGTTCATAAATAGTATTAGTCCAGGTCTGGACGATGCCGCGCTCTACTAGTTTCTCAATCAGTTCCTGCAACAACTTTCCTTGTGGTTCCAGGTAACGCACCCCATGATCGGCGCGGGTGTCATGCAGGCGTCGCGTTGCGACTCGTCCCCCGACACCACGAGACTTTTCCACGACAACCACACTATACCCAGCTTGTTGAAGCTGTTGAGCGCAGGTGAGTCCCGCTAGACCAGCACCAATAATGGCGACATCAAACACGACTGATGCTCCTTGTAGGTTGAGTATATAGAAGTAGAATAGTTGACAATACTGAATCTGGGCTTGTTACTCCCTTTTGGGAAGTCTGCTGCGTAAGCAGAATACGGGTTTTGGCTACGTTCCCAGCCTAACGGCATATAAAAACGGGCACCCAATATTCTCCCTGAGAAAAATGAGGTTTAATTGGTAAATCCGACCCGCAATTTCTCCCACTGCTAGCCCAACGGCTATAGCGGGGGCATACTTGCGGAGGACTAGGTGGAGGGAACGACATTGGATGAGCTGAGAACCGCGTTAGAGTTAGCTACAGAAGAAGAATTACAGCAGCTGACGGAAATTCTATTCCGCCGCAGGTTTAACCCGCTAGATTATGTTCAAACACCTGACCCGATAGATATCCAAAGCCAAGACCACGAAGCTTGGTTGGATGCTCTAGAGGAGCGATTTCGCTTTTTGGCAGCAGATGGGTTGACAGTGCTACAGGGACGCACTGGCGAATTCACCTATCGGCAAGCGCTGATTCAGGTTTGTCGTTATTTGAAGATTCCCTACTCTAAAAAGCTGACAACTACTGATTTAGAGGCAGAAATTTTTCTCAACTTGATGGGTCGAACCTGGAAACGTTTACCGGCATCAGAAAAGAAATCACTTACAGTTCGGGTGCAGCGATCGCTTGCCCAGTCCAACCTTTGTGAACCGTTACCCGTACACCTACAGCACAACCCAATGGGTTTGCTCATCAAAGGTGGTGGTGCCTTGGCAGTTAGTTCAGTCCTTAAGCCGATACTGCTACAACAGATGGCACGTCAGTTTGCCATTCATTTTGCTACCTATCAAGTTGCAAAAGAAACCGTCGTTCGCGGTGGCGCAGCGGCAGCGGCACAGTTTCAGAACTACCTGGCGCTGCAAACGGCACGGCAGGGAATGGCGGCGAATGCTGCTCGTTATGGTGCTACCCGGAGTGTATTGGCGTTGCTCGGTCCGGTACTATGGGGCTATTTCTTTGCTGACTTGGGTTGGCGGGCGATCGCCACAAATTACGGTCGCATCATCCCCACTATCTTTGCCTTAGCACAAATTCGCCTGACTCGTGCCGAGTGCTGGGAGCCGATTTGATCGTGTTAGGCTTCCTCACTCAAGCTCCTATGCAATCAGATCGATCAACGTGAGGAGTGACGAGTGAGAAGCCGATTCAAAACTCAAAACTCAAAACTCAAAGTTCAAAACTGTTTTAGTCGGCATCCTGAACAGCACTTGCAGGGAGCCTGGAATTGTGCTCAACTAGGGTTGTTCTTGTTACCCTGGTTTCCAACTGTAGGAATAGTCGGGCTGTTGCTAGCTGTGGCAGGGGCCTGGAAGCAACAGCACCGCACTATTATTCGACGCCCTCTGAATTGGGGACTGAGTATCCTTAGCGGTTGGTTGATTATCACCTGTTGCTTTGCCCATGACCGTACAGCAGCTTTTCTCGGGTTAGCTAATTTCTTACCATATTTCATAGTTTTTGCGGCCTTTAGTGCCCTAATTCACTGCCCCACTCAGCTACGGCAGATGGCAAGGCTTCTTGTTGTTGGTTCCTTGCCAGTACTGATTCTAGGTTTTGGGCAGCTGTATTTGGGGTGGGCTGGTTCAGAGCCGTTGCAAGGTGCGATTGGTTGGGTGATATTACCTGGTGGCAATCCTCTGGGTCGGATGTCTTCGGTGTTCATGTATGCCAATATCTTGGCGTTTTATCTCCAAACTGTTTTTGTTTTGGGCTTAGGGCTGTGGATTGAGACGTTTCAGACTTTACAACAGCGCTGGAATAAGTCCCAAGGCACCCTATTGTTGTTTTGGAGCGTCTTGGTCATTGGGAATGCGATCGCTCTTATCCTGACTAATTCTCGTAATGTCTGGGCGATCGCTGTTTTAGCTTGCCTTGCCTTTGCCCTATACCTGGGCTGGCGCTGGCTTGTGGCAGGAGTCACCGCCGCTGCGGGTACTATTCTCTGGGCGTCTTTTGGTCTAGATCCAGGGCGTCAATGGCTGCGTAGCATTGTCCCAGCTTTCTTCTGGGCGCGGCTTTCTGACCAATTGCATCCCAACCGACCTGTAGCTCAACTGCGGACAACGCAGTGGCAATTTGCCTGGTCAATGACTCAGGAACGACCTTGGCTGGGTTGGGGATTACGGAATTTTACTCCACTCTATGAAGCCAAAACGCACCTCTGGCTGGGTCACCCCCACAATGTGCTGCTGATGTTAACCGCTGAAACTGGCATCCCAGCAACACTGCTCTTCTGTAGCTTAATTAGCTGGATTTTGGCTCAAGCTGTCCTGCTCATAGGTGCCTGGTCAGATGTCGCACCAACCACACCTAGGTATCAGAGGCATCAAGATAGATTAATTCTTTTCACCTATCTGGTGGCTTTTGGCGGCTGTACCCTATTCAACTTGCTGGATGTGACGCTGTTTGATTTGCGAGTGAATCTACTGGGTTGGCTGCTGTTATCGGCAATTTGTGGCGTAGTGTATCAGTCCCAGTGATATTTTGGCTGAATCCCGGCTAGGTTTGGCGTAAATTTTGTGCGCTCTTGCTCCCAGAGCCGCTTCGCTAACGTAGCGGGGCGATAGAGCTTGGCTTAGAATGATCAGAAACCCCTTGTAGAGAGGCAGGATGGAACTGCGGTGGCTCAAGATCGGGTAAGACAAACAATCAGGGATCGCGTCATCCAAAACCAGACCAGCTACTATGCGCTACTGGGATTGCATCCTAGTGCCTCACCGCTAGAAATCCGACGTGCGTATCGGGAATTAAGTAAGCGTTATCATCCCGATACAACTGACCTACCAGCTCAAACGGCAACTACCAAGTTCCAACAGCTTAACGAAGCCTATGCCACCCTGAGTAATCCAGAGCGGCGTGTAGTGTATGACCAAAAAATTGGCTATTCACGCCTCAATGTGATTCAGCCGCCCCCAGGATTAAATGCTCCGGTTAACCAACCACGACGGACGTACACGTCCTCAGCTTACCTTGACCCAACTGACCGTCCTCTCTCAGCTGGGGAGATTTTTGCTCTATTTATTCTGGGCTTAACTTTCGTGGGTTGCTTAGTTTTAGCGATCGCGATCGGATTAACACGAGGGGAATTCGCTTTCCATGTCTCTGGAACAAGCAGTAACGCCTTGCCGACACAACAACAGCACAGTCCTAACCAGCTGGCAATACCTGTCTCTGTTAAGTCCCACCCACCCTTGGACGAGCAGTCGGTGACAAGCAACGTTCCAACAATTCCTAAATTAAGAGAAGCTGGCAGATATTAGTCTGTCGCATTTTATCAACACTTGAGCAACTCAAAACTGAAAACTCTTCAACTCCCTATGGCACTTCCGTCAGCTGATACCCCTTTGTATAACCATCCCCTCCCTGAAATAGAGCAGTGGCTACAAATGCAGGGATGTGAACAAGACCGCGATGACCTACACTGCTGGCGCGTTGAGCGACCTGCTTGGAAAGCCGAATTGTGCTTGGAAGTCGAAGAGTTAACTGTACGCTATCTAGGAACAGGCGAAAGTGGGCGAGATATCATACGCTCCTTCAAGTACTCCCTCAGCCGTGAGGATGTAGAAGCTGCTGTTTTTTCTGGCCCTTAATGGGATTTTAGATTTTGGACTTCGGCGTGACCCTTCGACAAGCTCAGGGCGGAGACGCTCAGTCGAACGATTTTGGATTTTGGATTGGGGTCGGTTGGGCAGAGTCCAAGTTTTTTGGACTTTACCAGAGACTGTATTAATCCCAAATCCCAAATCCGAAAACGTTACACTTTGCCAAATCGGCGATCGCGTTGCTGATAGGAAGACAAAGCCCGATGAAATTCTGTCCGGTCAAAATCAGGCCAGAGGGCTTCTGTGATATAAAATTCGGCATACGCCATCTGCCAAAGTAGGAAGTTGCTAAGGCGCATCTCCCCACTGGTGCGGATGAGCAAATCTGGGTCACATACATTAGCCGTGTAGAGGTGGCGCGAAAATAGCGCCTCGTCAATCTCATCGGGTTGGATGTGACCTTCCTGCACCTGGGTGGCGATCGCACGACAGGCTTGCAAAATTTCTTGACGACCCCCATAGTTTGTAGCAACAGTAAACTGAATGCCAGGGTTCTGTTGAGTTTCAGTCATCGAGCGCTCGATTTGTGCTTGGAGCGATGGCGGTAGGGCAGCTAAATTCCCCACAAACTGAATCCGCACATTTTCCTTCATCATTTCCTGGAGTTCTCGCACCAAAACCCGCTCAAACAGAGTCATCAAGAAATCAACTTCCTCATGCGGACGCCCCCAGTTCTCCGTGGAAAACGCATAAGCCGTGAGTGCTTTGATTCCCCAATCATTGCAGCAGCGTAGTAAGTCCTTGAGAGCATCTACCCCTTGCCGATGCCCCATAATCCGGGGTAGGCCTCGGCGTTTTGCCCAACGACCATTTCCATCCATAATTACCGCCACATGCCTTGGCAGGCGGTCTTGATCGAGGTCGCTTGGAAGTTCTTGTAAGATAGTTGGCATAGCAGTCAGCAGGAAGTATGAAGTATGAAGTATGAAGTAAGGACTCTACGGAGAAATCCGAGAGGCTAGCTCAAAGGATGTTTTGCTTTGAGTTATTTTGCACGAATGAAAACATTTGCTTGAATTCGATGAATGTTCATGCCTTCATCCTTTATCCTTTATACTTCAGCCTTTTTTTAGTCATTTCTTCTCTCGCGAAGTTGATGACGGAAGACGGAGAAAACGCGAACCCAGCACCTTTGCCTTAGATTTAAATCGGCGACCCAAACTACGTAAACCTGGGGCAACTGCCTCACGATCAACAGCCGTTGAAAATCGAGCCTCCAGCAGTTCCTTAAGTTTATTGCTAGTTAATGGTCGGTTCAGTTTTCCTCTTTCCGCCAAAGAAATTGAACCCGTCTCTTCAGATACAACAATACAAAGACAGTTTTCGACACGTTCCGTAATTCCCATCGCTGCTCGATGGCGCGTACCCAACTGCCGTGAGGCTGTACGCTCAGAAAGAGGCAAAATCACACCAGCGGCAGCAATGCGTGAACCACGAATCAGCACAGCTCCATCATGCAACAACGTTGTTGTTTGGAAGATGGTTTGCAGCAGTTCTTTAGAAAGTTCGGCATTGAGCTGAACTCCGGGCACAGAAACATCCCGCTCATCAATCGGCCCATTCGTTTCCATAATCATCAAAGCGCCGATCCGATTTTGAGATAATTCTTTGACGGCGTCCACAATTTCATCAATCACACTGTCTGGTTTAGGGATCGGGCGTCGTTGCGCTTGAAACAGCTGTACGATTTCTCCCCGCCCTACCTGTTCAAGGAACCGACGAAACTCTGACTGGAAAATCACAGCCATTGCTACAGCCGAGCCAACCACCAACTTTTCTAGCACAAAACTTAGTAGTGTCAGCCCCAACCTATTACTCACGGCAGCAGCTAACATCAGGACAATTAACCCCCGAACCATCCACAAAGTTCGGCGCTCCCCAATGATCAGGAGCACCATATAAGTGAGGGCCAGAACCAATCCGACATCGATGCTGTGAAGCAACAAGTTCTGAACCCATCCAGGGTCAGCAACAGGACCCGACGACGACGGAGGCATTAAACTTCAATCAATGATTAGCTATTAGGATGCTGGACTCTGGCTTGATTTTAGCCGGAGAACGCGATTAGTTGTTAGCAAATGAGGGATTAGGCTTGAGTGATTATCTGACGCTACGGGTTTTTGCACTCGCTATAAGTAGATGTGAGTTTCTGAGGAAACTCACGAGGGAACAGGCGGGAGCCTGGGTTTCTCCGAGAGAGTGCATAAATGCGTTTGCGGAATCAGATACAAAGAGACTTGTATTCCGCCTTCTTAGCAAAACACATAGAACCCGAGACGTTCGTTCTCCAGGTGAGCCAGTTACTTAGTGATTGGCAAAGTGAACAGCTGCGCTTGTGGGCGGCTTGGAGAGCAGCAACGGAGAATCAACCTGCAACAGGAGGGATTCGTCCTTTCTCCTTCGGTCGTTGCCCTCCAGGTAGAGCGGGTCGCCGCAGAAGTCTTCATGAAAATACCTGAGAACCAGGATGATGCAGGAGAAATCCGAGAGCTTGGAAAAGGGTATCCGGCCCTTAGGGTCGGGCACTGAGATTCGCCTTCATTTATGAAGGAAAATCTCAGTGCAACAAGTTTGTGCCTGCTAATGCCTAGAGACGCGATATCTCAGCTCTATGAACTCTGGATAGATAGTCGTACTGGCAAACGATCCTGCCGAATTAAGTCTTCGTAGGTTTCCCGTTGCAAAATTAAGTTAGCTTCTCCCTCGTGCACCAATACAGCTGCCGGCCGGGGCAAGCGATTGTAGTTAGAAGCCATGCTGTAATTGTAGGCACCGGTACTCATGACAACGAAGATATCTCCTGGCTCAGTTTGAGGCAGGGTTGCTTCTTTGATGAGGATGTCTCCCGATTCGCAGTGTTTACCAGCAATGGTGACTGTTTCTGTTAAGGGAGCTGACATCCGGTTAGCAACCACACATCGGTACACGGACTGGTAAGTAATCGGGCGAGGATTATCTGACATACCACCATCAACAGCTAAGTATGTCCGCATTCCTGGAATGACCTTACGGCTACCCAGCGTGTAAGCTGTGACACAGGCTGTACCAATTAGCGATCGCCCTGGTTCGGATAAAAGCTTCGGTAGGGGCAACTGCTGCTCCTCACAAGCACGGTTAAGCGCTTCACAGACACCCTTCACCCAAGCATCAATGCTCGGGGGATCGTCCGATTCTGTATAACGAATTCCCAATCCTCCCCCGACATTCAGTTCATGAATCGGCAACCCGTAGCGGGAGGCTTTAGTCATACAATCCACTAAAACACCAGCTAGGTCTTTGTGGGGTTGGCTCTCAAAAATCTGAGAACCAATATGGGCATGTAGACCAATGCAGTTCAGAGAAGAGTGTTCGCTAACAAAGGCAAATACATCATCTAAAGCATTGGGATCAAAGCCAAACTTGCTGTCGAGGTGACCGGTGCGAATGTATTCGTGGGTATGGCACTCGATACCTGGAGTCAGCCTTAGCATAATCCGAGGTGCTTGTAAAGATGCAGTTAATCGCGTCTCTATAATGTCTACCAGATTGTGTAACTCCAGCCAGTTATCGACCACAATCGTGGAGCCGGACTCAATGGCTAACTCAAGTTCAGCGCGAGATTTGTTATTGCCATGTAGATAGAGTTTGTCACCACTGACGCCAGCTTCCAAAGCCGTATAGAGTTCACCACCCGACACGACATCTATACCCAAGCCTTCAGAGGCAGCGATCGCACAAACAGCCAAACAATTCCAAGCTTTAGAAGCATAGAGTACCAGGGATTCACCCTTGTAGTAGCGAGCAAAAGCATCCCGATACTGACGGCAAGCCGTTCTAAGCGTTAGCTCGTCTAAGATATAAAGGGGGGAACCAAATTGTTCCACCAACGTCGTTACATCACAGCCGCCAATTTCCAGACAGTCACGATTGTTGACTTTGGCTGTGAGAGGTAGCAGTTCCTGATTGGGTGAGCGATCGGCAAGAGAATTGGTGGGTGAGGAGAGATACTGGCATCCCGAATTTTGAACCCCAGAGGGGTAAGTTGATTGCATAATGTAACTATTTTCCTTGGTTGGCATTACAGGCGGAACTTGCGTCTCGTTAATCAGTGTACAATTGAGGGCTGTGACTTTCTTAGAACTTAAGCCATTAACAGCACAGCAGCTGAGTGCAGCGGTGGAACTAGACCAGCTGTGTTTTGGTGGACTTTGGACAAGGTCGGGTTACGAGCAAGAGTTAGAAAGCCCCAATAGTCAATTGCTGATTTTAGAAGCAGCAAAAGATGACAGGGAGTCCGGATTCAGTGGTGAGTCGTCCGAAGTTTTAACTCAAAACTCTGTAAGGACAGATTTTGAAATCGCCCCGACCGCTCAAAAATCCCTTTTGGGGTTAGGTTGTTATTGGTCAATCTTGGAGGAGGCGCATATTACGATTCTTGCGGTGCATCCAAATTACCAGCGCCAGGGACTGGGGAAACTATTGCTGTATGCTTTACTGCGGGATGCCAAAAGGCGTCAATTGGAGTGGGCAACCCTGGAGGTGAAGCCATCTAATCAAGCCGCGCTATCTCTTTACCAAAAGTTTGGCTTTACTGAAGTCGGCCGACGCCGACGCTATTACAAAGACACGGGTGAAGATGCCTTGATTCTCTGGCGCAGTGGTCTGCAAACTAGGGAAGTAGAGGAAACACTTGCCGAGTGTTATCGGCAAGTCAAGCATCACCTAGCCTTTTGTAACTGGCAATTGTCTGACTCCTGGGAGGCTCAAATCCTTGCCAGTAAGTCGCTCAAGCAATCCTCAAATGGTTGATTAATCACAAACAGTAAAAGCGTATTCCCAAGATCCCCACTCAGAGGGTAGGGATATCCAGGCCAATACTGGTGTCGCTGGTTGTCTTCAAAAAGACAGTCGGAGAAATCCCCTATGCTAGAATCAGCGTACACGGGCACGCAACAGGTGATGGAAATACGCCATGTTTGAACGCTTTACAGAAAAAGCCATTAAGGTGATCATGCTGGCCCAGGAAGAGGCACGTCGCCTGGGGCACAACTTTGTAGGCACGGAGCAAATCCTCCTGGGACTGATTGGAGAAGGAACTGGCGTCGCTGCCAAAGTCCTCAAATCAATGGGTGTCAACCTCAAAGACGCCCGAATTGAAGTAGAGAAAATCATTGGCAGGGGTTCCGGCTTCGTTGCGGTAGAAATTCCGTTTACCCCCAGAGCGAAACGCGTTCTGGAGCTATCGCTTGAGGAAGCCCGTCAGCTGGGGCATAACTACATTGGCACGGAACATTTGCTTCTTGGATTAATCCGGGAAGGGGAAGGAGTCGCTGCTAGAGTTTTGGAAAACCTGGGAGTAGACCTGACCAAGGTAAGAACTCAAGTGATTCGGATGCTAGGTGAGACGGCAGAAGTCACGAGCGGAGCCGCTCCTGGCCGCACAAAGACTCCGACTCTGGATGAGTTTGGCTCGAACCTGACTGTTATGGCAAGTGAGGGCAAGCTAGACCCAGTGGTGGGACGAGCTAAGGAAATTGAGCGGGTGATCCAGATTTTGGGACGCCGCACAAAGAACAACCCAGTGTTGATTGGAGAACCTGGAGTTGGTAAGACAGCGATCGCAGAAGGATTGGCCCAGCGCATCGCGAACAATGACGTACCCGACATCCTGGAAGAAAAGCGGGTAGTTACCCTCGATATTGGTTTGCTGGTTGCTGGCACCAAGTATAGAGGTGAGTTCGAAGAGCGCTTGAAGAAAATCATGGATGAGATTCGTCAAGCCGGAAACGTCATCCTGGTAATTGACGAAGTCCACACCCTGATTGGTGCCGGTGCCGCCGAAGGGGCAATTGATGCGGCTAATATTCTCAAGCCAGCTTTGGCTAGAGGTGAATTGCAGTGCATCGGTGCAACCACGCTTGATGAGTACCGCAAGCATATCGAACGGGATGCGGCCCTTGAGCGTCGTTTCCAACCGGTGATGGTTGGTGAACCCTCAGTCGAAGAGACGATTGAGATTCTTTACGGTTTGCGCGAGCGCTACGAGCAACACCACAAGCTGAAAATCTTAGACCAAGCACTGGAAGCAGCGGCGAAGCTGTCGGATCGTTACATTAGTGACCGTTACCTGCCAGATAAGGCAATTGACCTGGTGGATGAAGCCGGAAGTCGTGTCCGCCTGATTAACTCCCAATTGCCACCAGCGGCGAAGGAGTTGGATAAGGAATTGCGTCAAGTCCTTAAGGATAAGGACGATGCTGTCCGATCACAGGACTTTGATAAGGCAGGGGAATTGCGCGATCGCGAAATGGAAATCAAGGCCGAAATCCGTGCGATCGCTCAAAGTAAAAATAAGGATAAGGAAGCTGGCAACGAGGATGCCTCCCCCGTTGTCGATGAGGAAGATATTGCTCAAATTGTTGCTTCCTGGACTGGCGTCCCGGTGAACAAGCTTACCGAATCCGAGTCGGAGAAGCTGCTGCATATGGAAGATACCCTGCATCAGCGTCTCATCGGTCAAGAGGATGCCGTTAAGGCAGTCTCGCGTGCGATTCGGCGGGCACGGGTTGGCTTAAAGAACCCCAATCGCCCGATTGCTAGCTTCATCTTCTCTGGGCCTACCGGTGTTGGTAAGACGGAACTCGCGAAGTCTTTGGCGTCTTACTTCTTCGGTTCAGAAGATGCGATGATTCGCCTGGATATGTCGGAGTACATGGAGCGCCATACAGTTTCTAAGCTGATTGGTTCGCCTCCGGGATATGTGGGTTACAACGAAGGTGGTCAGCTAACAGAAGCTGTTCGGCGTCGTCCTTACACGGTGGTGCTATTCGATGAAATCGAAAAAGCTCACCCTGATGTCTTCAATATGCTGCTGCAAATCCTGGAAGACGGGCGTCTAACCGATGCTAAGGGTCGGACAGTAGACTTCAAGAACACGCTCTTGATTATGACCTCGAACATTGGTTCTAAGGTCATTGAGAAGGGCGGCGGCGGTCTTGGCTTCGATTTCGATGAAAATAAAGCCGAGTCTCAGTACAACCGCATCCGTTCGTTGGTTAACGAAGAACTGAAGCAGTACTTCCGTCCAGAGTTCCTCAACCGCTTAGATGAGATTATCGTCTTCCGTCAGCTGAACAGGGACGAGGTGAAGGAAATCGCCGATATCATGCTCAAGGAAGTCTTTGGTCGCCTGAACGAACAGGGAATTATCCTGGAAGTCACGGAACGCTTCAAAGACCGCCTTGTATCAGAAGGCTACAACCCTGCTTATGGTGCCAGACCGCTGCGTCGGGCAATCATGCGCCTCTTGGAAGATGTTCTGGCTGAACAAATCCTCAGCGGGAGCATCAAAGATGGAGACACAGCGGTTGTCGATGTTGATGACAGCGGAAGTGTAGTCGTGCTGCCGGGTGAAAAGCGAGAGCTATTGCCTCAAGCGGCTGAGTAATTAGAAAAGGATGAAGTATGAAGTGTGAAGTATGAAGTGTGAAGGGGGTTTGAGGTCAAATTTTTCCTCTTACTTTCTTCCCCCTTTCAACCTTCATCCTT
>DATNPI010000034.1:0-4908 GCA_036703325.1 Coleofasciculaceae cyanobacterium
CTTGTGAGGAAATTAACAGTTTCTCTCCGGCACTGATGCGATCGCTAACTGGCTGTTTTGGTGCATTCGATTCCGCTGGGGTTGTTTCACCCGGATTACTCGGGTTTCCGGCTACACCTGGCAGCTTTATACCACTACGGTTTATGACCCACCATAAGCCTGCCGCCAATAAAGCTAGGGTGACGACTAAAGAAAGCAAAAGAACCGCAGTTTCGTTTTTTTTGGACATGAACGGGTAGACGATGGCAGATTCTTGCAGGCAGTTAAATAAACCGGGACAGTAGCAGATAAATCAGCCGGAAAAGCACCGTGACTGCGATCGCTCCTAGTCCCGCTAAAACTGCTAGTCCAATAACAACATTGAGGGGCAAGCCGTTTTGCAACGCTTGAAAAAACACAATAACCCCTAGTGTTACCCCCCCAATAATTAATAAATCGAATTTCTCAATAATGTGGCGGAACTGTGCAAATATTAGTCCCCCCATAATCATTCCCCACAATCCAATACTAATTCCTGGTGACGACAGTAAACTGTCCAACGCGATCAACAACAATGCGCCTTCAAATCCAGTGAAAGCTGCCCCAGTTAGCACCTCTATCAGAGGAAAGGCAGATTGTCTGGAGCCGGATTGGAGGTTGGGGGAGGTCGGCTGGGGATTAATCGGTGTCGGCGGTACTGGTGGACTAGTAGGCTGATGAGATGGCGGCACAGCTGTCGGAGGGGTAGACACCTGAGCGGGTGGCACAGGAGTAATTGGTGTCGGTGGTCGCTGTGGCAACGGGTTAATCGGTGGTGGTGCTTGTTGAGGTGTAAGCGCGTCTAGCACCTCCTGAGCTGACCCAAAGCGTTGATTTGGCGTCGGCAACAGCATCCGGTCTAGAACATTCGCCAGAGTATCACTAACCTGAACATAATTTCTCCAGTTCCACTGGTTGCTGTAGGAGTCATACAACTCCCCTGCTTCTTTGCCAGTCAGCAATGTAAGCACTGTCACGGCTAGGGCATACAAGTCGGTTGAGGGGTAGACTTGACCTCCGCTCATCTGCTCTGGCGGTGCAAATCCCATTGAATAAATTCCAGTTGACCTCCCGGCTGGTGCCCCGGCTGGTGATCCTTTTGTTACTTGCTTGACGGCTCCAAAATCCAGCAGATACAAACGTCCGTTGAGATTGCGCATGATGTTAGAGGGCTTAATATCTCGATGAATTGAGCCATTTTCATGGACATACTTCAGCACCTTGAGGATTTCCCGCAAAACCTCTAATACCTCCGCCTCAGAGAACGTCCCTTTGTCTGCCAGTTCCTCCTCTAGGTTCTTCCCACTGATGAATTCTTGCACCAGATAGAAAAATTGGTCATCTTTTCCATGTTGCAAGCTGGTAACGCTGAACTGAAAGAAAGCAAACAAGTCAGGAATGTGGTCATCTTCGCTGCCCAGCTGCTCTAAGACTTCTGCTTCCCGCTCAAATAAATCCTGCGCGATTTTTAGCTGTTGTAGGCTCAAGTCGCCAGATGGTTGAAACTGCTTTACTACACACTGACGCATCGCTGGGGTGTAGCGATCGCGTGCCAGAAACGCCGCTCCAAATCCACCTCTCCCTAGCAGCTTTGACGGAATGTAGCGACCGCCTAAAATCAACGGCATCCCGCATGTTGTACAGTATTTCT
Source organism: Coleofasciculaceae cyanobacterium (assembly GCA_036703325.1). Lineage (GTDB taxonomy): Bacteria > Cyanobacteriota > Cyanobacteriia > Cyanobacteriales > Coleofasciculaceae > DATNPI01. Next base: position 1,670 of record DATNPI010000034.1, read on the forward strand.
GCTGTGTCGTCTTGAGTGTGGCTCTGTCATCAAGATCTGCAAAGTGGTTTTGGGGACGGGGACAGCCAGGACGGGTGCAGTAAATTTCCATAGATAGAGCGTCGGGAATAGAGACTAGAAGGCACCGAAAGACACTGACAAAGCAAGCCACTTATTGTTTCTTTCTCTTCTCACTTTAGCCTTGAAGCAAGGGCGCTCGACGCTCTTTGCTTTTATCCCTAAAAACAGAAGTTAACTTCCCGCTGCCTGAGAAGGAGCACTCTTAAAAGCCTCTGCTGTCAGTGGCGGTGGCAGTGCTACCGTCTCTTGCCATCCGGGAGAGGCAAATTGTGGTAGAATCTCGCGGCTGAAGGCTTCTGCTGCTTTGGAACGATAGCGATGGGGGTTGACAATTACAGATAGCCCTCGCTTGATTACCACATCTTCTATTACTGCACGGTGAAGGACGCCCATTTGCAACTCTTTTTCAATTGCTGAAATTGAGACAAAGGCTGCTCCTAGCCCTGACTGCACAGCATTTTTAATTGCCTCTATCGAGTTAAGCTCCATCTCAACCTTGAGACGCCTGGTATCGATGCTACAGCGAGTCAGCACTTGGTCTATTACTTTGCGGATTGTGGATTGCGAGTCTAAGGCAATGAACTGCAACTTATACAAGTCATCTCTTTGGATCGTACTGATTTTTGACAAGGGGTGAAAGGCTGGTAAAATCAGCGCCAGCTCATCTTCAGCGTAAGGAAGAATTTTTAGAGTTTCTTGTAGTTCAGCGGGAACTTCACCGCCGATAATTGCCAAATCCACCTGTCCGTTGGCAACACTCCAAGAGGTGCGCCGAGTCGAGTGAACTTGCAATTGTACGGCAACATCGGGATACCGTTGTCGGAATAAGCCAATCATCCGGGGAAGGAGATAAGTGCCAGTGGTTTGAGATGCACCGACAATCAGAGTGCCACCCTGGAGATTTTGTAAGTCTTCGATAGCACGGCAGGTTTCCTGACAAAGTGTCAAAATTTTTTCTCCGTAACTCAGGAGTAGGTAGCCCGCTTCCGTCAGTTGGGCACGGCGTCCGCCTCGGTCAAATAACGGCACATCTAACTGCCGTTCTAAGTTCTGAACCTGTAGGCTGACGGCGGGTTGTGAAACGTACAAGCTATCAGCCGCACGTTTGAAACTCCCCTCAGTAGCGATCGCTTTGAGAATGCGGAGTTGATCTAAAGTGAAAGGAAGGTCAGACATACAGCTAAACCTGAGAGAAAGGAGCAATTAAGGCAACGGAAAGTTCTGGTATTTGGGTTTGAATCACGCGATGGATTACCCCGGATAGATGAATGTACAAGCCTCTGCTGACATCGACAGTAACATACCAAGGCATCAAGTACTGCTCCAATCCTTGCTAGGATCGGATGTTCTATGCATCCAGTTCAATAATTTCTATGAACTTCTCGACTTGGCTGACTTCCAGCCACTTTGTGATGATAGGGTTGCTCTTGGGGTTTGCGATCGCTCACAGTGGGCTAGCCGCACTACGACCTTGGGGTGAACAGCGTATTGGCCCCAGGCTATATCGTGTCCTATTTGCCCTAGTCAGTCTTCCCTTCGCTGTCGTACTCATCATTTACTTTTTGAATCACCGATATGACGGCTTGCAGCTATGGCAGCTTCAGGGCACTCCCGGTATTCAAGCCATCGTCTGGATTCTTTCAGCAATTTCTTTTCTGTTCCTGTATCCAGCGACATTCAACTTATTGGAAATTGCCGCCATCCAAAAGCCCCAAGTTCACCTTTTTGAAACTGGCATCATTCGCATCACCCGGCACCCTCAAATGGTGGGACAGGTAATTTGGTGTGTTGCCCATACGCTGTGGATTGGCACCACCTTTACTCTGTTGACCTCAGTTGGATTAGTACTACACCATCTTTTTGCTGTCTGGCATGGGGATAGACGCCTTTTTTCCCGCTACGGTGATGCCTTCGAGGCAGCAAAAGCTCGCACCTCTGTTATTCCTTTTTTGGCAATTCTCCAAGGACGACAAACTCTAAAATGGGTCGAGTTTCTTCGTCCTGCTTACCTAGGCGTCATCGGTTTCATTTTACTGCTGTGGTGGGCACATCCCTTTCTCATCCAAGCGGCAGGTAAGATCAACTAAAGGATGAAGGAATAGTTTGTTGCTGAGTAAGAGAGCAAGGCAAAAACCTTCACCTTAAAATGATTTCATCGCCACGGGGTGAGGGATGAAACCATGCATTTTAGCCTCATGCTTACGTTGATTAGTCAGTAATACACGTATTACAAAAAGAACCTTCTTAGGTGACAGGAAAATTTAACTGTAATACAGATAAATAAAAGGATTTTCGTTGATCAGATGCACCAAATTAGATGTAGCATGATCCCAAACAATTGTAAAAACAGCTATATTTCGAGGAAGCATGGTGTTGTCTGTTAACGAGCGGACGTTTAAACAAGAAGTTTTAGCATCTCCCGTCCCGGTTCTTGTGGATTTTGGGGCACCCTGGTGCGGACTTTGCCGGATCATTCAACCACTACTTCGGGAATTTCAGGCAGAATGGGGCGACCAAGTCAAAGTAGTTAGGGTCAACGCCGATGAAAATCTGAAGCTTGCCAATACCTATAAACTCAAGTCCCTACCGACTTTGCTCTTAATTGAGGATGGTCAGGTCGTTTATCGGCTTGAAGGCTTCCATGGACGAGAAGATCTGCGGATGGCGCTCAAAAAAGTCCAAGTGAACTGGCTGCCTCGTTCTGCCTAGAGCCTATCCGAAAAATCCTTGGAGCTGTCCAAAAATTATTCCTCCGTTTCCAGTCCCCTCGGAAAGTAGTCTTTAGTCATTGGTCAGTAGTAGCTCATGACCAATGGCTAAAGACTACGAGCGAATTGATAAAAATGGCGAAGTTGATTTTGTACGAACCCTAAGTAATTTCCGGGAGATCTGTGAATTTGTGTTGATCTGCGTGATTGGGCTGCACTCGCTACCCCTACTCATCAGAAAGAATACTAGGCGGTAATCGGAAAAGGCAGTAGGATGCGTTCGCTGCCTTGGTACTTTGAAGCTAGAGCGCTCTACTCTCTGTGGCTGTCACACTCGGCTCAGTCAACAAACAGACGAGTGTCAGGACGCAAGACGTAGAGAATGAGGAGCTAAAGCTTCCATTAACTTGCCACGACTATTGTTTTTTGTCATGTATAACCATCGGTAGAAACATTCAACCGATGGTTTTT
>DATNPI010000037.1:0-14882 GCA_036703325.1 Coleofasciculaceae cyanobacterium
AACTCAACAGCAAAAGAAACAGCCTGCCGTGATTGATTTACAGAAAGAGTATATTGCTAAAAGTGGCAGGTACAGACGCAAAAACCGTCGATTGCTGATTGGGGCAGGTGTCTCGGTTATGGGAGTAGTGACGACAGCCGCCGTTGTCTCCATAATTCTCTGGCAGCGAGCTGAAAGTCTTCGGCAACAAGCTGAAAGGCAAACTCAAATTGCGACACTACGTGAAAATGCAGCCCGCGTACAGAATTTGCTATCTGTTACTCCTGTAGAGGCGCTAGTTTTGGCAATCAAGGCGACGGGTGAAAGTCAATCCTCATTGCAGCAGGTTCTTCCTGAGGTTCAGTCCAGCTTATATGATGCGATCGGGAGCGCTAGAGAACTCAATATGCTGAGAGAGCATGAGGGTGAGGTCAGCTCAGTCGCCTTTAGCCCTGACGGCAAGCGCATCGTTAGTGGCAGTTATGACGGGACGTTGCGGCTGTGGGACAGCCAAGGTAAATCACTCGCTCAAGGCATACGAGGTCATAAGGGTAGAGTTACCTCAGTTGCCTTTAGCTGGGACAGCAAGCAGATCGTCAGTGGTGGTGAAGACGGGACACTACGGCTATGGGACACTCAGGGCAAACCGATTGGTAAAGCCATACAAGCACGTCAAGGTTGGGTCTTTTCAGCCGCCTTTAGCCCTAACGGCAAGCAGATTGCCAGTGGTGGTAAAGACGGAACCCTGCGGCTATGGGACAGCCAAGGCAAACCGATTGGTAAAGCCATACAAGGGCACCGGGGTAGGGTCAGCTCAGTTGCCTATAGTCCTAACGGCAAGCAGCTCGTCAGTGGTGGTGAAGACAGGACACTGCGGCTATGGGACAGCCAGGGCAAACCGATTGGTAAAGCCATACAAGGGCATCAGGGTCACGTCATCTCAGTCACCTTTAGCCCTAACGGTGAGCGTATTGCTAGTGGTAGCGAAGACGAAACACTGAGGTTGTGGGACAGGCAGGGCAAACCGATTGGTCAACCCGTGCAAGGGCATCAAGGTTGGGTTAGGGCAGTAGCCTTTAGCCCGGACAGCAAGAGGATTGTTAGTGGTAGTTATGACGGAACCGTGCAGTTGTGGGACAACCAGGGAAAATCGATGGGTCACTCGTTGAAAGGGCATCAGGGTCTGGTCTTGTCAGTAGCCTTTAGCCCTGACGGCAAGCAAATTGTCACTGGCGGTTCTGACCGGACAGTGCGGCTGTGGGACAGCCAGGGCAACTCAACGAGTCAAGCCGTTAAAGGGCATCGGGGTAAGGTTACAGTAGCCTTTAGCTCCGATGGCAAGCAGATTATCAGTGGTGGTGCAGACGGGATGCTGCGACTGTGGGACAGGCAGGGCAAACCCATTGGCGAACCTATCCAAGGACGTCGGGGTGCGGTCAAAGTAGTCTTTAGCCTCGATGGTAAGCGGATTGTCAGTGGTGGTGCAGACGGGATGCTGCAACTGTGGGACGGTCAAGGCAAATCAATCGGCCAACCCATACAAGGGCATCAGGGTAAGGTCAGCTTAGTTGCCTCGAGCCGTGACGGCAATCGGATTGTGAGTGTTGGTGCAGACGGGACACTTCAATTGTGGGACGGTCAGGGTAAGCCCATCGCTCAACCCGTAAAAGCGCATCAGGGTAGGGTCAGCTCAGTTGCTTTGAGTCCCGACGGCAATCGGATTGTTAGCGGTGGTGCGGACGGAACGCTGCAAGTGTGGGACAGCCAGGGTAAGCCCATCGCTCAACCCCTCAAAAGACATCAGGGTGCAGTCTTCTCAGTCAGCTTTAACCCTGATGGTAAATTCATCGCTAGCGGCGGTAAAGACGGGATAGTTTTGCTGTGGAATAGCGAGGGCAAGCCGATAGGTCAACCCTGGAAAGGACATCAGAGGTCAGTCAACTCAGTCGCCTTTAGCCCCGACGGTAAACAGATTGTCAGTGGCAGTAAAGATGGGACTGTTCGGCTGTGGGACAGCCGAGGCAACCCGATGGGTCAACCCTTGAGAGAGTATCAGCGCGAGGTTACCTCAGTGGCTTTTAGCCCCGATGGCATACTCATTGTCAGTGGCGGTATTGGCGGAACTGTTCAGCTGTGGCGCGGTGGCACTTGGCAGAGTTGGCTCGATGTGGCATGTGACAAGTTGTTTGGACACCCCGTTTTGGTCGAGCCTGAAACCATCCTCACTGAGCCTGACACGATTAAAGTTGCTAAAGCGGCTCGCTCTACCTGTCAAAACTTGGTCTGGAACAAAACCGAAAATGCTCGGTTTCTGGTGAATCAAAGTTTAGCTGTAGGACGAGGAGGAGATGTCAAGGGGGCTATGGATAAGTTCCAAGAAGCCCGGAAATTGTCTCCCAGCATCAATGTCCCGACCGAGGCAGAAGTCGGATGGTGGGCAGCGGGTGGTCTGGTTGAGAAAGGTGAGAAGCTGGTCAAGGAGGGTAAGGTCAAGGAAGCGCTTGCTGCCTACAGGGAGGCACAAAGGTTAAAGCCAACCTGGCAACTTTATGCGGATTCTTGGAACACACTCTGTCGATTCGGTAGTTTGCACGGACAGGCGGCTGAGGTGATGAAAGCTTGTGAAAATGCGGTGACGCTTGCGCCTAGAAATGGAGAGTTTCGGGATAGTCGCGGGATTGCTAGGGCGCTGACTGGGAATGCAGCAGGAGCGATTGAGGATTTTCAGGCATATATAAACTGGAATGGCTCGGATAAGGATGGTAAAGCACGACGGAAAGGCTGGCTTGATAATCTCCGCGCTGGTAAGAATCCCTTCACGCCGGAGGAGATTGAAAAGTTGTTGAAGGAGTGATGGTGCGTTGCTCTTTGTGCGTGGAGTTTGACAGTGCAATCAGCGCCTTGTAGGCCACGATAATATCGTGCCCCTACCGCTCATCATCATCAACCAAATCACCTAGATACAGTTCAACAAACTTCTCGGCAGCAGCTGGCTCAATTCCCTGGAGCGCCTTCACAATATCTCTAACCGTCTCTGCTGTTGGATCTCTAATTTCATGAACCCAACGGTAAACACTGCCACGCTCAATATCTTGCACGATTTTCAAGAAGGCTGTAGGGGCGGGTTTCACCGAAAATCCATCACACTCAACAGCAACTTATGTAAACCCGCCCCCACCCATCAAGCAATACATCGGTTGGGACGGGTTTACAAGAATTGTCTATTGGTAGCCACATTGAAAGAAAAACCCGTCCCTACAAACCCAAACTAATACCGAAATGTATGCACATGAAATACAGGATTAATGGTCAAGCTCTACCTGTTGAAAATGTTCAACTGTTGGAAATGGCTCGTAAAAATGGTGAAGTAGTATTTTCCATTGTTGATATTCAGCAGATTCTCTAAATCCGATGGTATGAGATTCTAAATTTTTCCATCTGACTAATAATAAATATTTGCCTTTAACCTCAAGGCATCTATGAAGTTCATGGGATAAATATCCGTTCATAGATGAGATAATACTAGAAGCTTTTTTAAAAACAGTCTCAAAATCATCCTCCAATCCAAGTTTGACATTAAGCATAACCGCCTCAAGAATCATTAAATGTCTCCTATAATCACTTGGGTTTAACATCTTAATACCGGAATACTGTGTTCCCGATACGCGATCGCTAGTAATGCCCATTGATTTTCGCAACACCAACACCGTCTGGGCTTCCATCCTGGCGGAAACCTTAAAGCGCCTAGGATTGACTACAGCCGTCATCTGTCCAGGGTCACGCTCAACCCCTCTCACCATCGCCTTTGCCCAACAAAACCAGATAGAAACCATTCCAGTTTTAGATGAACGTTCAGCGGCCTTCTTTGCTTTAGGAATTGCTAGGGCAACCGGACGCCCTGTTGTCCTCATTTGCACCTCTGGAACAGCTGGTGCCAATTTCTACCCAGCAGTGATTGAAGCGAGGGAAAGTCGAGTACCCCTATTAGTTTTAACGGCTGACCGTCCCCCAGAACTGCGAGATTGTCATTCAGGGCAAACCATTGACCAACTGAAACTATATGGCAATTACCCCAACTGGCAAGCCGAGTTAGCCGTGCCTTCTGTAGAAATCGGGATGCTAAATTATCTGCGGCAGACTGTTGTTCATGCTTGGGAGCGAACCCTTTTTCCCGTCCCAGGCCCAGTTCATCTCAACATTCCCTTCCGCGACCCCCTCGCCCCCTTACCACAATTCGATACCAATCCCCTACAGTCCCAGTTTCAACCAGAAGATTTCTTCGCTGCCATTCCCTCACCCCCTCACCTCCTCACTAAAGCTCCGATCACCCCCTCACCCCCTCACCCCCTCCTCCCAGACTGGCAGCAATGCGAACAAGGTATCATCATCGCTGGCCCTGCCCAACCCCAACAGCCACGAGAATATTGTGAAGCGATCGCCCAATTGTCCAAAACCTTAAGATGGCCTGTACTAGCTGAGGGACTCTCACCCGTCAGAAACTATGCTGACCTCAACCCCTATCTCATCTCCACCTACGATCTCATCCTGCGTAACCGACAACTAGCACAACAGCTAGCACCGAAAATGGTGATTCATATCGGTGAACTACCAATCAGTAAAGAACTACGTACCTGGCTAGATAGCTCCCAACCGCGCCGATGGGTAATTGACCCCAGCTACCACAACCTCGACCCCCTCCACGGCAAAACAACCCACCTACGGACGACCGTAGAACACTTGGCTTCTGCTATTCCCCCCCTTACTAAGGGGGGGCTAGGGGGGGTGAACGCCTTTAAGGAGGGGCTAGGGGGGGTAGACGCCTCTCAGGCGGGGCTAGGAGAGATAAACGCCTCTCACTACCTGGAGCAATGGTGTGACGCTGAAGCCAAGGTAAGGAAAGCAGTTGACCAAAAAATGACTACCATCAGCCAGCTATTTGAAAGCAAAGCCGCCTGGTTACTTTCCCAAAGCCTGCCACCGAAAACACCACTATTTATCGCCAACAGTATGCCAGTGCGGGACATTGAGTTTTTTTGGTCTCCCAACGACACTGGTGTCCGACCGTTTTTCAATCGCGGTGCTAACGGCATTGATGGCACCTTATCAACGGCTTTGGGCATTGCTCACCAAAATCAGAACAGTGTGATGCTAACTGGGGACTTAGCCTTATTGCACGACACCAATGGCTTCTTACTGAAAAACAAATTTGTCGGTCATTTAACCATTGTCTTAATCAACAACAATGGGGGCGGCATTTTTGAGATGTTGCCCATCTCTAAATTTGACCCACCTTTTGAAGAATTCTTTGCCACACCACAAGATGTCAACTTCGCTCAGTTGTGTATAACCTATGGAGTAGAACACCAGTTGATTCGGTCTTGGGAGCAGTTGAGGCAGCTTTTAAACCCACTTCCTTCCAAGGGTATCCGAGTTTTGGAATTGCAAACCGATCGCAAAGCAGACGCTAGCTGGCGTCAAGAGTATCTCGGAAAATTTGCGGCAGATATTAGAATCCACTCAAGACATAGTACAAAATAAAGGCACTTCATACTTCATATTTCACACTTCATACTTCAGATGAGACTTACACCTTTTTTCGCGATCGCTATCATTTTCCTAGCCGTCCCACGTACCCAGATAGCTAGTGCTGTGGAAACTCTTTCACCTACTGAAACAGCGGCTCGTACCTCTACACCATCGTCCCCAACAGGGGATTCTCTAATCTCAAACGGGACAACTATTAAACCAACCATCTTAATTTCTCAACAGTCGCCTCCCCCACGTCGCATTCAGTTTGCACAAGGTGCTAGTTCAGGGGCTGTAGAAGGTGCCGTCGTGCGAGGCACTAGAGATGTTTATCTACTTCGTGCCAGGGGAAACCAGACAATGACAGTCAATATTACATCCCTTGAGCAAAACGCGGTTTTTGACATCCAGGCTCCGAATGGCAAGTTCCTCCAGCAAGACGCTACTAGCTGGAGCGGTGTATTGCCTTCCTACGGGGACTATTCCGTCATCGTCGGTGGAACCAGAGGAAACGCTACTTACAGGCTGGAAGTTACCATCAAATGAGAGAGACTCACTCAATAAAATATGTCTCCAATAGGTTGGAACTACCGTTTACTCAACTCGTCAATTTGATTCAAAGGGACTCAGGACTAGAACATCGGTTCAGTAATCTTAGAAGAACTCCTCCCCTAGCCCCTCCTCTGTAAAAAGTTGCCTTCAAGTTCATTAAACGATTGATGAAAAAGCTATTTATTGTTTTTTTGATCTTAAGTGGTGTTGGGTTTGCCGGACTTTATTACTCATGGCGACAAGCTACCCACCTGCCTGAATGGTATAGCCCTCAGTCGAATAATACACAAAATGTTTTTGACCCTAGCAATTCTTCAGAACGGCTTGCAACTCAAGCCAGGTTGCAAGAAAAAATTGAGGCTCGTATGGCTAAAGCTCAGGAAATATCGCCAGACAAAAATGTAGAAATTGAACTCAGCAATACTGAAGTTAATGAACTAGTAACAACGACAATTGCCCAAGAGGCAAGTAAGCGTCCAGTTCTGGCTACTGTCCGTACTAACCACACCACTATTAAAGATGGAGTACTTGAAAGTGGGGCGGTTGTCAATCTCGACAATCTTCCCCGCAATCAACTGAATGAAAGCGAACTTGCCGCTCTGGACAAAGTCCAAAAGATTTTTCCCTTTCTAAACGAGCAAGATGTTTATGTGGGGATAGCAGGAAAACCTCAAATAGAAATGGGTCAAGTGAAGTGGGATAGCAACACAAAAGTTAAGTTGGGTAACTTAAGCTTAAGTCTTAACGAACTTTCCCAACGCTTAGGCATTCCCGCTGAACAACTTGAACAAACACTCAACCTCTCTCTGCCACTGGGAAGCTTGAAAGTCAACGACATGGAATTGACAAACGATAAACTTTTGCTCAAAGGTTCAGTTGAATAATGCTCATAGGACTGATGCACTGAACACTAACCTACGTCATGAATGCTCCCCGATGGTTGGGGGGCAAGTGCGTCACCCGATTTTGGATTTTGGATTGGCTCCGCCTTGAAAAGACCCAGCTTGAAATTCGGCAAAATTTTTTGATAATTCCCTTTGAAAAGGGAGGCTTGAAATCCCTTTTTTCGCTCAGTCCTGTAAGCCCAATACAGTCGTTTGTAGGGGCAAAATAATATCGTGCCCTTACCTTGTACTGTAGGCAACTGAGAACCGCTACAAGTGGGCGATGTTCAGTTGTTGGTCTTGCATCTGGAGCAGTTCAGGTACACTCACGAAGGTGTAGCCGCGCTCTTTGAGTTCATTAATGATTTTTGGCAAAGCCTGCACTGTTTTCGAGCAATCGCCGCCCCCATCGTGCATCAACACAATTCCTCCGGGCGTCGCTGAATCAACGACCTGCTTAACTATCCCATCTACAGAGATATTCTGCCTTTGCCAGTCGCCAGAATCAACAGTCCACAGTACAACCACATCTTTTCGCTTCCGGGCATAATCGGCTAACCCATTAAATAGATAGCCGTGTGGGGGGCGAAACAGGGGAGATTTAACACCTGTGATTTTATAGATGAGTGCTGCTGTATCCTCAATTTCTTGGGCAGCGAGGAAATCCATCATCTGACCACCCCAGTGATGCCAGGTATGGTTGCCAAGCCCATGACCATCAGCGACTATTTGTTGTCCGATTTTGGGAAAGTTTTTGAGATTCTGTCCGATTAAAAAGAAAGTTCCTTTTATATGGTTTTCCTTAAGGATGGACAGCACTTGGGGTGTCGTAGTGGGGTGTGGACCATCATCAAAGGTTAAAGCGATCGCTTTCTTAGAACTACTCAGTTTTACCTGGCTGATGATTTTTCCCTGAAACCTCTGCGCCACTAAAGAGCTTTTCTGGGCCTGCATGGCTTGGCTAGCCGATGGGAGAACCACCGACTGCGTTAGTCCTGGCTGAGGGATGAGTAGGTGAAGCAGAATACTACACACAGCAGCAACACCAGCCAGTAAAATTTTATATTGCCACACCAAACGTTTACGTATCCCCTCGTCCTGACGAGGAGATAACGCAAGCTGAACGCCAGCCATATTCAAGACTCCAGAAGGTTTTGTTTCAGCAGTTCTAAAGTAGTGTGAGTGACCAAGCTCCCACTTCATGCAACACGCTTAATTACGTCTCACTCTAGTAGTTCATCCGCTAGCAGGAGACTCACTCTGCGATCGCGAGTGTTGGGTTCACAATCGTCCCATAACTATTTGATTCGCCATACCTTGAGTCAATCAGGAAGTTCTATCTATCTTTTTGCAGAACGTCATCTGAAATATGAAGTGTGAAGTATTGTAACTGAATAAAGGATTTTTCATCCTTCACCCTTCAGCCTTTATCCCTCGTATTTGGTATACCTAAAAGCAGGAGTCGGCAGCAGCAGCCTGATTGGGAACGATCTACGGATTTGCTGCCGCCTCAGATTTTTGCAGTGATTTCGGGCTTCTATGGATCAATCCTCAGTACTAGAAACCTCACCAAATACTCCAGTGCAGACAATCGCCTTAGATGTCAGTGGAATGAAGTGCGCCGGCTGTGTGAGCATTGTGGAACGACAGCTAGGCCAGCATCCAGGTGTCGTTTCTGCCCGTGTCAATTTGGTAACAGAGGTGGCAGTTGTTGAGTGCGAAGCGGGAACAGTTGACCCAGTCGCTTTGGCCGAACAGTTAACCTCAACAGGATTTCCGACTCAACCTCGTTCTCTCCAAGGACGCTCAACAACTGGTGAGGATGCCAAAGATGTCCCAACTTTAGCAGAGCGACATCGGCAGGAAGCACGCGAACAAGTCTGGCGATTAGCAATTGCTGGTGTTCTGATCTTCCTATCGACGATGGGGCATATTGGTCATTGGATTGGGGCACCCCTGCTGCCAGTATTGAGCAATATCTGGTTTCACTGGGGGTTGGCAACCTTGGCGTTGCTCTTGCCAGGACGTGCAATTTTGGTGGATGGCTGGCGCGGTTGGTGGCATCAAGCCCCCAACATGAACACCTTGGTAGGGTTGGGTACGCTGACAGCATACACGACTAGCTGCCTAGCGTTGCTCTTTCCCCAACTGGGATGGGAGTGCTTCTTTGATGAACCAGTGATGTTGTTGGGATTCATTCTTTTGGGTCGCACTCTAGAGCAACGGGCGAGGCGACGAGCAACAGCATCTTTTGAGTCATTGTTGGCTCTACAGCCACAAGTGGCGCGTTTGATTGGAAAATCAACACTGGGATCAGCTGAACAATCAGGGATCGAAATTCCCGTTGAGCAAGTCCGTGTTGGTGAGTGGCTACGAGTATTGCCGGGGGAAAAGGTGCCGGTAGACGGCGAAGTAGTGGCGGGTCAGTCGTCGGTAGATGAATCGATGCTGACAGGAGAACCGATGCCGGTGTTGAAGCAACCTGGAGATACCGTCACGGCTGGCACGTTGAATCAGTCGGGAGTAATTTCAATCAACGCAACTCGCACGGGTGAAGAGACAACGTTGGCGCAGATTGTTGCCTTGGTTGAGGAGGCCCAAACTCGTAAGGCTCCAGTACAGCAGCTGGCGGATACGGTGGCGGGCTATTTCACCTACGGGGTTTTGGCGATCGCATCGCTGACGTTCCTATTCTGGTACATTGCTGGCACCAAAATCTGGCCTGATGTCTTGCTACCGATGGCTGACCACATGGGACACATGATAGTTCAGCCGACTTCTCCTTTGCTCTTGAGCTTGAAATTAGCGATCGCTGTTTTAGTAATCGCCTGTCCCTGTGCCCTTGGTCTAGCAACACCAACAGCGATTCTAGTAGGCACCAGCATCGGTGCAGAACGCGGATTATTAATCAAAGGTGGCGACATCTTGGAACGTGTCCATCAGCTGGATACCGTAGTTTTCGATAAGACGGGTACTCTCACCAGTGGTCAACCCACCGTCACCGATTGTCTCCCGGTTATAGAATCGGGGTTAATTGATAGTTTTGAATCAGACGCGATTCATCCCATCTCTACAAAACTTCTTCAACTGGCAGCAGCAGCAGAAAGTGGCACCTCCCATCCCCTGGCGTTAGCAATTTGTACCGCCGCCCAGCAGCAGCAGCTACCGATGTTGAAGGCTCAAGATTTTTACACAGAAGCCGGACTGGGAATATCGGCCCTGGTAGAAAATCGACGGGTATTGCTCGGTAATGCGGACTGGTTGACTAAACAAGGCATTGTGATTAGTGACGTTGCTCAGGCTGAGGTTCAAGCCTTGACAGATGACGGTAAAACCGTGGTTTACCTGACAGTTGATGGTCGTCTTGTCGGGGTAATTGCCGTAACAGATATTCCCAGACCTGATGCTAAGGAGACAGTAGAACGCCTTAAAGCGATGGGATTCCGGGTGATGCTGCTGACTGGTGACCAGCCAGACTCAGCAAAGGCTGTTGCTCAACAGCTGTTAATTGATCCCAAGGATGTGATTGCCGGGGTTCGTCCTGATGGCAAGGCCTCAGCGATCGCTCAGTTGCAAGCTGAAGGACGCCGCGTAGCAATGGTAGGGGATGGGATCAATGACAGTCCAGCTTTAGCACAAGCGGATGTCGGCATTTCTCTGCATGCGGGAACCGATGTGGCTGTAGAAACGGCAGGAATTATTCTTATGCGCGATCGCTTACTGGATGTTGTTGAGTCAATCAAGCTCTCACGAGCTACCTTCAACAAAATTCGTCAAAACCTCTTCTGGGCCTTTGGTTACAATGCCTTAGGAATTCCTGCTGCCTGTGGTGTACTGCTACCGGGATTTGGAATTGTCCTCAACCCCGCTGCTGCTGGTGCCTTGATGGCTTTTAGCTCTGTGAGTGTTGTTACTAACTCACTTTTACTGCGTCGTGCCTTTAAAGCCCGGAATTAAAGGTTTTCTGTAGTCTCTAATTTGTTACAAAAGCTAAACAATTGTCCACTGAGCCAATATGCCACAATAGATCGTGAACAATTTGCAAGGCTAGGCACGAGTCAGGACAACCAACCCTTTTTTCCCCTCGTAAAGTTCAGGGAGATTATCACATTGGAGTCTACCCGCTCGGCTCCACAACTGTTTATGATTATTTATTGAGGGGACGCCCGGTTGATGGTCGGCAATCAGGATACTTTTCTTACGGAGTCAAGGAAAGCTGATTAAGAAGTGTGCCAATGTGAGTAAGCAAGATCGTTTTTTGAACTAACTGCACTCCCTATCACGGATTTTCGATGGCATTACATTCAAAACCAAACCATTTATTAATTATCGAAGACGACAAGGGACGTAAGGAATTTACCTTAGAGGAAGCCGTGTATTCCATCGGCAGAGACCCAAAGTCAGATATTCGTCTGTTCTCACAGTTTGTTTCTCGCCGACACGCAACTTTGGTACGGCGACAAGGTGAGGATGGTAGCCCCTATTACCGGATTGTCGATGGCAACCTCAAAGGCAAGCCCAGCGCTAACGGTCTCTTAATTAACGGGCGCAAACTTCAAGCCCACGATCTAAAAAATGAAGATGAGGTTGTGTTCGGTCCACAGGTGAGCGCAAAGTACTACCTATTGGATCGAGACACACCTCCAACTGGGCCGCTCGATGAGTTTGACATTACTCTGATAAGCCCTGGCATGATTGGCGACCCAGAAGAATGGAATTCTTAGGAGTATGTGGAACGTTGAGGTGATTCAAGAAAAGCTGTAAATTATCCGGCTACGCTTTCCACAAGTTGCCAATAGCGATTTTCAGCGACGGCCTCGTGCACCATATCAAACATTTGGCGGCAATGGTTGTCAACCTGGAGAGGCAGCTCTTCATTTTTGATCACAAAATTCATCCTCACTTCTTGAGCGGTGGCGGTTGATTTGTCAATCAAAACTTCCACCGTCACCAGTTTGGCGAAGGCGACACGACCTGGAATTTCCCTTGCCATCAGGTAGTCCCCAGTGTCGTAGATAATATCGAAATTGCAGGATTGTAAAACCTCAATCAGTGACTGTTGAAGTCGATCAAGGGAAACTGCAACTGTAAAGGAGCAAGTATAGCGAGCCATATTTAACCCTGGGCGTCAGATAGCTAGACCCTCCTATCATATCGAACCTCTGTTGAGGGTCATAAGGGGAGTGTCAGAGGACAAACTGATGTTCGACTGTTATCAGCTACCAGCATATTAGCGGTTCGTCCGGATAAAGATTACCAAAAAACTGCATCGTGCAATGCTAATGTGGCTGGGTTGATGTAACTGAAACCTGAAACAAAGCTCTAGTGATTAAGGATTGGCGAATGGTCGGTAAGCTGATTGTGTTTGAGGGAGTCGAAGGCAGTGGCAAAACCACCCAACTGCGGCGATGCTCAGATTGGCTTCAGGCAAGTGGTTTGGCAGTGGTGACGACCAGAGAACCAGGTGGGACATCATTAGGCTTGGGCTTACGCCAACTGTTGTTGGAGGGACACTCTTCATCGATTCAAGACCGGGCAGAACTTTTGATGTATGCGGCTGACCGGAGTCAACACGTTGAGGAATTTATTAAACCACAGTTGGCGTTGGGAGCAGTTATTTTATGCGATCGCTACACCGATTCTACGATTGCTTATCAGGGTTACGGGCGGGGACTTGACCTGACATTAATTCAGCAGCTCAACCAAATTGCGACGGACGGAGTGGAAAGTGACCTCACCTTGTGGCTGGATATTGATGCGACAATGGGGTTAAGGCGGGCGCAACAACGGGGAAGCGCTGACCGTATCGAGCAAGCTGATTTAGCATTTCACCAGCGAGTTCAACAGGGATTTACCCAGTTGGCGGCCTCAAATCCCCAGCGAATTGTCAGGATTGACGCCAGTAAAAGTGAGGAAGAGGTACATCTGGCAATTCAGGAGATTTTGCGTCAACGGTTTCATTCATGGTTCCAGAACCCTTCGCAACCCTCATAGGACAAGACCGAGCGATCGCCTTATTGAAAGGAGCGATCGCGACTAACCGCATTGCTCCTGCTTATCTTTTTGCTGGGCCTTCTGGCGTTGGACGCAGTCTGGCAGCACGAGCGTTCATCGAACTATTGTTTTGTACTAATATCCCTGCTGACAAGCAAGCGTCGGTACAAAGACGCTTGCGGCAGGGTAATCATCCTGATGTGCTGTGGGTAGAGCCGACTTACCTCCACAACGGCATACGATTGTCTGCTACAGAAGCAGCAGAAAAAGGTCTCAAGCGCAAGGCTCCACCTCAAATTCGGTTGGAGCAAATTCGGGAAATTACCCAGTTTCTCGGTCGTTCCGCTCTAGAGGCGTCGCGAAAGATGGTAGTGCTAGAGCAGGCAGAAACGATGGCAGAGGCGGCGGCCAATGGCTTGCTCAAGACGCTGGAAGAACCAGGACAAGCGACGTTGATTTTAATTGCTCCAAGTATGGAGTCTTTATTGCCAACACTCGTGTCTCGTTGTCAGCGAATTCCGTTTTATCGGCTGGCGCGGGAAGACATGGAAACAGTGCTGCGGCGAACGGATCATGATAGCGTCGCGGGACGTAGTCCGAAGATTCTCAAGGAGTCATCGGTGATGGCAATTGCTCAAGGGAGTCCGGGAGAAGCGATCGCAGCCTTTGAGCAACTTCAAGCCATCCCCAATGAGTTGCTCAAAAAACTCACCCAGCTACCCAACTCACCCCGCAAGGCTTTGGAACTAGCAAAAGAAATTGACAAAACCTTGGATACGGAAGCTCAACTGTGGTTAGTGGATTACTTACAGCATTGTTACTGGCAACACCAGCATCAAACAGGGATCATCCAAAAGCTGGAGCAAGCCCGAACATACCTCCTCAACTACGCCCAGCCACGACTCGTCTGGGAAGTGACGCTGTTGGAGTTGAGTCAAACTAGGTCTAGTCCCTATTTCTAGATAAGCCCCTATTTCTAGATAAAAGGAGGGGTACACAACTAGGCACCCCTCCTTTTCGCCATAAAATCTACTCAGAACTCCCGAACCCTACGGTCTTTTGTTGTCATCAGATGATCGGGTAAAGGGGTCCAGAGGAGCGGATTCGTTTTCAAAAAAGCTGCTAGACTTCTTCGGTGCAGGCGTAGGTGTTGCCTTGGCGCTTTCTGACAATGCTAGTTTGGTTTGTTCACCGATAATTCCATCCACTTTCAGCCCTTTCGCTTGCTGGAATTCCCGGACAGTATTTTCGGTTGTCTTATCAAAGATGCCATTGTCACTAATAGAGAAACCGGCGGCTGCCAAATCTTTCTGAATGGCACTGACTTGTTCACCGCTATCTCCAAAATGCAAAACATCTTTGGGGTTGTCCAAAGAAAAAGTAGTAGAAGACTCATTCAGCGGCTCTAGACTTTCTGTAGAAGATTCATTCAGCGGCTGTGGACTTTCTGTAGAAGACTCATTCAGCGACTGTGGACTTTCTGAAGATTGTCCACTTAAGGCTGCCTGAGTATTTGCCCCCACAACACCATCCGGTGTCAGTCCTTTAGCTTCCTGGAAGCTCATTACTGCCTCCTTAGTCACTGGCCCAAAATAACCAGTGGCATTTCCCTGAAAGTAGCCCAGTTCAGCCAGACGCTGCTGGAGGGCAGTGATATCAGAGCCGCGATCGCCTTGTCGCACCAATGCCGACGCCTGACGAGCAAGTCCTAAGACGCCCAGTGCAACAGTTATAGAAAGCAGATGAACGGTAGCTGTGGTTGAAAGCTTTTGTCGATCGAGCCCTACAAAAAGTTTTGAGCTTTCCCAAGTGGAAATTGGTTCTTCGTTGGCTAACTCAAGATGAAGATAAGCAAGGGTTTCCATAGTTTTAAGTCACATACTTCAGATTGGCACTAGTCTAGCCTCAAGATTTCACAAATGAGATAGCGGCGATGCACTGACCTAT
>DATNPI010000649.1:0-5760 GCA_036703325.1 Coleofasciculaceae cyanobacterium
TCCCTTGGAAACGGATCTGCATCGGCTGCAAATGGTTCTGCTCATCCAATGTTTAGAATGGCTATGGAGAGAGCGCAAGGACTTCTATGCTTCCGGTAATCTTACGATCTATTACTCTTCCCGTCAGCGCAAATCTGAGAAGTTCCGAGGCCCGGATTTTTTTGTTGTGTTGGGAGTAGAACGCTTCTCTCGAAAAAGCTGGGTAGTTTGGGAGGAAGATGGCAAGTATCCCAATGTCATTGTGGAAATTCTTTCTCCCAAAACGGCGGCAACTGACCGAGGGTTGAAGAAGCAACTCTACCAGGATATTTTCCGCACCCCCGACTATCTCTGGTTTGACCCCACCAGTCTGGAATTTAAAGGATTTCACTTGGTAGACGGTGAATATGAGGAATTGCAACCGAATGCTGAGGGGTGGTTATGGAGTAAGCAATTGGGGCTATATTTGGGAATTCATCAGTCAAAGCTGCGCTTTTTCAGTGCGGAGGGACAGCTAATACCGACACCCGAAGAAGTAGCTGAACAAGAGCAGCAACAGCGAGCGCAAGCTGAACAACAGCTAACCGAGATGGAGTCATTGTTGACTCGATATCGGGAACGCTTTGGAGACTTGCCTGAGTAAATCAGTCCAAAAGATAGCCTTTTCTAAGTTTAGCGATCGCGCTTTTTTGGCAGATGCTCTCAAAGTGCGATCGCCACAAAGTTGAAGCTTGCCGAGGACACTCATCCCTTACCTAATCGTCCTGTGATTGCGATCGCCTTGGCGCGAACTCGTCAGGCAAATCCTCAATAGGAATATTCAATTCTCTGCACAGCGCCTTAATTTGCGGAATGCTAGGTCTAGCAGACGATTCACCCGTCTCCCAGCGTTGATATGTGCGAAGTGGAATTCCGCTTCGTCTAGCAAGTTCTTCTTGAGTTAAGCCAGAGCGCTCCCTCAACTGCCTTAATGCCGCTTCTCCTTCTTTTGCTTGTTTTTCTTCTGTCATGAAAACGTATTACGACATCTAGTCACGACAGGTTGACGTAAGTTCCTTGACGTGGGAATATGACGTATAGATAGACAACAACTACAGGCAAGCAACCGGAAAGCCGCCTTTAGGGTGGTTAGCAACCGTTTTTAATGCCTGTCCTCAGTGTCTTACATAAACTGTCATTCTCACTAGGCTCTGGCAAGTAATTTGCTAATTGCCAGCTTTGCTATGCCTTCATAGTGAATTGACAGGTTTACGCGAAGCCTGAGCAGGCATCACGTCTGCCAGAACCTTGGCATATGACCGCCGAGTGCATTATCGCACTCCACAATCCATCTACTATTCCCAATACCCATGAGGAAATCCAAAGCGACCGAAGCCCTGCGAGTCGCGACAGACGTTGCTGCCATAAAAGCCGTCCTCAAAAAACACGGCTACACAATCCGTAAACGACCAAAGCAAGCAGCTTGGACTATCTATATTACTCCCCCCTTAGCAAGGGGGGCTGGGGGGGTAAACAGAGAAACAACGGAGTGCTACACGCTAACCTATCAACCCGCTCCCATTAGCGCCTGGGTACTTCATCATCCCGAAAACGAAGCCCCCAACCGCCAAAGCCTCCTCAATATCATTCAAAGCATCATTCAAAGCGCATTAGCCAAACAACCCGCAGGTAAATCTAGGAGAGTCTCATGACCTACAAAGCCCAGCTGAATCCGTGGTGTATCATTCGCCCCTTCCCCAATATGCAGTCCCAAATCGTCGGACGCTTTCGTCGTCGAGTTGATGCCGAGGGACATCTGAAAATCCTCAAGCGACTGATTCCAAACGTTTCCTACGAAATCATGTTTGACATCACGCCAGAAGACGCCGACTCGGAAGACCTAGCCCCCCCAGCCCTCCTTCCTTACGAGGGAAGGGGGGAGAGGTAAACCGAGGAGTAAAGCCATCATGACCCCTCTATTTCGCCGTCTCCAGCCTCGTCAGAAATTCCGCATTACCATAGGCGCGATCGCTCAACTCCTAAAAATTCCCAAGTATCTGATGGTGCGTATCGAATGCTGGGCATACGTCATCTTCGTCCATCGCACAGATCGAGGCGGTCAATTCATCAGTTACCGCCAGTTGCGACAGTGGCAAAATGCTGTTGCCTGTCAGATTCAAAACTGCTCTACCTGGCAACAACTGCGCTCATTGTGGCTTGCGATTGAAGAAGATCGTCAAAAGCACAACAATCAGTACGACGAACATTACCCGTTTTTGTGCCAAATCTGGACAAAACACTGGGACAATCTCTGGAACAGCCCAAGATTATAGTCTGATCGTCTTTAGTCCAATCCACAATCCAAAATCCAAAATCCAAAATTGTTTGGTCACGAGTAAATTGTGCCATTTGGCATAATTGCGTCTGTCAAATTAGCTCCCGTTAGTTTCACGAGCAATCGGTCACGTACCCCAACCTTGGCTCCCCTTAAATCGGCTCCACTCAAGTCGGCTCCACTTAAATCGGCACCAATTAAGTTAGTATCCCGTAAGTTTGCGTTACGCAAGTTAGCTTGAAACAGATTGGCTCGGAAGAGGTTGGCTTTCTCCAAGTTAGCTCCCTGAAGGTTGATCTTATGTAAAAACGCATCACTCAGGTTGGCGTTACTCAGGTCGGCATTGCTCAAATTTCTTCCTGACAAATCTTTTTCTTTAAGAGAAGCTCCCCGAAAGTCAGCTCCACTTAAGTCGGGATTTGATGGACGAGCCTGATGGTGAGATTGAGACGGCGATTTGGTGTGAGAACCAGATTTTGGCGATCGCTCACGGGATGCTGGCTTTGGCTGGTGCTGGGGAGTCCGCGTTTGAGCTTGATGACTGGGTTTAATTGACCGTAACTTGTCACGAGCTTGATTAATTTCTTTGAGTTTTTCCTGAGCTTTTTGCTTTAGTCTGTGATTATCTTCAGGGATGCGATCAGGATGCCAAATGAAGGCCAAATCTTTATAAGCCTGGTTCACTTCGTCTTTTGATGCTCCTGGCAAGAGTCCCAGCACTTTGTAGCAGTGGTCTAGATCATTCATTACTACCACCCAAACATTATTTTTTTATTTTCCAAAATAAAGCTGCCTTGATGGTTTTGAGGCGCGATCGCTTCTGACAAGAGCCTTCCTATCTACAAGCATATAACTGCCCCATAGCCAAACTTGTGATCGCCAATCTGGATTCGCTACCCTCTTTTCTCCCAGCTCACAAAACTTTGTAAAGACGTTCCGGCAGAACGCCTCTACGACGAGAAAACAAAAGGGGCTAGGCTAATGGGTTTGGTATGATATCATCTTCGCGTGATAAACGAAACGACCATTAGACAGACTTTGATGGAGGATGGAGTAGCATTTTTGTACATAAAGATTGCCAAGATGCTATTTCTTCCCCGCTTCCCACCTTTTCGAGAAATATGGGCATTGTAACGGATTTGATATGAAGCGACGTTCATCTCCCTACAAATTTATCAAACTGATGTCAGTCTTGGGTTTTCTGGCTGGAATTAGCGTCAGTGTCTTCTATGCCCACTATCAAGAATGGCTCTCCAATCTAGCTTTGATCCAGATACAGCCAAGCGGGGAAAAGCAGCCGACTCCTACCCCAACGGAAAAAGCCAAACTTTTATTCACACCTACTGGCTGGCCTGTGCCCTCTCCCCTTCCTGCGGCTAAAGAGGTTTGGGAGTGCGAAGTCGTCGTTGTCGGTGGCTCCTTAGGGGGGGTGGCAGCGGCTTCGCATGCTATGAAATCGGGAGCACAGACTTGCTTAATCGAAGTCACCCCTTGGCTAGGAGGACAAATCAGCTCCCAAGGAGTCTCAGCGGTAGATGAATCGCTGGCGATGCGCCTGTTGGAGAATGATTCAGAGAGCTGGCTCCAGTTCAAGCAGTTGATCACAGAGCAACCTGTAAAACTTCCCGCTTGGTCTAAAGTCTCTTCCCCGCAACGAGTAGCCGACATCAATAGCTGCTGGGTGGGTAGGCTCTGCTTTCCACCGAATGCCGGAGCCGCAGCGGCGGAAAAACAGCTAAAGTCTTCATCGTCAAAGGCTCGTGGCAGTCGATGGGGAACCTCAATTGCCTTCAAAGGAGCTGACTTTGACAACACAGGTAAGCAGATTACCGCAATCCATGCAGTGCGACGGAAACCACTAGTCCCCAACTATCTGCCTAAAGGTCGGCTCTCTCAAGAATTAAACGACTGGTATTCCTGGTTTAACACGGCTGAGTTTGAGAAAGTGCCTCTGCGTCTGCAAGCGCCAGCGAAGAAACGACTGATAGTGATTGATGCTACAGATACTGGTGAGTTGGTGGGATGGGCGGGCATTCGGCATCGCCTGGGGACGGAATCTCGTACCACAACTGGTGAAATCAATGCGGCTCTTAAAGACAATCCAGAATGTACGCAGGCGTTCACCTATCCCTTCATGTTAGCCATTCGAGATGATCGGGGGGCAAGCCGTACTCAACTGGCGAAAATCCAACCTGGATTCTCAAAAAAGGAGCATCGGCGGGAATACTCTCTGGAAGGGTTTCCCATGTTCACGGGTAAGAGCTTTTTTAATTATCGACGTGTTGTCAGTCTCGAACGCAACAATCCATTTGTTGGAAGTCCCTCTCCTGGAGACATGACTCTGGTCAACTGGAATCGAGGTAACGACTGGAATTGGATGAATCCACCACTGATTATGTCCTCAAAACAGCTCCTCACCTCTGGGCAACGTCAGAACTGGATGGGTGGACTTTCCTTGAGTGCCCTCAAAGACGGAGAAAATCATGCGCTACTGTTTTCAGAATGGTTAATGGAAACCCAAAGCGAGCCAGGTTTTCCTCTAACCCATCTATCGGGAACCGAGTCGATGATGGGCACGGTTTCGGGGTTGAGCATGATGCCTTACATCCGGGAGGGACGACGGATTTTGGGACGAAAAGCCTACGGACAGACCCAGTTTATGATTCAGGAGGCGGATGTAAGGAGGGATATGTCAGGTGGGCGCGACTTCAGGGAAACGTCTGTAGCCGTGGCTCACTATAGTATTGATTTACATGGGTGTCGCTATCGCAACTGGCAACCCTCGAATTCTGCTCAAGCAGCGCCAACCAACGAGATTAATGTCCGGCCGCTTCATATTCCCTTGGAGAGCTTAATTCCTCAGCGGATTGACAACTTACTCATCGGTGGCAAAGCTCTTGCCGTCACTCACATCGTTAATTCTGTCACCCGCGTACACTACAGCGAGTGGGCTATCGGCGCGGCGGCGGGAGCAACAGCGGGTTGGCTCCTCGATCAAAAGCAACCCGATTTGACTCCGGCAGCGATTGTCCCACGGAAACTGATGCCGAAATTACAACAATACTTGAGTTCACAAGGACTACAGATAGAGTGGTGAAATGTTTTACAGTTTCTGATAGTTCCCAGAGCGTGTTCTGCGGGAAAAAGTTATGAAATTTAGCATTGTTATCACGACTTATAATCGCCTAACCTTGTTGCAGCGTGCGATTGATAGCGCTCTTGCTCAAACTATGCCTTGTGAAGTGGTTGTCGTTGACGACTGTTCATCAGATGGCACACAAGCTTATGTTCAACAACGGTGTGAAGCGATCGCAAATCCCGATGACAAGCGTTTGATTTATCACCGCAATTCAGCTAATCTTGGTCACTCAAAGTCGGTAAACGCTGGTGTTGAACTGGCAACTGGGGATTGGATTAAGCCAGTGGATGATGATGATTATCTGGCCCCCAACTGTATTGAGGTGATG
>DATNPI010000161.1:0-2246 GCA_036703325.1 Coleofasciculaceae cyanobacterium
ATAGGGATAGTGCTTGGTGACATCATTTTCATAATAATAGCCATTTGGGGTTTATCGTTTCTTGCTGAAACGATGGGGAGCCTATTTGTCCTAATAAAATACTTTGGTGGCGCTTATCTTATATTGTTGGGAATAGGGCTATGTAGGTCAAAATCGAAGGACGTGGAGACAGCGGAGGTTATGGAATCCTCTTTGCTGTCCAGTTTTCTGGCTGGACTGTCTATTACATTAGCCGATCAAAAAGCGACCTTATTTTATCTTGGTTTTTTTCCAGCTTTTCTTGATATTTCAAAAATATCTTATTTTGACACCAGCATCATCATAGCAATTACTATAGTGGCTGTAGGCGGCGTAAAACTTGGTTATGCATTCATGGCGGATAGAGCTAGATTACTTATTAGTTCCCAAATAAGAAAAGGAATAAACATTGCCGCTGGCTGTGTAATGATTGCTGTTGGAGTATTTTTAGTAATAAAGCCTTAGTTATCTTGAAGTAGTTCGTCTGCCACCGTCATTGCTTATGCTCCAGACTCAGCAATCAGTACCCAGGTGGACCCTGCCACACTCCAACCACATCACTCAATTGCTGAGCAATACCCAATAACCCTCTATCCCGCCATCGCTTACCCACCACTTGAATTCCAATCGGTAGCCCGTTCTGACTTTGCCCCACTGGAATGACAACCACCGGATTACCAGTCAGATTGAAGATTGGGGCATGGGTCAAACCCCAGACATTGTAAGCAAGGATTTGGTCATCAACCGGAAGCACTTTGAATAAGCTGTCCAAGTTGCCTTTGAGCTTGACATGGGGAAACGCCGCACCGCAAGTAACCGGACACAACCAGGCATCCCACTCCGAGAAGAACGCATCCAGTTTTCCAATCAGCGCTTCCCGTTGAGTCAGCGCCTCCACATAACCCCTCAACTTCAACTTAGCGCCTTGCAAAATACCCTGTGCCAAGGGGCTTTCAGAAAGTAAACCACTCATAACATTAGCGAATATCGGAGCGAGGACTCGTTTTAGTAAAGGTTCTGCAATCCCCAATTCCGTTCCAACGATCGCACCATAGGTTCGTAGGGCGTCGGCAACATTAAAATTAGGTGGACTGCAACGCTCGACGCGACAGCCTAACGATTCTAACTCAATTGCCAACTTTTCCAGAGTCCTCCGCGTGTCAGCAGTAACGGGAACCCCACCAAAATCATCAGTCCAAGCGAAACGGTAGTGAGTGAGGGGAAATTCACAACTCGTCTCTATTGGTGCAGTTTGAACGTGCCAATCCCAACTATCCACTCCTTCAATCAGAGACAGACACAGTTGGAGATCTGCAATAGAGCGTGCCAGGGGACCGAGCACCCGCAGATGTCGAACCGAGGTCAGAGAACCAGCCTTGCGACCCACCACACCAGCATTAGAAACCCGATACTCGGTGGGTTTGAATCCAAAAATACCGCAGAAATGCGCCGGAATCCGAATCGATCCACCAATATCCCCACCTAGATCCAAAGGAGATAACCCCGCCGCCACTGCTGCTGCACCCCCGCCCGTACTCCCCCCTGGTGTACATTCAAGGTTCCAGGGATTATTGGTGCGACCAAATAGAGGGCTATCGGTCTGGATGCCTTGAGCGAACATCGGTAGATTGGTTTTGCCCAAAATGATAGCTCCTGCCGCCCGAAGACGAGCCACGACCGTCGCATCTTCAGTGGGAACGTAATGAGCGAAGGGTGGATAGCTACTGGTGGTTCGCAGTCCAGCGGTGGCTAAATAATCTTTAACGGTAATGGGAACGCCATGAAGTACACCCCAATATTCACCTCTGGCAAGGGCTTCGTCCGCTGCTTTTGCGCGTTCTCGTGCGCGTTCTTCATCCAACGTGACGATCGCATTCAACTTAGCATTATGCTTGCCAATTTGTGCTAAATGTGCATCAATAACTTCAACGGCAGAAAAAGAGCGATCGCAGATACCCTTAGCCAATTCATGAGCAGGCAGAAAAACTAATTCATTCATGGGAACTGCCTTCAAGAGAAGCTTTTACCTTAATTGTCGCTAAACTCTTAATTCAGTGACATTGCTTTTAATTGTTATGCCGGGAGCAAAGCAGTATGACATTTAGCACCATTGTTGCATTATTCAGTGCGATGGTTGTTCTGGCTTCTATTCCCAGTGTTAGTGTATTGGCTGTCTCCACAAGATCAGCTACCTCTGGATTTATTCATGGTGTTTTCACAACCATAGG
>DATNPI010000167.1:0-3363 GCA_036703325.1 Coleofasciculaceae cyanobacterium
CTTGATCTAGAGGATTTTTTTCCAGATGGAGCAATCCGGCTTCAATTTTTTGGATATGGTCAGCACTGGCTTCTTTATAAAGAGTGCGTAGTTCTTCGTCTTGTATCATCATGACCAAAAAGAAAGTATGAAGGATGAAGGATGAAGGATAAAAGATGAAAATATAGAATCTACGGTAAAAGTCCCTAAAGTTTTTTCAGACTTCATCCTTCACACTTCAACCTTCAGTTGACTCCTGCGTTGTGCAAGTTTTAAACAACAGCCTCAAGATTTTCAGCAGCTTTGTTCAGGTCGCTGGTCGCGTCTTTGACTTGGATAATGCCAGTAGCTGTTTCTTTTGCTCCTAAGTTGATGACGTTCATGGCGGCTACGACCTGCTGCACGGTGACGGCCTGCTGTTTAGCACTCTGGGCAATCTGTTGGGTATTGAGGAACACCTGGTTAACAGAGTCGGCAATACTTGCGAACACGTCGCCCGCGTCTTCAGCTAGTTCGATACCCACCGTTGCTTTCTTGGTGCCTTCGTCGGTTACCATAACGGTCGAGTTAATCGCTGCTTGCACTTCGTTAACCAGCGAGTTAATTCGATCAGCTGACTTCTTACTTTGGTCTGCCAGTTTACGAATTTCAGCCGCTACTACCGCAAACCCTTTCCCCTGTTCACCCGCACGGGCTGCTTCTACCCCAGCGTTTAGAGCCAGCATGTTGGTTTGATTCGCCAAATCTGCCACCAGGTCGGATACGCTTGAGATTTGAGCGGTTTGTTCACTAAGTCGGATAATTTGGTTGGCGATCGCTGTTACCTGGTCTCTCAAACTCGAAATACCTTCAATCGTGCGACCTACAGTTTGAGTTCCTCCTTCGGCGAGGAATAAGGCTTGCTTCGCACCTCCAGCAGCCACCTCAGCTTGTTCAGCCGATTGGAGCGCAAAAGATCCCAACTCCTCGATAGTGCCGGTGGTTTCATTCACGGAGGAAGTCTGCTCCAAGACTGCCCGTTCCTGCTTCTCTACAGTGTTAGCAATACCTGCTGAAGACGAGGCTACCGCCTTCGCAGCGTCAGTGATTGGGCCAATAATCAGACGGGCGATGTAATTCGCAACGTAATACGAGACGAAGAGTCCGGCTCCTATTTCAATCAACAATCCACCCCAACCAACGATGGATGACACTACCTGAACTTGCTCTGATGCTTTTAGTCTTTCCTCTAAAAGCTTCTGCTCTTCCTGGTTCATTGTAGTAAGGTTAGCCCGGATCTCATCCAAAATCTGCTTACCCTTGTTGGTCAGCACCAGGGCAAGCACTTCTTTGTCTTTGCCAGCTTTTTTCAGATTAATCGTTTCTTCCAATTCAGCGAATTTCTGTTGAGCCTTTTGTTGTACCGCTTCAGCCCTTGTCACCTGGGTTTGGTTGTCACTGACTAGCTTTTTTAATTCATCAATGTGCGCTTGGAAATTTTTTCGTCCAGCATCATAGGGTTCCAGGTAGTTAGCCGCATTAGTGACCAGAAATCCGCGCTGTCCAGTTTCGGCGTCTACTAGGTCTTTTTCGATTAGCCTCAACTGTGCCTGTACTTGATAGGTGTGGGATACCCGTCCTTGAGTTTCTTTCAAGTTAGCCTTAGCAAATTCAGTAACCGTCGTAGCAATACCTGCCAATACAAGCACAGCTCCAAAGCCGATGGGTACGATTTGACCCACTGACATACGGCGTTGCTTTTTATGCTTCTCTGGCATCACCTGGTTTTGGATCATCTGTGTCGCTTGCATCATTTCTCTTTCTCCAAAGTTACTCGAAAATTACTTTTGATTAGGCTCGTAATTAGTCCTTACTCATTAGCCATTAGTTGACTAAACGCACCACTCGGTATGGATTGAACTAGTTCTAGTTCCTAGTTTTTGGACTTCGCCACGCTGTGCTAACACCCACAAGAGGCGGACTTACAAAAAACTAATGACTAATGACTAATCGCTGATGACTAATGGCTAGTTTTTAAGGTTGTTCATTCACGGCAAGCCCCCCCTGTGTTAAAAGTTTTGGTAAGTCCAAAACTCTCAGCATTTTTTCCTGAAAAAAAGCAGTTCCTCGGAGGTACTGCTCACTAAGATCGGACAAGATTCCGGTTAACGGTGTCATGTCACCAGAGTTCAGATCAACCATCTCCAACACTTGATCTACGGGCAGTCCGGCAACAATATCGTCAACCTGAACTACCACTACCTTAGAACCAACCCTGACCGGGACGGCAGGGAGATTCAAAACATTCCGAATATCGACTAAGGTGATAATTTCTCCCCGCAAATTCATGTTGCCGACTATGTGGTTCGGGCAGCAGGGAATTGGTGTCAAATTGCTGATATCGGTAAACTCATGCACCAGTTCTAAGTCCAGCCCAAAGTATTCGTGACCCAAGCCAATTACCGCCAGGGGCATTAGCTCGTTTGTAACCTTTGAGATTTCAATTGACTGCCTAAGATTATCAGCACGCTGCCGAAAAATTGCCCTTTCTTCGGTGGTGGCGTTAGGGCAGTACAGGTCGTAAAACCTGGAGAGAATCTTGGGTGTTAAGAGTTCATCATCCTGCTGTAATACTTCCTTTTCTGGCTGATGCTCGACATCGCTAATTGGAGGAGATGCTACTACATCTAGCTGCATTTGTGCGTCCCAAATCAACGGGAGTATA
Organism: Coleofasciculaceae cyanobacterium; assembly: GCA_036703325.1. Classification (GTDB taxonomy): domain Bacteria; phylum Cyanobacteriota; class Cyanobacteriia; order Cyanobacteriales; family Coleofasciculaceae; genus DATNPI01. The sequence goes on from DATNPI010000167.1 coordinate 2,684, forward strand.
GCATCCAGCTTACCAATTAATGTCTTGGGATCGAGCAGTACAATGTTGCCAAAATCTACCTTAGCGAATCCGGAAATAAATGCAGCGTTGATATCAATTATCAGTTCATCAGGTGATTCAATTGCTATTACTGCTTTATCCAGTTCTAGCACTTCATTGACCTGGTGAGCTACTATGCCAAATTGCAAGCCCTCCCACTGCATAACGATAACGTAATCGCTAAGATGGCAACCTTTTACGCGATGCTCTTGAAGTAAATCAAGATGCATGATTGGCGCAATTTGTCCCCGCAAATTAAGAACTCCGATAATATCGGTGGCGGCTTCGGTGATGGGTGTTAGTTCCGGAAGTGGGAGCATTTCCTGAACCAGCGCTGCCTCAATTCCGTATTGCAGATCGTGCAATCGAAATGTTAGATATTGCTGAGTTTGCATGACGATATTTCTGAAGGTTCAGGAGTTAAATGGTGTTGGAGGATGAGTTGAAATTAGCATGAGTTGCTAATTATCATTTTGCTACATTTCTTGACTAAAATTAGTAGAATTTAATCAAGAAAACATGAAGATGCGTTGAAGATTTTCCAGATTCAAGCAGAAAAACTAATATTGTCTTTTTCAACACATTTATCCACAATTTCGAGTAACTGACTGGGTTCAACTGGCTTGGTTAAATAACGGGTT
>DATNPI010000177.1:0-5401 GCA_036703325.1 Coleofasciculaceae cyanobacterium
TTCGCCGCCGTCATGTTGGTTGTTCTGACAAACTGTACTCAGACACAAAATACAGGTGACACCTCAAAACCAACACAGGCGACTAATTCAAGTCCCGCCGCTACCACAGCGAACAATCAAACTAGTGGCAAGCCAAAAATCAACATCAACAGCGCCATTCTCTCAGAATTGGATAAATTTGAAGCCCAATTGGGCATCCCAGCGTTATCTAACAAGATTCAGGCGAGCCGTCCTTACACCAGTCCTGAGGAACTAGTAACAAAAAAGGTGATTACCCAAGAGCAGTTCGATCAGATCAAGGATCAAGTGACGATTGAGGATATTGTCCTCACAGGCGAAGCTAAAGACGTTGATTACATGGTCAAGCTGGGTTTGATGAAAGGCCATATGCTGGTTGCCAAAGAACTGCTGGATCTAAAAAAACCCGATCAGGCTGAACCTCACATCGGTCACCCAGTCGAAGAAATTTACGTTGATGTGGAAGACCAGTTGAAGGAACGCAACGTCTCAGAATTTAAAACGAAGTTGCTCAGTTTGCAAGATTTGGTGAAGTCCAAGCCCAATGATCCTCAGCTTGGGACTCAGTTTGAGGCTTCTATGAAAGCAGTGGATGAGGCGATCGCAGCTTTGCCAGAAACTCAACGGAAGTCGCCGGAATTTGCCCTTAAGGTAATTAATGGTTTATTGGATACGGCGAATTCTGAGTATGGGGCGGCAGTTGCCAACGGCAAAATTGCGGCAGTGATTGAATATCAAGACTCACGGGGATTTGTTAACTATGCCGATACGTTGAGAAACAACATCTCCGAACCACTGACCAAAAAAAATCCGGAAGCGCAAAAAGCGATCGCCGATACGATGACGCAGTTGAAAACTGTTTGGCCATCAGCCATAGCACCAGCAACACCTGTACTGCCTCCAGACAAAGTGACTCAGTTGGTTAAGACCATTGAGAATAACGCTCAAAAGGTAGAGACGTGATGGAAGAGAGAGGGTGAGAGGGTGAGATGGGTGAGGGGGTGAAAATTTAATAATGACTATGTAAACGGAAGTGATATGACAACGAACAAATCATGGATTTTAGTGCTGGATTACCGACTTTTGTCATTACCCTACGTGAAGGAGTTGAAGCTGCCCTCGTTGTAGGAATTGTGCTGGCTTTGCTCAAAAAAGCTCGCGCTACCCAACTTAACCCTTGGGTTTATGCTGGTGTTGGCGCTGGACTGATTGCTAGTGCCCTGGTTGGCGTCTTGTTCGGCTGGGTAAGTAAGGGGTTAAGCGCCTCTTATCCCCAATATGCTGCGGTGATTGAACCTCTAATGGAGGGAGTTTTTAGCGTAATTGCGATCGCCATGCTTAGTTGGATGCTGATTTGGATGACTCAGCAGGCGCGATTTATGAAAGCCGAAGTTGAGGGGGCCGTCACCGATGCCATCAAACAGGGTAATGATCCGGGTTGGGGGGTTTTTAGCTTAGTGTTCATTGCCGTCCTCCGAGAAGGCTTTGAAACTGTTCTATTTATTTTTGCCAAATTCCAACAAGGCTTGATTCCTACCCTTGGTGCGATCGCAGGTATTGCGGTAGCCGCCGGGATTGGCGTTTTGCTGTTTAAATGGGGCATCAAAATCAACATCCGCCGATTTTTTCAGGTGATGGGCGTTTTGTTGCTCCTGATTGTTGCTGGGTTGGTTGTCTCATCTCTCGGACATTTCGACAGCGCTGTTCATACCCTTGCCCAGATGGATCGGAAATCCCAAGGGATGTGTTTCTTCTACGAACGGTTTGCAAAGAACCCCTCTTGCATATTGGGACCGAGGGTTTGGGATACCTCGAAAATTTTGCCCGAAGACAAGTTTCCTGGTCTTCTTCTGAGTGCAATGTTTGGTTACACCCAAAACCTCTATTGGGTTCAAGCCGTGGGTTATGCCGTGTTTTTGCTCACCATTGGCGGCATTTACTTCCGCAGCTTAACAGGTCGTCCTATCGTCTCAGCGAGAAATAACATGGCACAGAAAAGACCCCTCAAGTCCCAACACAAGTCAAGTCGAGAACAGAGTTGAAATGATGCCGTTTATCGTAGCGCTGCCTTGATTTGCGGCTAGCGCACCACCATTTGACCTGAAAAAACTACCCGATGAGTAGGCTTGGCGGTCAAATTCTCCTTAAAATAATTCTTTCCAGTTGTCAGTTTTGTAATTTACTATCTTGATGAAGCTGACAATTATAGTTGTAGCAGTCGTTGTGGTATTCGTAGCCGCTTGCCGTCCAGATAGACGGCGGCGTAGACAAATAACACCCAAGACTATTCGCTTAATTTTTGAGGAGTTTAGGAAATGATGCGTTTCAATTCTGTGGTGGTTGCTAGTGTACTCCTGCTTGTGCTGGTCACAGGTTGTAATCAAGACGAGCAAGCCGACCAAAATGTTGCCCCAACACCTGTGGCAGTCCGTAAAAAGCCGAAGGCTAGTCCTGGAGCGGCTGGGTCCCCCGCAGCAGGTAGTCCCAAGGCTAAGCCCAATGCAGCACCCGCCAACTCTACTGCCGCTAACACTGAGTATGTCAAGCAAACTTTAGGGAAGTTAAATGGCTACTTGCCTGCCGCCGCTAAGGCCTTGCAAGCCAACGATGTTGGTAAAGCCAAGGATTATGTCAAGGGTTTTAGCGACAACTGGAATCAAAAGATAATCCAGAACAGTGTCAAAAGCCAAGCTCCAGAATCCCACCAGAAGATTTCAGCAGGTGTTACTCAAGTGAACAACTTGATGAAAGCAGCAAAACCGAACCAAGCACAGGCGGTCGGGGCGATTCAATCCCTCTCAGACTCTGTGAGTGAGTACGCGCAAACGCCTTAATAATCAGTACTCTACGCTCAGGCGATCGCTTCTCACTTGTCCTGTGTCTGGCTGTGAACTTTGAGATGAATACCGATGAAATCATGAGTAGTTCAAAACAACCGATAACGTAACACTGAACGATGAAGGATCTTGATTTAAAAGCTACCACCGACCTCCTCAACTCCATCATGGAATTTGAGCTTGCCGGGGTAGTGCGTTACACTCACTATTCCTTGATGGTCACAGGTCCCAACCGGATTCCAATTGTGGCATTTTTCAAGGCTCAGGCAAGTGAGTCCTTACTCCATGCCCAACAGGTAGGAGAAATTCTCACAGGTTTGGAGGGTCATCCTAGCCAGCGGATTGCTCCGATTGAGGAAAGCTACAAACACTCAGTGCGGGATATTCTAGAGGAAAGCCTCAACCATGAGAAAAAAGCGCTGGAAATGTATAAAAAATTACTGGATACAGTAGAAAATGCCAGCGTTTACCTTGAAGAATTTGCCCGCACGCAAATTGGTCAGGAAGAATTGCACAACATAGAAATCAAAAAAATGTTGCGCGACTTTAGCTAGGGACTTTTCCGAGTCAAGAATCCTCTTGTTCAAAAGTCAGAGTGCTTTCTGCAAAATTCTTCCCACCCACAGTTAACACCCGCTCATACAAGATATGGATTTTAGTGCAGCGTTACCGACGTTTGTAATTACCCTCCGGGAAGGTGTGGAAGCCGCCCTGGTTGTAGGGATTGTCCTGGCTTGCCTGAAAAAAGCCAAAGCCGAACAGTTGAACTCGTGGGTGTATGCCGGTGTTGTGGCGGGGATTGTCGCTAGTGCCCTAGTTGGTGTCTTGTTCAGCTGGGGCATTCAAGCTTTGAGTATTACCTATCCAGAGTACGCACCAGTGATTTCGCCGTTGCTGGAAGCCGTCTTTGGTGTAATTGCGATCGCCTTACTCAGTTGGATGCTGATTTGGATGACGCAGCAAGCGCGTTCTCTCAAAGGAGAAATTGAAGGAAACGTCACATCGGCAATCAAACAGGGTACAACTGCCGGTTGGGGTATCTTCGGCTTAATTTTCATTGCTGTGTTGCGAGAAGGCTTTGAAACCGTTGTGTTTATCATTGCCAACCTTCAACAAGGGCTAATCCCAGTACTGGGAGCATTTAGCGGCTTGATAGGGGCAGTAGCGATCGGCTTTCTCCTGTTCAAGTGGGGTGTCAAGATTAATATCCGCACCTTTTTCCAGGTGATGGGCGTCTTGTTGCTTCTCATCGTCGCTGGTTTAGTTATTGGTGCATTGAGACATTTTGACCAAGCGGCTGCTGCCTTAGCGCAGATGAACCTTCAGTCACAAGGCTTGTGCTTCTACTATGATCACTTTGCTAAAGACCCATCCTGCCTTCTAGGGCCGATGGTCTGGAATACGACTAACGTCTTACCGGATAACAAGTTTCCCGGTGTAGTCCTGAAAGCTTTATTTGGCTATCGGTCAAAAATCTATCTGGTTCAAGCAGTAGCTTACCTGGTGTTTTTATTCGCGATCGGCAGCATTTATTTCAACAGCTTAACCATGCCAATGGGCGATAGCGCCAAACGTGACAAGTCGGTGCCAAAGAATTGATAAGGTATTTCTGAGAGTGTCGTAATTAAAAGGTGTTGTCAGAGCAGTTACTCTCACCAGCTTGAGCGATCGCAAAATTTACAACTTTTTCACTCAGTCGAATACCTCGGTTTTTCATCCGCTCAATGGCTTCTTGCATAGAGAATGGGTATCCTTCCTTCTTGGCACGCAGCAAAATGCCAATAGAACCTGTGAGTAAGAGTCCATTCAACTTGGCAAAACGCCTGCCAACTGTCTCATCAATGCATACAGTTGGGATTTTTTCATTGATAGCTAGTTGAATCACAGCTGCCTCACCTCGATCCAGCGAAGAACTGAGCAAAGGCGGGGAAATCTCCAGAGGATTTGGCCATTTTTGTAACCAACTGGCAGCCTCAAATTCTGCTACTGCAAAGCCGCTGGAACCGCCTACAAGTATTTCCTGGCAGACTTCAAAAGGAACTAGCACTTGAGAGTAAAGAGATTGTAGGACTTTTAAATCACCCAGAGCTGCTACAAGGGAAATGAGTGGCGCAGCATCGATTACAATTCTTTCAGTCTCAGGCATTCTCTAGGTCGGATAAAAGTTCCTCTTCTTCGAGGTCAATCATGACTGCGCCATAACGATGCAAGTTCAGCAGAAAAGTAACTCTATCCGTACCTACTAATTGAGCTGCTGTCCCCGAAGATATACGTTTCATCTCAAACAGCTTGACTGCCATTGCCCATTTAGCCTCTTGCTCAAACTGTTCTCGTGTTTGTTGTAGAGCCTCTGGAAGCGTGGCAGGATAGTTAATTGTGAGTTGTAATGAATCGGCTGAATTGTAGATGTCTTCTTCAGGGTTGTTTAGGAAATCAGAGGCTGGATTAGTAGCTGCTGCTTGGAGCCATTCGCGATCGTCTATTTCTCCTTCTTCCCGATCGCTTTCCTCCTGAATCAAAGCCTGAAACCGCTCATCCTCTCGAAT
>DATNPI010000199.1:0-15312 GCA_036703325.1 Coleofasciculaceae cyanobacterium
CCTGACTCCAAACGTTCCAGCTCAAGGATATCGTTGACGAGCCGCACTAAACGTTCGGCGCTTTCCGCCGCAATTTCAATGACACGCTGACCCTTATCAGACTGCATATTTACCAAACCACTAGAGAGCAGATTCAAGGCACCATGAATCGAGGTCAACGGTGTGCGTAGTTCGTGGCTCACAACGGAGATAAATTCGTCTTTCATCCGCTCTATGACCTGACGCTCCGTGATGTCTTCACCAATGCTCAGTGTGCCAATCACATAGCCTTGCAAATCCTGTAAAAGTGTGTTGTTCCAAGCAATCACTTTTTCCTCGCCAGATTTGGTGAGGATAATGTTGTGGTTATGCGTGTAGAATTCCTGTTCCAGTAATTCTATAAAGTTATTTTGCCCCCGATGCCTTTGGTGCGGCGGTAGGAAAGTCTCAAACCAGTCTTGCCCAATAACTTCTGTTTTGGTACAGCCAACCAATTCCAAGAAGTAGGGATTGACATACTCAACCTTGCCGTGGTTATCCACACCCACAACAACTAGGCGAACATTCTCCAGTAAGCTACGCCAACGGCGCTCCGATTCAAACAGCGTTGCGGCGATTTTCTTTTGTTGTGTGATGTCGCGGGCAACGGTGGAAAGCATATTGACGCTGCCGTCTGGTGATTTGTGGGCGATAATTACTTGGCTTACCGGGATTTCTCGTCCATCGCTGCTCAAAAAAGCCGTTTCACCAACCCAGGCCCCGTCACGCATTGCCACTGGAATTGCTTCGTTTTCGATGATTTCATAAGCCCAAGCCGGGTAAACATTGGGGATAGTGAAGTTAGTAGAATCATCATTTTCCCCAAATCCAAATACCTTCCGAGCCGCACTATTTAAGTAGCGCGTCCGTTTATCAATACTGGCAGTGGCAACGAAATCAGGAGTAGCTTCGAGAATGGCAATTAGCTTGGCTCGTTCTTCTTCTGCAATCTTGCGCTCTATGATTTCCTGTTGCAATTCTGAATTCGCTTTGAAGAGGTCTTTGGTTCGTTCCTGAACTCGGATTTCTAACTCATCATGTGCTCTACGTAGCGCCTCTTCTGCCTTTTGCCGATTAATGGCTGTCGCCAGCACGTTAGCAGTAGCTTGGAGAAAGTGAATATCATCTTTAGTGAACTTCCGTTGTCGGGTTGTATGTGCTCCCAAAACTCCATACGGACGGTTGTGACCTGGGATAATCACGCTCATGCCACTGACCACGTTATGCTCGCGCAGCAGACATGCACCACTAAACCTTACTTCTTTGCGTAAGTCTTCAACGATTATCGGCTCCCTGGAAAGTAAGGTGTAGCCTGCCTGAGAATTAAGCCCTACACTTACCGTTGCCTGTCCTACGAATCCTTCTTTCCAACCCACACCAGTTCGCAGGAGTAGAGCGTTGCGATCGGGAAGGAGTTCTAAAACTTTGCAGTACTCAACCTCAAGGATTTGAGCAATCAGAGTAACTGCCTGGTTCATGAGGTCGTCAAGTGGCTTACCTGCCAGTGCCTGTTGACCCAGTTCGGCAACGGCGGCTTGCTGCCTAGCACGAGTTTTGAGCTCTGCCTCTACGCGCTTGCGCTCGGCATTTTCAATCCGTAACTCTTCGTTGGCTTTGAAAAGCTCCATAGTTCGTTTTTGCACCCGCATTTCTAGCTCGTCGTAAGCTTGGTGCAGTGCGGCTTCAGCTTGTTTGCGATCGGTGATGTCGCTGTTTACTCCAATTGTTGCGATCGCCTGACCCTGTTCATTATGCAATGGCACAATGACTGTTTCGCTTACGCCCTCAGTTCCATCCTTGCGAATAAAGTTAATCTCACCAACCCAACGACCAGCGTTTAGTATCTCATCAAGGATTGGCTGCCTCAGCACGGCGGACTCTTTGGGTTTATGCAACATCCCAGAGCTTTTGCCTAATACCTCCGCTTTAGCATAGCCGTACATTCTTTCTGCTGCTGGGTTCCAGTCAATAATCCGGTATTCCAAGTCCGTCAGGATGACGGCATCATATAAGTTTTCAAAAATACATGCCTGTTTGCGTAGAGCCTCTTCTGCCTGCTTTCGCTCAGTAATATCCGTGGAGATTCCACAAACGGCATAAGGGGCACCATTGGCATCGTGTAGAGGAAACTTGATGGTGATATAGGTGTGTAGCTCATCATCATGAGGGGCAACCTCTTCGAACTCTATAGCCGTTCCAGCGTCGAACACCTTTCGGTTATTCACCGCAAACGCATCAGCTATCTCATGAGGCCAAACCTCGTGTATGCTTTTGCCTACGATTTGCTCGTTGGTCATGGAAACTAGGTTTTCATAGCCGCGATTGATCAGCAGGTGTCTGTTTTGAGCATCTATTAGGTAAATCGCCGCAGGGGAGTTATCCAGGATTGCCTGTAGCTGCTCTTGGCTTTCCCGCAGGGCTTTTTCTGCCTGCTTGCGAGAGGTGATGTTCCGAATCAGCCAGCGTAAGCCGATGAGTTTTCCCTGTAAGTCCTGTACACTAGTCACCGTGATTGCAGCAGGGAAAAGATCGCCTGTACGAGGCTGTAAGTTCAGTTCACAGGTTGGCACCTGCTGTAGCTTTCTCAGTCGGTTCAACTGGCCTCGAAAGGCTTTGCGCTCTTGGACGGGGATGAAGACGCTTAACGGTTTGCCAACTAAAGAGTTTGGAGCGCAAGCGAGTAGGTCTCCGGTAGCCCGGTTGGCTTCCTGAATTGTCCCCCTAGCATCAGTAACCACATAGCCATTGGGAGCAAAATCGAACAAATCCTGATACCGTTGCCGTTGAGCTTCTGCTGTCTGACGAGCGATTACCAGTTCCTCGTTCTGCTGGTACAGTTCCTCTTGCGTGACCTGTAGTTCTTCCAGAATATTCTGCAATTCCTGGTTAGTTTGCGTAAGTTCAGCAGCGCGTTGCTCTAACTGGGTATGCGCTTCGCGCAGTGCCTCTTCTGCCTGCCTGCGATCGCTAACATCAGTATGGGAACCGGTTAATCTTACCGGGTTACCCTCCTCATCCCAAAGTGCCTGACCTCTGGTCAAAATCCATTTGTACGTGCCGTCTTTGCAAAGCAGTCGATGCTCATTTTTATAAAACGGCGTTTTCCGGGTTAGGTGTTCCTGGTAGATTTGCATCACCCGCTCAAGATCGTCGGGATGGACTCGTTTCTCCCATTCATCGAAGTGGTTACCAATCTCATGGTCTTCATAGCCCAGCATTTCCTTCCACCGGGCAGAGTAGAATACTTGCTCAGTCTTGACGTTCCAGTCCCAAATACCATCATTAGTACCGCGTATCGCTAACTGCCAGCGTTCTTCACTCTGTCGTAGGGCCTGTTCCACTCGCTCCCGTTCTATAAGTTCATGTTGCAGTCGTTCGTTGGCTTGTTTTAATTCAGCTGTCCGTTGTGTGACTCGGATTTCCAGCTCTTCATTAATCTGTCGCAGTATTTCCTCTGTATGCTTACGCTGGGTAATGTCTTGGGCAATCCCCGCTCGACGGTAAATTTCTCCCGACTCGTTCCGGATGGGAAAGCCACGATCCTGAATCCAGCACACTGAACCATCAGGTCGGACAATACGATACTCAATATCAAACGTTCCCGTGGCACTATGCTTGAAGTTGGCGATCACCCGTTGCTTATCCTGCGGGTGAATCGCTTCTAGGAACGATTTCGGGTTGGCGTACAAGCTTTCACAACTGCGTCCCCAGATTTGCTCATAGGCGGGACTGAGATAGAGCATTTCGCTTGCATCCGCATTGGTCATCCAAAGCACTTCATGGATGTTTTCTGCGAATTGGCGGAACTTCTGTTCACTTTGCTGTAACTCTACCTCGGCTTGCTTGCGATCGCTAATATCGCGCTGCACCGATACCCAGTGAGTAAACCAGCCGTTTTCATCCGCAACTGGCACAATACTCAGATCGACCCAAAATTCGGAGCCGTCTTTCCGGTAATTAATCAGGTCAACCCGAACTGGCTGCCATGTCTGGAGAGCGGCTCGAATTCGAGCCAGTTCAGCCCGATTTGTCTTAGCTCCCTGGAGGATGCGTGGTGTTTTAGCGATTACTTCCTCAAGGCTGTAACCGGTCATCCGCTCGAAGGCTGGGTTGACGTAAACAATTCGGGGGCCTGGTGGGTCAATAGGTTCAGCTTCGGTAATGAGTACGGAGTCATTAGTATTAACCACCACTAATTCCAGCAATCGCAGTTGCTCTTCTCGGTATTTGCGATCGCTGATATCCATCACTATCGCGATCGTCCGGACTGGCTGACCCGTCTCGTCATAGAGAAATTTCCCTTTTTCTTCAATCCAGTGGATGCTACCATCAGACCAGACTATGCGGAATTCATGATGGTAGTCCTGCCGCTCCAGACGAGCCTGGTTCATAACCAGACTCAGAGGTTCCCGATCTTCCGGATGAACAAAGCTCTCAAAAGCTTCATAGCTGCTACCAAAGGTGCCGGAATTTAGGCCGAACAACTGTTCGTAACGACCTGAAAAAGTAATTTGATTAGTCAAGATGTTCCAGTCCCAAATGCCCATATAGGCGGCATCCAAGGCTAGACGCAGCCGCTCTTCACTTTCTCGTAACGCTACTTCGGCTTGCTTACGCTCTGTGATGTCTCGCAGAACTGAGAAATGACAATGGGGTAAAAACTCAGCCGTTGCCGCATACTCCAGCTCTCGCACCGTACCATCAGGGCGAACGAGGCGAAACTCGCCTGTAAACTGGCCCTGTTCTTGAAAAGTACGCCACGATTCGACAAAATCGAAACCTTGCTCCGCAAAGTCCGAAATCGCCGAACCTATCAGTTCCTCCTTGGGCAGACCGAATAGTTCACAGGCAGCAGGGTTAGCATCTACATACTTACCATCATCATTAGCAATGACCATTGCGTTGAGAGCACCGTTAAAGACTGCCCGAAATTGGCGCTCACTCTGCCGCAGTGCTTCCTCCGTCTGCTTGCGCTCAGTCATGTCGTGAGTTATCCCGAGAATTGAAGATATTTCCCCTCTCTCACCCAGCAACGGCACATAAGTGACTACCAGGGTATACGTGCTCCTAATAGCCGGTAAAGTTATCGTGCATTCTGTTGTCTGCAACGTGCGCGTATCTATAGCACGTTTGAGGGTCGGTAGATAGGCATTTGTGAGTTCTGGCGGGTGAATCTCCTCATCGGTATGGTCAAGGAGTGCTTCTAGAGGAAGGCCACTGCGTCTGAGTCCTTCAGCATTAACAAACTGAAGCCGCCGATGAGCATCGTAGATTACGAACGAATCGGGGATATTATCAACTGCCAACCGGAATCGTTCTTCGCTCTTGCGTAGCGCCTCAAGAGCCTGCTTACGCTCAGTTATATCAAAAATGGTGGCGCGAACAACGCAATTACCCGCCCAATCCTTGGTAGCCGATGCATTCATCAGCGCAGGTAAAATCGTGCCATCTTTACGAATCATCTGTATTTCTACGTCTTTTACCCCACCCTGTTCTAGGAGGCGAGGGAAATCTTCCCAGAAAAATGCCACACACTCAGGGGTAAGTAGATCGGTAATCCTGACCTTACCGATGACTTCGTCCCAGGTGTAACCTAACCAACTCAGTTCTGTGTCATTAATGGCAATAATGTTGCCGTCTTTATCTATGGAGTGATATCCACAGGGTGCGTTGTTGTAGAGGTCTTGAAAGTTGGCTTCCGCTTGCTGACGCTTGGTGATTTGGCGAGTCAAGAAATAGTAAATCGTTATGAAAAGTGCCAAACTTAAGCTGAACCAGAAGAGCGAAATCATAGTTATACTGCTAACTTAAAAATAGGGGTCAGGGGTCAGGAGCCGGGAGTCAGGGGAGAGTGATTTTCATCGTTTGTTGTGAGTCCCGCTCGTAGGTATCTGGCTGGAAAATAGGGGCTTGGGTGAGATATTTTCATTCTTCATTGTGCGCGAGCTGCGCATGGGATCTAGCTTGTGTGGCAAAACTTAGGAAAATTAACAATGCCAACCCCAATAGGCTTGTAGGAAAATTTTCTTCCAAGGAAGCCTTTAACTATTGTGGCTCTAAATAAAAGCTTTCCTTGTGATTTCAATAGCAATATTTTATGTTTATTCATGTTAAGAGTTATTGCGATCGCAAGAGCTGATTTTGCCCCACTGCCTTACAGGGATTTTCAGACACTTGAGATGTACCAATCCAAAATCCAAAATCCAAAATCCAAAATCCAAAATCCAATTAGCTGTTCAAGTTCCGCAGCTTGTGCAAGATTTGGGTTCGCTCCAAGCGATTGAGTACACGAGCAACTAGCTCTGGCCCCACGACTGGCTTACTCACATAGTCATCCGCACCGACGGTAAATACCTGATGTAGTGTCTGGGCATCAGTGCGAGCAGATAGAATCAGCACGGGCAACTCACTCCAACGTGGGTCATTGCGTACTACTTGGCACAAATCAATGCCGCTCAATTCCGGCATTTCTACATCTAGAATTAGCAAATCGGGTGCAGTCTGCTCCAGGGTATCCCAAAACTGCTGTGGGTCGTCTAGTAGGGTTAGCTTGAATCCCCAAGGCTCCAGTAAGGTGCGTAGAAAATCTAGCAATTGAGGGTCATCGTCCACAATTAGCAGCTTTGCCCCAGGTGTACTGGACTGTTGCAGGACTTGAGCGATCGCGTCCATCACCTGAGTAGGAGATACAGGCTTTTGTAGAAAGCCGCGTCCGCCCAAACGTGCTACTTTGACTCGATCAGCAAAATTTTCCTGAGCTGTAAACACCAGCACTGGCACAGGCGGCTGATAGGTCGTTAGCTCTGCTAACAGTCCAAACCCGTTCTCCACTGAGTCGGGAAAGCACAGATCGAGTAGCACGACATCCGGTCGTGCTTGGGCGATCGCTTCCCTGGCCTGAGATAGGTCATAAGCCATCTCTGCCTGCATTCCCCAAGCTTTTGCCGCTGAAACCAGCGCCAGAGCCAGTGCTGTATCATCATCGACAACCAACAGTCGAGGTTTTTGCGTTAGGGTCGTGGACTGATGTAGAGATATTGTCTGTAATGTCTCCATTGGCTCCAAACTTACTGACGGTTGATCCAACTCCTGCCGCAACGCTACAACTAGTCCAGACAGATGCTCCTTGTGCGCTTGACTAAGCGTTCCCTCAGCTTGAAATGTATGTTCGATTTCACGAGATAGACGAGAAGCTTCGTTCAAGCCAAAGCTACCCAATGACCCTACTAGTGTGTGAGCCTCTCTTAAAGCCTGCTGCCGTAGTTCTTCAGTGAGAGAATCGGCTAGTAGAGCTATCACAGCTTGCTCCAAAATTATGATGCGATCGCTGTACTTGTCCTTGAATCGCTCCCAAAGGGCCATCATTTCCGGCGGAATCGGTGACTGAGTCTGATTGACTTCAGTTGCCTGATGGGAAATTAAAACGGAAGAGTGAACAGTTTCCGGTTTCTGAGTCTTGACTGCCAATTCTCTGGATTTAAGCCGATAGCCTAGTCCGTAGACTGTCTCAATCAGATCAGGTGACGCTCCGGCTTTCTTAAGTTTCTGCCGTAAACTTTTGATATGAGCTCTGACGGTATTCTCTGACGGCGGTTCTTCGAATGACCAGAGATGATCGAGCAGCGCACTTTGGCTGTATATTCGCTGTGTGTTGCGTAAGAAAAGCTCTAGTAGAGCGTACTCCTTAGCCGTGAGGCGCAACGGCTGTCCGTCGTAGGTAACTTCGCACTTACTAGGGTCAAGGCGCAGGTTTTCCCACTCAAGCACGGGTGTAGCGGTTGCACTGCCTCGGCGTAGCAAAGCCCGAATCCGGGCTAATAGCTCTTGCAAATCGAAAGGCTTGACTAGATAGTCATCTGCTCCGGCATCTAACCCCATAACCTTATTAGTGCTGGTTTCGTGGCCGGTTAGCAGGAGAATAGGGGTGCGATCGCCTTGAGCCCTTAGATTTCTGCAAAAGCTAATGCCATCTAGCTTAGGCAGCATCAAATCCAGCAAAATCAAATCGTACTCGAATGCTTCTGCTAGTTCCCAACCCGCCTGACCATCACTCGCCAGATCAACTAGATAACGCTGACTGGTAAGAGCTTCTCTCAGTAATTCAGCAATGCTCTGTTCGTCTTCCACCAGCAGAATTTTCACGGTTCCTCGCTATCCTTAATACCGCTAGGTGACATACTCCAGATGCTATCCTCTATCGGGGTATAGCGTTGGTTTCCCTACCTTACCAAAATCAGAGGAGTGTGAGCCTGCATATTTACCTGCTAGCTCTTTGTCAGTAGTCGGTGGTCAGTTGCTTTTGCTTTCTTCAGACAACTGACAACGGACAGAAGACAGAAGACCTAAGTGTATTATGCCAATTGCATCCACAGCCGCTTCAGCTTCCGACTATCGGTTTTCGAGCAATTTCTTTGTTTAATCCCCCTGACCCCAATAAGTTTTCCCACTCAGTAGCGATCGCAAAATCGTTAGGTTTCAAGCGGCGTTGTTCAGCCAGGGTTGTTAGAGCGTCATACCAGAGGTCATTGCTTCGATAAAGCTCTACTCGCTTCCGTGGCGAAGCCTTCTCCAATTGGCTAGTGAGGATTGAGCTAGGTTCGAGTCGTTGAACCCACCCATCTACATAAACATTCCCAATATCCTGTTCTTGTTGTTGAGCAGAACAATTTATTTGAAAGTACCAATGATAGGTCTTGCCAACCTCTAGCGGTGGCAAATTTTTGTCGCTAGGGAGGCTGAGGCTGACAATACCAGGGGTAGTAGGAGGCGTGAAAGTTGTTTTGTAAACCTGATTTCCTTTTTCTTCATCCAGGAGAACAAACCTCAGCTCTTGTGCAGAGGTTTGAGGGACATAGAAAAAGAATGTTGGATAAGCCGCAATAGTCAACCCCAAGTTTGTTTCTGGTATCAATGCAGTTAGAGGTATCTGGGGCAGATCAAATTCGCAACCGCGTCCAGCAGCTGGTTCCCGCCTTCCTGGTAACCGTCGAGGTGGTAGCTTAGGCACTTGTGCCTGTAATATATGCAGTGCTAACCCTGTAGGAGGTTGCGTTCTTCCGGCTTGCCCTTGGACTTGTGGTAAGAGCTGTTGTGCAAGTACCCGCATCGGCAGGCCAGACAGAAATAAACCTAAAAGTGATGCTAGGCAGAACGTGATGAGGGTTGTACGAGGCTTTCTCCAACGCATATCGCTTACTTTTCAACACTTATCGAATCAAACTAGAGGCTCTTCGTGTAAAGGATGAAATATGAAACAACCCCGTAGATAAATTTAAGGGCTTGAAAACTTCGATGAACTTTTATTTAGTAATTGAACTAAAAAATACAACTGACAACTGACGACTGACAAAAATACGTGAAATCCCCCGGATGAGAAAGCGGGGGATGAGCTTAAGCTTTACGATCAACCACACGGTAAACATCAACTTTGTACTGTTTTCCCTTCAATTGCAGCGCACCCCAAGCTTCCACCTGAAACTTCTCCCCGAGGTGAACCAGGGTTTGGTGGGCAATCAATATCCGACAGTCGCTTGGTTGACGGTCTTTCTCACAACTTTCCAAACGAGCTGCAATATTTACACTGTCCCCAATCACCGCGTACTCCAAGCGTTCCTTGCCCCCTAAACTCCCTACCATCACCGGGCCCGTGAAAATTCCCACCCGCATCTGAACGACAGGTAAGCCGCGTGATTGCCAGTTCTGGTTGAGTTCCTGTAAGCGATCGCCCATCGCGATCGCACAAGTCACAGCACTTCGTGCGTCTTCCCCGACTTCCGCCTCGTTAGCGGCCCGAATAGGTACCCCAAATACGGCTAACAGACCATCACCAGTAAACTTGTTGACAATTCCGTGGTGGTTTTGGACTTCCCGAACCATGACAGGCAAGTATTCATTTAACCAAGCCATCACCTCTTCTGGAGACATTTTTTCCGAGATGGTGCTGAAGCCTTTGAGGTCAGACAGTAGCATCGTAGCCGTCAACTTTTGTCCTGGAAAGAGACCGGAAGAGAGGAGGCGATCGCGTTCGTTCCAAAGCTGTTTGGCAATTTCCGGTGAAGTTTGTTGCCCTAATAGCTTCATCACCATCTGTTCTTGCCGATGGAGAAGTTGCCTGTGGTAAGCTTCCACCGCCGTGCCAGTGGCAATCAATCCTAAAGCTGGTGCTGCTAGGGGTATCCATCCCCCCTGGATAAACAGCGCCAAGGTAAGACTAAACAAAACACACAGACAGGCTAAAGTGCCCAACCCCGTCATCAGAAGATTGGGATTTCGCGCCACCAAAACACCGCCCATCCATGACCATACAACAACCCACAAGACCTCTAACCCCTCAGACCAATACCAAAATAGGCGGCGATTGTTCAAAACCGCACTGAGGATTTGGCTTACCATCTGGGCGTGAACCAGAACTCCTGCCATCCGGGGAATACCCTGTTCCGTCCTACTATAGGGGGTATAGAACAAATCCTTAACAGTTGGCGCAGTTGCGCCGATCAGGACAATCTTGTCTTTTACCCAGTTCGGCTCTATCTGCCCCTTCAAGACTTGTGTCAGGCTAACTTGCCGCGCTACATTACGAGCCGAGCGGTAATTCAGCAGGATTTGACAGCCACCATCATCAATGTTTTGATAGCCACCAGAATTGAAGGTCAACCATTTAAATACGGTTTTACCTAACTGGAGTTCCCCAGTTTTGGTGAATTGAGGCTCAATGCCTTTTTGTTTGAGATAAGCGAGGGCGACGCGTAGGGAAAACGAGTAGAGGGTAGTTTGCTCGTCGATAGGAGCCAGCATAAAATTGCGACGCACCACGTTATCGAGGTCAATTACCACATCGATAAAACCAACCCGTTCCTGGGATACTCCAGGAGGAGGTCTTACTGCCTCTACATCGGTATTACCGATATTGGCGATCGCAATAACCTTTGGACTTTCCAATTGAGCAACCAATTCGGCGTGACCCGGTTCTATCGGCACATTGCGAGCCAAATCTACACCGATTGCTATGGGCTGATACTGTTGTAATTTTCCTAGCGTCTTTGCCAAAACTCGGTCGGAGGCGGGATATTGCTTTAACTCTTGGATGTCCTGCTCTGTAATCTCCACCACCAGCAAACGCGGATCGATGCCCTCATCTGGACGGAGGCGAACCATGAGATCGAAAGCGGCTACTTCCAAAGGTTGTAGGCAGCCAAACTGCCACATCCCCAGGAGCAAGCCGAACACTGCAACGCTTGTAATTACCAAATCAAGCTTTTTTGATGTTATTATCTTTTTCCAAAAAGTATCGAAGAACTGAGAAAACTTAGAAATTAAAGAACTGCTTTTAGGAATCATTTCAATTTTACGAATTTCAGGTAGAAGCTCCCCTGCTTGGGTAGTCAAAGGTTTTTTGGAAAGCAGGCGTTTTATTCGGAAAACCTAAATTACGAAGTGGAGTCGCAGGATTCCGGATTTTTTTGTAAAGTTTTTTTAAACTGAAATTCTCCTGTTTCTTTCCAACTCAAACTGATTAAGTAGCCGTCATGAACGGCGTACAACAGCACACATAAAAATCTCAGGACTTACACAATAATTACCCATTAGTCCCTAGTCCTAGGCCAGGGTGCGTTGCCGAGCACCCTATATGTAGATTTGCTGCGTAAGTCCTGAATCTTCTGCTCCCTCTCTCCCCAATCAGAATCTCTGTACCTCATCAAGCGTGAGAACTGCTATATGCTCACCTACTTACCAAGGATTGCCAATCATCGTAAAAGCCGCCCAGAATTTGGGATGAGAGAGATTTTGATTTTCCAGCTTGGCTAGTTCTGGTGGCAAGGGTAGTACCTGGTGAGAAGTCACCAACTTGCCATCCTCCAGTCTCACCTCCCCTTTTAGCATCGCCACCTGTGCCTGTCGCAGCGCTTCCACTTTAATCGGTGCTCGTTTCAATTGATCATAGAAATTCGTCATAAATGCCATCGTGCCTTCATCGCTGATGAACCATAAACTCGCGAGGACTGACTTGACGCCAGCTTTTACAGCTAACCCAGCAAAACCCAACTCCACCTCTTCACTGCCCTGTGCCGTTTGACAAGCACTCAGCACCAATAACTCTACAGGTGGGCGATTCCAGCCCAGTTCCGGCAGCTGGTTCAATCGTAGTTTAGTGTCCGATAACTGGATGTAGGAGTTGCTCGGTTCCCCTGGTTGAAATGAGGCATGGGTAGCAAGGTGGACGATGCCAAACGGCTTTTGGCGGCGTTGTCCCTTGAGATTGTTCAGAGTAAAGTCTTTGTTGAGGAAGGATTTACCCGACCACAGGGAAGCGATCGCAGATAGCTCCTCAGGGACAGCAGGTAATGGAGGTTGGTCGGTAAATTTTGATGCGCCCATTGCTAGCACTTGCGCGTTTTTAATGTCTTGGTAGCGAGTATCAGTTAACCTGAAACTCGGCATCAGAGCAACGCTATACTGTTCCACGAGGAAGCCATGACCATCATGGAGGACTGGCAGAGGTACGGAACGCAGCCCCGCATCCATGATGAAGACGAGGTTGTGGATACCCAGGGCTTTTAAATCTGCCTCCAAAGGAGCAACCAACCACTGGTGCATTTTTTGAGCAGGAGGAAGGTAATCAGGAGGGCGACTAGTGATGTTAGTCACTTCACGGCGCAATTGCCTTGCCACTTGGAGAACTTGCTGGCGCGTTGTTCCAGGTACACGCTTGCGAATGGGGGGTTGGTCTGGAGTGACGAGGATTAATTCCAACTGGTCACTATCCTGGCGTTGCCTGAAGAATTCGCTTAACTGCGGCCCCAACTCAAAGGAGGCGTTCCCAGTTGCGTTGGTGGCAGAGGTTGGGGGAACAAAGACAGCATAGATAACTGCTGGCCTAACGCTAGTAACGCGATTGATACGGCGTAGGCTGTTTTGAATGTCCGTTACCGTAATGTCTTTTACGACGCTAAGTTCGAGATATTGCTTAAATTCATTGGTGAATAACCTATCTACAGTAGCCACAGAATCATTAGGGTCAATAGACAGTGGCGCTGGTGGTGATGATGGTACAGATGGTGCTGATGAGTAGGGTAGTGGCGATAGTGATAGTTGTGGCGGCTGTGTTGGCGGCTGTGTCGGCGGTTCTATTGGCGGTTGTGGCGGCGGTAGCGGTTGTGGTGGTTGTGGCGGCGGTGGCGGCGGTGATTGGTCAACGCTAATGATGCCAATGTTGCCTTCCTGGTAAGTATAGGGAAAGGAGCGCAAGGGTGCGATAGTGGGATTTACAGGGGAATTTCCACTGCTGATAGCACCCGCTGTACCGTTTGTTATGGCATTCCCAACATCAAAGGGAGTGATACCGTTGCCTCCATGACTGATTGTGATTGAACCGCCTCCAACCCCACCAGCACTGCAAATACTGGTGTTTATACAACTGCCTTCTGTGAAAGTTCCAGTGGCTCGGAAAAAGCTCTCGGTGGTGATGTCAACAGTGCCTCCCGTGCCACTAGTTCCACCTTGGGCATTAATTGAGGTGACTTGGATATCATTGGGCGGGTCGAGGGTAACATTGCCACCATTCCCTTGCTGAGAACTGGAGTTGATGTTACCTGTGGTGATGCTATTGCCTGCCTGAACGGTAACCCTTCCACCTCTAGTCACTCCAGAGGCGTTCAAATCCCCGCTGGTGATGGCTTCTGTTTGACTGGTGAGGGCGATCGCTTCTCCATCCCCATCGCTCGAACTGGAGTTGATGTTACCTGTGGTAATGCGATCGCGTGCCTGAACGGTAACCCTTCCACCTCCAGTCACTCCAGAGGCGTTCAAATCTTCAGTAGTGACGGTTCTTATTTCACTGCTGAGGGAGATATCGCCACCCTTACCAGAAGTCGATCTGGAATTTAGGTTAGACGTGGTAATAGCACCCCTGGCTCTCAGGTCGATCGCTCCTCCATTGCCAGTGGTATTGCTGGAGTCTAACAAGGCGGTTTTGATACTTGTCCCAGTTAGGGTAATCGCTCCTCCCGCTGTGGTTACGTTGCCCGAAAGCGCGATCGGTCCCGAACTGTTGAGGCTGACATTCCCACCCGATGTGAACAAACGAGAGTTCAAGTTAATTTGCTGGGGAATTGTCACATCGCCCAAAGCAAAGTTGGCTCCATTGGTCTCAATCGGCCCGTTGAGGTTCACAATCTCAGGCGTATTGATTTTGAGAGGTTGGTCAACTCCCGAACCAGGATTTCGACCCAAGGTAACAGTACCTAAGGAGATGTTTCTATCAGCCGTGAGGGTAAGGTTTGGGCCAGTGAGGGTGCCACCTGTAGTGTTGATGAAGCCTGAACTAAGTAGGGTAATATCTCCGGTTCCAGTTGAGTTCACCCTAGCACCGTTGTTGAGCTGCACTCCTGTTCCTATCAGTTGCACACTACCGTTAGCGACACTCACTCTTCCCCCGTCTAGTAAAATTTCCCCCCTATTCCCTTTGCCAGTCATCGTAATATTTCCACCGATGGTGCTTTGAATGACGCTCCCATCCGCCACTCGGATACCATGCGTTCCGCTGCCCGTAATCTGGATCGCCCCACTGCCGGAATTAACTATGGCACCGTTGAGATTAACTCCTTCAGGATGTGTTACTGTCCCTGTCGCCGGATTGGTTGTGGGGTCGCTGCCACCACCTAGGATAATGTCGCCGTCATTGGAGATGATGGCCGAACCTGTATTGAGAGCGATCGCTCCTGCACCATTCGCATTTCGGTCAGCATTGAGGGTGACATCCAACCTTCCCGTACCGTTGGCTCTCACCTGGGCACCTGTGTTGAAAATAATGCTGTTATCAGCTTGTAGAGTTAGTCGCCTATTAGCAGTACCAGAGTAGGTGATATTGGCATTGACATTGATATCGTTATTGGCAGCAAGTATTAGGGAAGAGGGGCTATCCCAGGTAATGGGACTGCTGACTGTAATTTTGCCCGCCCCCCCCAAACCCGATGCTGTGGAAACTGTGACATTGCCTAAAGCCAGGTGATTTTGTAGAGTTGCAACGTTGAGATGTGAAGGAGTAGTAGCAGGGTCAGAAAAAATCTCCCCAGTCAAAGTCATGCTGCCCGTATTCGGTGCATCGCTGATAGTGATATCTGTAGGGTCTAGCAGCAGAGTTCCTACATTACCAGTAGACGCTAGCAGGTCGGCAATGCCTTGAAAATTCAGTGACTGCTTCCCAGACACCTCGACAAACCCGCCAGTGCCAGATTTTAATCCTCCACGGGCGCTGATTTGACCGAAGAAGCGAGTTATTTGGTCTGACCAGACAAT
>DATNPI010000262.1:0-17789 GCA_036703325.1 Coleofasciculaceae cyanobacterium
CCTTGAGTGCTTGTAGAAAGGACATCCTAGCTGAATTGTGGGAAGGAACATAAAACTGTTTTACAGGATTATCTCCATGTCAAACACAATTAGAGTCCCAGTTCAAAACCCAGATGGAAGCCCCGCTATGCCGACCAAAAGTAGCCGTGCTAGGCGTTGGGTACAACAAGGAAAAGCGATAGAGGTACGCAATGACCTAGAAGTTTATGGAGTACGCTTGGTATCCGAACCATCAGGCAGAACTACCCAAGAGATTGCGCTTGGGATAGACCCTGGAAAACTTTTTACCGGAATTGGTGTGCAGAGTGCTAAAGCTACGTTGTTCAAAGCTCACCTCCAGTTACCCTTCAAGTCTGTTACTAAAAAGATGACGACAAGGCGGATACTCAGGAGGGCGAGGCGAGGGCGGCGAATTAACCGCAAGCTTCCATATAATCACCGTTGTCATCGTCAAAAGCGTTTTGACAACCGTAGACAGAAGAAACTTGTCCCCAGTATCCGTGCTAATAAACAACTAGAGTTGCGAGTCGTCAAAGAACTACTTAAGCTCTATCCTGTCTCTTGCATTGTTTACGAACGAATAGAAGCACGAGGCAGTAAAAGCTTCTCCCCTGCAATGGTTGGGCAGAAAGTCATGGTGGAGTGGCTATCGAAACTTAAACCAACTAGCACTCAACTAGGTTGGCAAACATCCAATCTAAGGCAATGGTTAGGTCTTCCTAAGGACAAGACCAATAAAGCTAATCCAACACCGGAAACTCATTCGCATGACGGCATCGCTCTAGCTACCAGCCATTTCATCCAGTGGGAAAATTGGGTAGGAACTAAGACTCGTGGCGGTAAATGGGTGGGAGAAGTTCAACTAACTCGATGCCCGTTTGCCGTAATTGCCAGACCGCAGTTGTATCGTCGCCAACTTCATTTTGAAAACCCAGTTAAAGGTTCTCCCAGTCATCCCGAACACCGCAAGCGCAAGGGTGGAACTATTACGCCTTTTGGCTTCCGCTCGGGAGATAAGGTGATAGCCCAAAAAGCAGGGCAGTCTTATATTGGCTGGATCGGGGGTTATACCAATTCAGCTAAGACAAAGAATGTCTCTGTTTACGACATCAACTGGCACAGAATCGGGCAATTCAGTCCGTCCAAAGTACAACTCATCAAGCGTTCTACAAGGCTACTTTCTTATGTCCAGATTTGCTGATTGGGACGGCTCCATACTTCCGCCGTCCCGCTTTTCCTCCCCTCCCTATCGGGGTTCATTCTTGCCTACGGCTACGAAAATCACCCCGCTTGAGGAAGGGGATTCTCGCGATTCTGTTGATGAAAAAAGCGATCGCGTATGAATTAGCACCGTATACTACTATTTTGTAAAGTGGAAAACATAGAGGTTTTCAGTATATTTTCTTATTAATACATTGTGAAGCATCCCACGATTACTGATCTTTCCATGAGTGACTCTACTTCTGTGATGGTTGAAATCACCACTAACTGGTGTAACTTGTTGCAACAGCTACTCGACGGGCAATCTTTAACCAGTGACCAGGCATCACAGTTGATGCAAGGATGGTTGAAGGAAGAAATACCAGAGGTTTTGTCAGGCGCAATTCTGGCCGCTATCCAGGCGAAAGGCGTTTCAGCGGAAGAACTGGTGGGGATGGCTTATGTGTTGCAATCCCAATCTTTACAAAAAACGGGAATTGCTCATAAGACCCCAGTAATTGATACCTGTGGCACTGGTGGCGATGGTGCTTCGACGTTTAATATCTCCACCGCAGTGGCTTTTGTCGCAGCAGCAGCGGGTGTCCGGGTTGCCAAGCACGGCAATCGTTCTGCCTCTAGCCGGGTGGGATCGGCAGACGTTCTGGAATTACTGGGTGTCAATTTATCAGCTCTTCCAGAGAAGGTACATTTAGCACTGGATGAAGTGGGCGTAACTTTTCTTTTTGCCCGTGGTTGGCATCCAGCACTGAAGGCCGTAGCGCCCCTGCGGCAAACGCTGAAGGTGCGGACGGTGTTTAATCTTTTGGGACCGTTGGTAAATCCGTTACGTCCTACTGGTCAAGTGCTTGGGGTATTTGATCCAAACTTCGTGACTACCGTTGCCCAGACCTTGGGCCAAATGGGAACCGAAAAAGCGATCGCCCTGCATGGCAGGGAAAAACTCGATGAGGCCGGATTGGCAGACAAAACCGACTTGGCGCTGCTGTCGGATGGCGAAGTGAGGCTTTCAACCCTGAATCCCCAACAGCTAGGCTTAACACCAGCACCTACGGGGGCACTGCGAGGCGGGGATGTTGAGGAAAATGCCCTAATTCTGCGGAATGTCTTGCAAGGCAAAGGAACACAGGCACAACAGGATGCGGTGGCATTGAATGCCTCGTTAGCACTCCAAGTAGGCGGTCTTATACCACTGGAAGACCACAAAGCAGGAATTGAGATTGCCAGAGATGTCATGCATAGCGGTGCAGCCTGGTTAAAGCTAGAGCAGCTAGTAAAGTTTCTAGCAAGTGACGAATGAACTATCTCGATTGCTAGCGACGGTGAAATTCAACAACATTTTGTCTAATCCAAACATCATAGTTGCCGTAGAAGTCTTGACCGAGCAATCCCAACTCTAGATTGGGACCACCAATCGCCACTTGAACATTTTTTTCCACAACCCCCTCAACGGCAATTGACTGAACCTTGCCAGTGCGAAACTTGATTCCTTTTTCACTGGCAGTATCAGCTGTCACTTCGCCTTCTGGGACAACACCAAGGCTCTGGGCCATTTCCTGGGTGATCACAGTGCCACTAGCACCTGTATCAACAACCATCTCAAAGATTTGTTCGCCATTAAACGTGACATCAATCACCGGCGTTCGACCAGCACGACGTTTGATTGGGACTTTAAACACCTGTGACTTAGTAGTATTCGGCTTTGATTCCGTCGTTGGTGCTGGTGTGCTGGGCGTTTGGGATGGGGAAGGACTTGCAGGCTGAACGATCGCTCGGGGTGCAGCGGTGACTATAGTTGCTGAAGGGGAATTAGGACGGGGACGAGTGGCTTCTTGTTGGGCTAGGCGTAGATTGCGCTGATATTGTGCAATTTTCGATTGGGCAAGCGCACGATAAGAACTCGATGAAGGCACCCCCCGTAATAACTCAATCGCCTCTTGCCAACGACTAATGACCAGTTGCCAATCGGCGGAGGATTGGGCAGACTCACCGAGGGTAGTGGCACTGTAGGCGACATCAAGTGCCCGTTCATAAGCCTCCTTGGCTGTAGGCTTAGGTTGGCTTGTCGGTGTCGCTACTGGCTCAGAGTCATCAGGTAAATTGGCAGCAGGACTGGGAGTTGAAGAAACGGCAACTGGCTGTTGTGCTTCATCGGAACGCCACAAAGAATTGACGCCACTACAAGCCACATTTACCAATGCCAGAGTGCCTGAAAGCAGAAGGATTGCTACGCGATCGCGAGAAGGCATGCACGTTAATTGCTGATGAGCTGTCCATATTCCAGTTTAAACGCCTAGTTTTATGAGATGGCGCGTTGATTGTTGCCGTAGGTAGCGGGAGCTTTGTTATCGCTTGCTCACAATTGACCTGCCACCAACGTCTTCTCTGTTCAGCCGTGAGATAATAGCACGTCAGATGAAGGATGAAAGCTGAAGTAGAAGCCCCATATCTAAACTAGGATGAAGTGTAAAGTATGTTAGCTCTCTTCCAAGTGAGTTCTTCGGACTCAGCAGGGAGTAGACCAGACTCAAGAATTTTCCATCCTTCAACTTTTTTGGGGCTTGTCTTCGAAATTCTTGCTCCAATTTGTCACGCTTCATACTTTTTGATCAGCTATTGGTTTTCCGTCATTACGTTTCCACTGACCACTGACTACTAACCACTAGAAACTAACAACTAACAACTGCTTATGCCTGTTTCAGCTGCTCACCCTGCTCTGCTCGTGCTTGCGGATGGGACATCTTACCAGGGTTGG
The DNA here is from genome assembly GCA_036703325.1 of Coleofasciculaceae cyanobacterium. Lineage (GTDB taxonomy): Bacteria > Cyanobacteriota > Cyanobacteriia > Cyanobacteriales > Coleofasciculaceae > DATNPI01. Next base: position 3,974 of record DATNPI010000262.1, read on the forward strand.
TCTTTCGGAGCCACTGGCACTGCCATTGGGGAGGTGGTGTTTAACACTGCCATGACTGGTTATCAGGAAGTGACGACAGACCCCAGCTACTGTGGTCAGATTGTCACCTTCACTTATCCAGAATTGGGCAACACTGGTATCAACCCGGATGATGAAGAATCGGCACATCCTCAAATCCGGGGTGCTATCGCCCGTAACATCTCTCGGCGTCCGAGTAACTGGCGTGCAACTGGCTCCTTCCCCGACTACCTCAAAGAACACAACATCCCAGGAATTTACGGCATCGATACCAGGGCTCTCACCCAAAAACTTCGCTCCTCCGGTGCCATGAACGGCGGCATTTCCACAGAAATCCTTGACCCAGCTGAGTTGCTCAAGCAAGTACAGGCAGCTCCCAGTATGGCGGGGTTAAATCTGGTTCAGGAAGTCACAACTAAAGAGGTTTACGAGTGGTCTGATCCCACCGATACGAACTGGGAGTTCCGCCCTGTTATTGATACCGCTGATGAAGAACCCCTGACAGTTGTGGCGATTGATTTTGGCATGAAACGCAACATTTTGCGGCGTCTTGCGAGCTACGGTTGCCGCGTTATTGTTGTTCCCGCTAATACACCGCCAGAGGAAATTATCAAATACAACCCCGACGGGATTTTTCTCTCCAATGGCCCAGGCGATCCTGCTGCCGTCAGTGAAGGGATCGCAACTACCAAAGCTTTGTTGGAGCGTGAGCAACCCGTATTTGGCATCTGCATGGGGCACCAGATTCTTGGTCTTTCGATGGGTGCCGAAACCTTTAAGCTCAAATTTGGTCACCGGGGCTTAAACCACCCGGCAGGTTTAGAGCGACAGGTTGAGATCACCAGCCAGAACCACGGTTTTGCGATTAATCCCGATTCTCTAGGTGCTGAGGTAGAAATTACTCACCTCAATCTCAATGACCGCACTGTGGCAGGATTACGTCATAAATCTTTGCCTTTTTTCTCGGTGCAGTACCACCCAGAGGCGAGTCCTGGGCCACACGATGCTGACTACCTATTTGAGCAGTTTGTCCAGTCGATGCGATCGCGCAAAGCGCACCAGCGAAACTGAGCGCATCGCCAAGCTTCCACCGTTGCCAGGACTGGAAGCTAGAGGGAAGATTTGATCGCGACAAAACTGGCAACGCCAAAGAAATCTTCCCTCTAGCCCCCCTCTTTTCCTCCCCAGTCCCTAGACAGGGTGGAAGAAATAACCCAGAGGGTGATAATTCTCCCTCTCACCCCCTCACCCCCTCACCTCTCGCTCTCATCGGCATTGGAACTGGTGGAAAACTTCGGTCGAGCTGGTCTAGCCCCTATTCCCCAGTCCCTAAAAGTAAAATCTTGCCAAAAATATCTAAGTGTTCTAAATTATACGGGGACTTCTCGCTATACTATTCGATACGGTGTGAGAGTACCTCCGGAAAAAGCCGTAGGCTGCTTCGGAAGCTTTAAAACACCGTGTGAGTACATACCGAGCCTTGGCAAATACGGTGGGGCACACCGAAATCTAAGCTTGAGGATTGATCTGCAAGGATCAGGAATGCTCTGTAAGCCCAAAACTGGAAGATTCATTATCTGTTCAGGGAGGCAAGATCAGCTCAAGAATCCCCTGTTGAGCCGTAGGCTTGGTGGAGGGAATGTCAAAATTGTGATGTTAGTTAGTACGCTACAGCTAGGAGGGTGTTATTCCTGAGCCACTAACCCTGACAGTCAGCTTAAGGGGCACTCGCGAAGTTAGGGAAAATTGCCAGCTTTTCCGCCTCACCGGCTTGTTGGATGCCTTCTCGGAAGCAACGTTCCGTAAGGTGGTCAGCAAGCATATTGAGGAGGGTCCAGCGAATATTGTTTTGGATCTCTCGAAGATCGACTTTGTCGATAGCTCTGGCTTGGGCGCTTTGGTGCAGTTAGTGAAGTCAGCTCAAACGGCTGGGGGAACATTGCAAATTGTAACGAATCCCCGTGTGACTCAAACGGTCAAGCTGGTGCGCTTGGAAAAATTCCTCTCGCTGCAACCTTCTGTTGACGAAGCCTTGGGGAACATCAAGGGAAGCTGACCAAACTTTTCGGTGAGATTAGGGGGCGGGCTTCAAGGCTCGCCCTTAATCTGTACGGATATCTAATTGGCTTGTTTTTAGAAAGATTAAATACCAGAGAACATTCCAACAACGCTAGAATCTAGACGTTGAGGTGGGGCAGAGGTTGTGACATCAGAGGAGGAAGAAAGTTCAAACGTTTTGGAAACTGACTCAGCGCTCTCGTGGGCAGAAACCCGATTCACGCAATTGAGGGGCGCGGCCAATTCTAACTCCCGAATCCAGCAAGTTTCACCAGCGTCTTTGGCGTATCTGGGAGACGCTGTTTACGAGCTTTATATCCGAACCTGCTATCTGCTACCACCTAGACGCCTTAGAGATTATCATCATCAGGTGGTGGCTCAAGTGCGAGCGGAAAGTCAAGCAAAGCATTTGCGATCGCTCAAACCTTACCTCACCGAGCCTGAAATAGAAATCTTACGACGCGGACGTAATGCTGTAACTGGGTGTCCCCAGCGCCTCGATCCTGCAACCTATCAACAAGCCACCAGCTTGGAAACCTTGATGGGATACCTATACCTTACTGACCCGCAGCGCCTAACTCAACTTTTGGCGCATTTAGAGATCGAACCCCACTAAAAATTCATCAAATTTTAACAACATGGCTAATCAAGACCGCCGCCCTCACACTCCCGGCAAGCCAAAGGGAGGGAAGTCCTTTCGCGACCCGCGTGAGAATCGAAAATTTTCCCGTTCCCAAGACGAGAACACTGAACGACCGGGAGCGCGCTATAAGCCGGCTAATGAGAATCGAAAATTTTCCCGTTCCCAAGATGAGAACACTGAACGACCGGGAGCGCGCTATAAGCCGGCTAAGCCGAAGCCAGGAAAGCCCACTCGCTCCCAGCATCCCGGTTCGAAACAGACGCACTCCTTTGAAGACAAAACTGATCGGTTTGAGCGCCGCCATTCAGGTAAGCCGAAGCCAGGAAAGCCTGACCGCAAGCCAGAGGCGAAGGACACAACGTTTAAGTCTCGTGGTCGGAAGGACGCTACGTTCAAACCTCGCCATGTTGCTGGGCATCAGGCTGACGCCAACGCTAAAGCTGTGTCAAAGCCTGTATTGAAGGAAGGCCAGGAACCTCGGGTTCTTGAGCCAGCTAACACTGAACCAACTCCTTCAACTCAATGGGAGGAGGACACCGACTTAATCTACGGGCGTCATCCCGTCATCGCTGCTTTGGAGAATCAGCGCCAACTGAACCGGGTTTGGATTATTCCCCAGCTGCGCTACGATCCCCGCTTTCACTCTTTACTTCTCCAAGCCAAGGCAAACGGCACAGTGATTGACGAAGTAGAGCCGCGCCGCCTTAGCCAAATTACCGAGGGAGCCAACCATCAAGGTGTTGCAGCTCAAGTTGCACCCTACTCCTACCAGGATTTAGGTGATTTAATTGCAAAAGCCAAATCAACAGCCGAGCAGCCCGTGCTATTGGTGTGTGAAGGCATCACCGATCCCCACAACTTAGGGGCAATCATCCGCACGGCAGAAGCAATGGGTGCACAGGGCTTAGTCATTCCCCAACGTCGAGCCGTCGGAGTGACTTCCACAGTGATGAAAGTGGCAGCAGGAGCTTTAGAAACTTTTCCCATTGCCAGGGTAGTCAATCTCAGTCGCGCCTTAGAGGAATTGAAAGCCGCTGGTTTTTGGATTTATGGCACGAATGCTGGTGCTGGTAAACTACTACACACCGTTGAGTTCAAGGGACCAGTAGCATTAGTTGTGGGTTCGGAGGGTAATGGTTTGAGTCTGCACACACAACGCGAGTGTGATGTCCTAGTTTCGATTCCCCTTCAGGGCAAAACCCCAAGCCTCAATGCCTCGGTTGCAGCAGCTATGACGTTATACGAAGCTTATCGTCAGCGTTGGTCAAATCTGCTGTACCTTGACATTGTTTCCAAAGATCCTTTGAAAAAATGAACGTGAAGTAGTATAACAAAGTGTAAAGAATTTTCCTATTACAAGACCAAATAGAATCCTTTAGACCAGGTAAACAGCATGAAAGAAGTTTTGATCAAGATTCTCCACTTCTTGGGACTAGCTTTGTGGGTTGAAATTGTCACCGACAGCCCTCGCTGCACCTATTACTTCGGACCCTTCTTCAACAATAATGACGCCCAAGCCGCCCAGGGTGGATACGTTGAAGATTTGGAAAACGAAGGTGCAAAAGTTATTTCCCTTAAGGTCATGCGCTGCAAACCGAGTAATCTGACTATTTTCGATGATCTGGGGGAGCAGACTGACCGCAAGACAATGCGTACTCTCAGCGGACAACCATCCTAGTACGCTCAGGCAGAAGGAGAACTATCCGAGAGGCAGAAATTTCTTTTGCTTTTCTGGGAACGTACCAGACAACTCAATTCCCCCATTACTCCTTCACCAGAATAGTGCTGAGTGAACAGGAGGGAAAACTCAGCCCCACGATATAAATCCGAGGGGCTTTTTAGAACTGTCTGACTCAATACTCCTGAGATTCTCTCTAAACCCAGACCCAATCAAGTCACGACTTGAGGGTTGAGTTCAATCCAGCGATCGATGTCGCTTAGTACTCGATTGGGAATCTCCCATGGAAACAGGTGAGCCGTATTGGGGTAGCACTGCCATTGGCAGTTTTTGAGCTGTTGAGCTGTTTCTCGACTTGATTCGGCTGTGATGTGCCGATCAGCTTCTCCTGCCAATACCAGGCAGGGACACTGAATCTGTGTTAAGTCGGAAAGCCGATTGTACCCAGCTCTCAGGGCAGTGTTGAGGGCGCGTGTGGCAGCAGCCGAGGTTTGTAGATAGGCGGACATGGCTTCGAGGGCCAGGTAGTTGTAGGCGGTGGGGGTGTGTTGTTGGATGAGGTAGCGATAGAGCGATCGCTTACCAAATGTCTCAATATTCCACTGCCAACCCGGTTGCAGCCGATTCAAGATAGAAGCGATCCCAGTGTAAAGATTATCCTCCCAGCTGATCGGTGGATGACTACCTCTGGGTCGAGCCGCCGTGCCAATCAAAATCAGACCCCTGACGCGCTCTGGTAGCTTCAGCGCTAGTTCCATCGCCAAAATCCCACCTAATGACCAGCCCAGTACCAAGCAACGGTCAACTTGGAAGCGGTCTAAAAGGGCTTCCAGGTCGAGCAGGTGGTCGGTCATATTAAAGTTTAGCTTGGTTCGACTATTGCCATATCCCCGCAAATCAGGAGCCAAAGTCTGGAACCTCTGGGAGAGGTGCTTAGTAAAGACAGACATACTACTGCCTGAACCGGGATGACCGTGGAGGCAGAGTATGGGAAACCCCTCTCCCTGTACATGAACACTTAGAGAAGCGGTGTAAGGCTTAGAAACCATATTAAGTTCGGCGAAATCGTTACTTTTATATTTATTAACGCTTCTACAATTCTTTGTTTGTACAACGCCTTTCCAAGAAGTCCACTTAACTGAGATCTTGCACTAAGCTCATGTGCATTTAAATTGCACACCTTCGCGATGAGAGCAAAACTCTTAACCCTTCTGCCCGGTCACTGAGCGTGTCGAAGTGCTGTCTTCTGCCTGGTCACTGAGCGTGTCGAAGTGCTGCCAATCCTCCTCGATAATGCAGCTTAAATGCCGATTAGCTTAGCCTCAGTAGCTAGTCACGCTAGCCGTGGGCTTGAGTCCACGGCTAATAAAGAAAGTCTATTTCAATGGACTAAAACGTTTGTTCGGTCAGGGTTTAGTCCTCTACCCTTCGGGAACGCTTCGCGAATAGAGGACTTGATCTATAAACCCGTGGCAGGTGCAAGATTTGAGCTTAAAGTATCCGGAATGCTACTACTTCAGTTTGTATTACTTGCGTAATGCGCAAAAAGTGAGATGCACCCATCGGTGTGTTTGTAAAGAGAAGAACCTTGTGGTTTGTTGAACACTTTTAGTTCTAGGGTAAGCAAATCCTTTTTGATAGCTTTCCCATGTAGAGACGTTATAGGCAATGTCTCTACATGAAATGAACCATTAAAGCCTTGTGGTGCAGTACTAATCAGCGAAGTTGAACACGATTGCGCAACCCATAAAGTTACGACTGTTGTTGCTAATAATTCCTTATGAGTCACTACAAACCTGACAAACACGATAAACACGACAAGCACGATAAGCACGACAAGGATGACAAGCACGACAAGCACGACAAGGATGACAAATACGATGATGACGATGACGACGACAAATACGATGATGACGACGATGACGACAAACCAGGCAAAAAAGGAAATGTCATTACAGTTAATCTGAAAGCCACTAAAATCGACCCATATGCCCCGCAATACCAGAAAATGCTCAATAATATGCAGGGCAACATTCTTAAAGGGCATGGTCGAGACTATTCAGTTCACATTTTTCTCCAATTCACAGCCGACAGACATACCGTCAAAAAGTGGATTGAATCGTTTGCCAAAAAATATGTCACCTCAGCTGCTGATCAGCTCATTGAAACTGAAAACTACAAGAAAAAAGGAAAGCCTGGTAGTCTGTTTGGCAATTTCTTCTTGTCGGCTAAAGGGTATGAAGTTCTAGGTTTCAAGAAAGAGGAACTCAAATCAGCTTTTGTTGAGGAGGATGTGTTTCTAGGGGACAAGGTCGATGTGAAATTTATCCAAGGGATGGCTGCCGCCCAAAAGGAACTCAAAGATCCACCTGTAGAGACTTGGGAGAAGGGGTACAGATATCAGCAGCCAACAATCGATGCTGTGATTCTCTTGGCGGATGCAAACGAGCAGTTGCTGTACCGTGAGGCAACGGCGATTATGCAAGACAAGAAGTTGCCTGCAACAGTATTGGCTGTAGAGTATGGAAAAGCATTGAGAAACGAGAAGGGAGAAGGCATTGAACACTTTGGCTACGTTGATGGACGAAGCCAGCCCCTGTTTCTCAACAGCGACATTGAGGCTGAAAAAAATAAGGATGGGATCGACAAATGGAATCCCTCCGCTCCACTAGAACTCGCCCTAGTTCCAGATCCTTTTGCTGAAGGGCAAGATTGTTTCGGTAGTTATGTTGTGTTCAGAAAACTCGAACAAAATGTCCGAGGATTCAAGAAGCGTGAGAAAGAGCTTGCTCAAGCTTTGGGGTTAAAGGGTGAGGATGCGGAAAGAGCAGGCGCTATGGCGGTGGGGCGCTTTGAAGATGGTACACCTGTAGTTCTTCAGCCTAATGATGGTCTTGACTCCCCAGTGCCCAACAACTTTACCTATGAGGGTGATAAGGCAGGGAACAAATGTCCCTTTCATGCCCACATTCGCAAAATGAACCCGCGAGGTGACATCGCAAACTTTTTTGGTCCGACTGAGGAAGTGAAGCGACAGCTACGCGAGGAGGAGCTGAGTCACCGAATTGTTCGACGCGGCATTCCCTTCGGTAAGCAAGTGGTCGATCCGCGCAGCGATTCTGCTATCGAACAGTTGCCGACGGGTGGCGTAGGCCTGTTGTTTATGTGCTTCCAAAGCAACATTGCTAGACAATTTGGGTTCTTGCAGAAGAGTTGGGCTAATAATTTGAACTTCGTTCAACCAGCAACAGGTCTTGATCCAGTAATTGGACAAAAAGGCCCTAGCGAAGCCCCCTTACCCCAACAGTGGTCTCCCAAATGGGGGCAGCAAGGCAAAAAGCCCTTTGATTTTGGCGGATTCGTAACGATGAAAGGTGGTGAATTCTTTTTTGCACCGAGTATTTCGTTTCTCAGGCAGTTGAAAAAGGCTGACTGAGAAATTGTGCTTAAATGACGATCGCGCTTTGAGTTTACGAGGCGATAAGCCATTAGCCAACTCTAAAGACTAGGAACTGAAAGAGCGATCGCTCCCCAAAAAGGAGGAGCGATTGCTTCACAAGTCTGCCAAATAGAATTCGGCAGAGTCTCAACTCACGACTCGCTGACACGAGCCAGTGCATTCTCCAAGTCCGATAGCTGCACGGCACCAGAGAAAGCTTCGCCGTTCAGCACGAAGAAGGGAGTACCTGAAAGTCCCAACGTCTCAGCCAGCCGAATATCCTCCTCAATCGCACTATCGGCAATCGTCTTATCCCGCTCGAACTTCTCTAAATCCAGATTTAGGCTTTTAGCAGTAGCCAGATAAAATTCCTCACCCAACTTGTCTTGTTGGGAAAAGAGAGCATCGTGGTACTCCCAGAATTTCCCCTGCTGAAGTGCAGCCCAAGCCGCTTTAGCAGCAGGCATGGCTTGGGGATGAATCGGAGTTAGGGGGAAATGTTTGTAAACTAAGGTGACTTCGTCCTGATGCTTTGCCATGAACTGTTGGATGGTTTTATGAGCCTCAGCACAGTAGGGACATTGAAAGTCTGAGAATTCTACTAGCACAACCTTTCTATCTGTTGCGCCAGTGGTGGGAGACTCACGAATCACGACTTTGGGATCGGTTTCTAGTGCTTGTGAAAATGCCTGCCGTATCTGTTGCAGTTGCTGTTGTTGTTGCTGCTGGTAGGCTTGGACAGATTCCAGAATTACTTCTGGGTGGCTGCGGACGATTTGCAAAACTTGGTCTGGGTGGTTGCGGATGACCTGCAAAACTTGTTCTTCTAATTGAGGACTAATTTCGCTGGCTGCTTGGGCAGGGAGTGACCAGGTTAGCAAGGCTAGGCTCAACAGCAGTAAACTTGTTAGTTCTAATGTTCTCTTAGCCAAGGCTAGGAAACTTATTAAGGTATTTTCCAAAAGTTGCACTCGATACATAAATTCCCCTGCGAATTGCTGACACCACCAATGTACTTTCCCTGCCTGATAGCTGCACTGCTGTAATGTCTCCCCATACCCTGCGGCGTACATCATGTAACCCACTGTCCTGACTTTTCTCTAGCACAATCGAATTGCTTGGAGTCACTTAAACTTTGAACAGTTACTTTAAGTAGATGTGCTGAGGACTGCTCCATCTCAGCTGTAGCCTTATACTGGAGTTTGCATTTGGAGTCAGAAAGGAGGCGCGGCATGGCATCCATCCGTGAGTTGCATAAACAACTCATCCGTAAACAACGCTCAAGCGTAGAAATCACCAAAGAAGCCCTAGACCGTATTCAGGCGCTAGAGCCGAAATTACACAGCTTTTTGTGCTTGACATCAGAACAAGCCTTAGAACAGGCGCGTCAAGTGGATGCCAAAATCGCCAGAGGTGAAGAAATTGGGCTGTTGGCGGGGATTCCGATTGGCATCAAAGACAATATGTGTACCAAGGGAATTCGCACTACCTGTGCCTCCCGATTTCTGGAAAATTTTGTGCCACCCTACGAGTCAACGGTGACACAAAAGCTCAAGGAAGCCGGAGCGGTGATGGTGGGCAAAACCAATCTCGATGAGTTTGCGATGGGCAGTTCCACCGAAAACTCTGCTTATCAAGTCACTGCTAATCCTTGGGATTTGGAGCGGGTGCCAGGAGGCTCATCGGGTGGCTCGGCGGCGGCTGTGGCGTCGGGAGAGTGTACTGTTGCACTCGGTTCGGATACGGGCGGATCGATTCGTCAACCGGCGTCTTTCTGTGGCGTCGTCGGAATGAAACCTACCTATGGTCTGGTTTCTCGTTATGGTCTTGTTGCCTTTGCTTCTTCTTTAGACCAAATTGGACCATTTGGACGAACGGTAGAAGATGCCGCGATCTTATTAAATGCGATCGCTGGTTATGACCCCAACGACGCCACTAGCCTCAAAGTCGAAATCCCCGACTACACTAAGGTACTCCAGCCCGATCTGCGACCCAGAGGACGCCTGAGGATTGGTGTGATTACAGAAACCTTTGGTGAAGGCTTAGACCCCGTTGTTGAACAAGTAGTCACCAAAGCGATCGAACAGCTGCAAAACTTGGGTGCCGAAATCCATGCGATTTCCTGTCCTCGGTTCCGCTATGGTTTGCCGACCTACTACATCATTGCCCCTAGTGAGGCATCAGCAAATCTCGCTCGCTACGACGGTGTCAAGTATGGCTTCCGCGTACCTGACGCCGACAATCTCCTTTCGATGTACACCAAAACTCGTGCTGCTGGATTCGGGAAAGAAGTCAAACGCCGGATAATGCTGGGCACCTATGCCTTATCCGCTGGATACTACGATGCCTATTACCTCAAAGCCCAAAAAGTCCGCACACTGATTAAACAAGACTTTGAGGCGGCTTTTGAGAAAGTCGATGTCTTAGTGTGTCCCACCGCTCCCACAACGGCATTTAAAGCCGGGGAAAAGACTGAAGACCCCTTAAGTATGTATTTGGGTGACCTGATGACTATCCCGGTAAACCTCGCTGGTTTACCAGGGATGAGTGTGCCCTGTGGGTTTGATGGGAATGGACTACCCATTGGGATACAGCTGATTGGTAAAGTCTTACGCGAAGACCAACTGTTTCAGGTGGCTTATGCTTATGAGCAATCTACACAATGGCATTTGCGATCGCCCTCAGTTTAGGTACAGTACCCCCCTTAGCAAGGCAGGGCTGTTTCATTCTTCCAATAACGAGTTAGCAACGGATGATTGACATTCCCACGGCTTGAAGCCAGTGGGATTCTTTCTTCAATCAGTCGGCTTGCGACGCTCCTTCGTCGCTACCGCTTCGCTATCGTTGATGTCACCACCAACTAGTAGAGGTCGGTTTGTCCGAAAGCGTTAATTCCGGCGTACCCCGCCGTATTTATAGCAGTGGACACATCGCTTAGGACGAACAAACTTTGGTAAAGACGTTCCGGTGGAACGTCTCTACTAAATTCCTATCTTCCCTAACCGCCAAGGCAGTTGCTATAAAAGTGGTTTAACCCCATATCTAACCCGATCGCCTTGCCTGTAGGTTCAAGGTTTTCCACCCGCTCTATATTGATAATTAAAGTCAGTGACTCCCTCGCGAGAGCCACTGCTCTCCAGAACCGTGCGTAACAGTTTCCCGTTACACGGCTCCTCAGTGGCATGGCGTTTGTCACACGTACCTCATTACCAACATATCCTCTTTCCAATACCAATTTTGGTTGAGGGGTGGTTTAGGCTTGACGCTATTGCACTCAGATTGCTTGCCGTAACTACCATCTAAGGCAGTCTTTTCGTCGTGGCAGTGTCGATGAAGAAGTTGCCAATTCTCGTATGAATCCTTGCCACCTTTCGATCTGGGGATTTTGTGGTCTAGCTCTATGACATTTTCATCTCTGAAAACCTAGCGGATAATCTCTCAAGCCTAGACCTAATTGTTAGGTTATGGCTGATTTCTAGCCAACGAATCACACGTACCTGAGTGCTTTATTCCTGACAAATTGAGCGGTGCGAATCATTTCGTCAATGACTCGATACGGCTCAGGTGTGCCTTTTAATTTGAACTCAAGTACTATCATGCAATAATACTACCATTCTTATAGGCAAAGATTACTATAAATTAATGCGATAGGCGCTTTTAAGCCCAATTCGCAACATCCCACCCATGCTATTTCCTATGAAAAGAAGACGCATTTTTCCCTTCATTGCTTGGATAGTTGCAACCATCGTGATTTTGACAGTGGGAGTAAGTTGTAATAACCAATCTCCTGTAGTTCAGGCAAACGCTAACTTACTTGTATCCGCTGCTGCTAGCTTGAAAGATGCCCTCGAAGAAGTGAAGCCTCTTTATCGACAAACTAAGTCGAATGTTAACGTTGCCTATAACTTTGGGGCTTCCGGTGCCTTGCAGCAACAAATTGAAAATGGAGCGCCAGCAGATATCTTTGTTTCTGCTGCTCAAAAGCAAATGGATGCTTTGGAATCGAAGAATCTTATCCTCAAGGATACGCGTCGCAACCTTCTGACGAATAGCCTCGTCTTAATTGTGCCAAACAATTCTTCTAGTATTAGCGACTTCACTCAATTAACAGGCTCTAATGTCAAGAAAATTGCGATCGGAGAACCAAAGAGTGTTCCAGTTGGGCAATATACCGAGGAAGTCTTGACAAAACTGGGGATTTTAGAGCAAGTTAGACCAAAATTTGTGCTTGCAAACAACGTCCGTCAAGTGTTAGCTGCCGTTGAAAGTGGAAACGCCGATGCAGGTGTTGTCTATATCACAGATGCGAAAACATCAAACAAGATAAAAGTGGTAGCGACAGCGGCAGAAAACTTGCATTCCAAAATTGTCTATCCTGTAGCCGTACTCAAAACTAGCAAAAATGCTTCTGCTGCCAGGGAGTATGTCGAGTTTTTGTCTAACAATCAAGCGAAAACTGTATTTGAAAAATATGGATTTGGCACGATTCGTTAGCAAGATTGGTCAGTTGTGCTTACTTTTTATTCAGTTATAGCAAAAGGCAGAGGGCAGCACTTCGACACGCTCAGTGACCAGGCAGAAGGGAAATGATTGATTTGTCAAGGTTTCAGTATTTGGCAATAGTCCTAATTACCTTGGCGACTGCTATACAAAGAACAACGAAGCATTAACAAATAACAATTGTTTTTATGCCATTTGACCTTTCTCCTTTATGGATATCCCTAAAAACGGCTTTGTTTGCCACTGTGTTTTCCTTTTTTCTGGGTATTGCAGCGGCTTATTGGATGTTGGGATATCGAGGCAAGTGGAAATCACTGATTGAGGGAGTCTTCGTCTCGCCCTTAATTTTGCCACCCACAGTAGTTGGGTTTTTATTACTGCTGCTGTTTGGCAAAAATGGCCCCCTTGGGCAACTACTACTATCGCTGAACTTTAGTATAGTTTTCACCTGGTACGCTGCCGTTATTACAGCTACCGTAGTTGCCTTCCCACTAATGTATAAAACAGCACTGGGAGCTTTTGAACAAATTGATGCCAACCTGTTGCGTGTTGCTAGAACCCTTGGTGCTTCTGAGGTGACAATTTTTTGGCGAATCACTTTGCCTCTCGCCATGCCTGGGATTTTAGCGGGAACTACTCTAGCTTTTGCCCGTGCATTGGGTGAGTTCGGTGCCACCTTGATGCTAGCGGGTAACATCCCCGGACAAACCCAGACGATTCCAATGGCTATCTATTTTGCTGTTGAAGCTGGGGCGATGAATGAAGCCTGGGTGTGGGTGCTGGTAATCATGGGCATTTCTCTGTCGGGCATTATTGCTGTTAATTACTGGGGAAGAGGGAACAAGGAATGGGGAATAGAGAATAGGGACTGGGGAATAGGGAATAGGGAAAAATTAGCACTCAGCATCCTCACTAACACTCCGGCGCACTCAGCACTGACTAACTCTGGACTGTTTGTAGATATTCAAAAGCAACTTCCTGGCTTTTTGTTGGATGTGTCCTTTAGCACGGATGAGCAGGTTCTGGGATTACTGGGGGCTTCCGGTGCTGGCAAAAGTATGATTCTTCGGTGCATTGCTGGTATAGAAATACCGACTAAAGGGCGCATCGTCTTGAACGGACGGGTGCTATTTGACTCGGAAAAAGGGATTAATATTCCGTCTCGCGATCGCCACATTGGGTTTTTGTTTCAAAATTATGCCCTGTTCCCTCACCTAAGTGTTGCTCAAAATATTGCTTTCGGCTTGCCAAAAGGTACATCAGCGTTAACTATCAAGCAGCAGGTTGAAGCCCAACTGGCAGCCGTGCAGTTGCAAGGCTATGAGTCGCGATATCCTCGCGAACTTTCTGGGGGGCAGCAGCAACGGGTGGCTTTAGCGAGGGCTTTGGCAAGTCAGCCGGAAGCGTTGCTACTGGACGAACCGTTTTCAGCACTAGATACCCACTTGCGAAGTCAGCTAGAACAGCAATTGATTACCAG
>DATNPI010000663.1:0-7824 GCA_036703325.1 Coleofasciculaceae cyanobacterium
TAGAGCAACCGATAGAGTAGCAGTCAAGCGAAAGATTTTTAGCATTGCGTTGATTGGAGAGTACCATCGGGCGTTTGACCCGATCCAAAGCTTTCAAGTTCCTATTATGAAAGCGATCGCAACCTGATTGATTGCTACCTCTAACTGTATTTGTACTAACTAAGCTTGACCAGGGACTGCCAGCCTTTCAAAACCACTTAGTTATAGAGGTTGTCAAAATGTTCTAGCGATCGCCCAAAACTACATTTAGAAACGCTGTCCCAACTTCAGCCAAGAAAATACCTGGCCAACGGTTAGCCACAAGTCTATAAAATCTGGCACTGGCAGACTGTCCTCTGGTTGCCGCATAATTTCAGGTAATTGAGTGGGTTGAAAGCAGATGACTGCCTTTCTAACTAAGGTGAGCCTGTTGGATTCGGATATGCCATTACTCTAGCATTCCACTTTTACTGGTTAATTTAAGTCGAGCTAGTAATCGCGAATATTATCCACCAACATCAAGGCCAGAGTAGTTAAGTAATCTTGCATTCCGCTTCTCAAACAGGCTTATCCTTGGTAGAAATGCTTATGGCGGAGATACCAAGGATTCAACTGGGACTGGTTAAACGATAGCAATCTGAGGTAAAGCCTCGATCCAAAGCATCTAATGATCGACCATGACCGCTTATTTAAAGAACTCCTCACCACCTTTTTCGTGGAATTCGTAGAGCTATTCTTACCAGATGTTGCCGCTTATCTGGAGCGTGACTCTGTAGAGTTTTTAGACAAAGAAGTATTTACTGATGTCACAGCCGGAGAACAATATGAAGCCGATTTAGTCGTCCAAGCCAAATTTCGGGAGTAAGATTCCTTCTTCCTGATTCATTTAGAACACCAAGCTCAAAATCAAGCCCAATTTAGCAAGCGGATGTTTCGCTATTTTGCCCGCTTGTATGAAAAACACGATTTGCCCGTCTATCCTATTGCTCTATTTTCCTACAATGCTCCCCGCCGTCCAGAGCCAAACTTTCACCAAATAGAATTCCCTAATAAAGTTGTCTTGCAGTTCAACTATGACGTAATTCAGCTAAATCGCCTCAATTGGCGAGACTTTGTGCAGCAACCAAATCCAGTGGCTAGTGCACTAATGGCTAAGATGAATATCGCTCCAGAGGATCGCCGCCAAGTAAAATTTGAATGCTTGCGCCTGATGGCAACCTTGCGCCTCGACCGAGCAAAGATGCAGCTAATTTCTGGGTTTGTTGACACCTATCTCCAGTTGAGTGCCGAGGAGGAAGCACTGTTAAGAGCCGAGATTGGTAGGATGGAGCCAACCGAGCAGGAGGTTGTGATGGAAATTGTCACCAGTTGGATGCGGGAAGGGATAGAACAAGGATTACAACAAGGACTGCAACAAGGAAGACAGGAAGGAAGACAGGAAGGCAGGCAGGAAGGAGAGGTAGCAATAATCCTGCGTTTACTCAACCGTCGAATTGGTACAGTTGACCTTCAGTTACAAGAGCACATTCGCCAGTTATCACTCACCCAGTTAGAAGACTTGGCTGAGGGGCTGTTGGATTTCTCGAATGAGGCAGATTTAGTAGCTTGGTTACAGCAGGTTTCTGGAGATGACAACTAACTTGTTTAGTAGTCACATCACCAGGACGCGATCGCACATGAAGTGGTCGAAATTACATCGAGAAGCGATCGCGCCCTTCAGAGAAAGCCATGAGAGCCTTCATAGGACTTTTTCATAAATACGGTAAGTCTTATAAATTTTGCCGCCCGATGCCTCGATTAGCTTACGAGAAGGAAAATTATCTTCGTAGACCCAAGATAGTTCAGCTCGATTATAGGGTTTACCCTTTTGGATGCCACCTTGCATTCCCAAATAAATTAAGGCGAGGGGCACCATTTTCCGGCGATACTCCGGCAACGAACAAATCGCGATGACACGTCCTCGATCAATCTGACGACGGTACCATAAGAATTTGAGAATTCCCAGCAAATTTAGTCTCCCTCTAACGTGTTTGAGCGGAATGTTGTAGTCAGGTAACCCCATAAAAAAGCCAACCATTTCACCGTTGTATTCCGCCACAGGAAATACATCTGGATCGACCAAACTCTGTAAAGCCTTCGCTTCTTCTAAAAATTCTTCCTGGCTGCGCGGTGTAGAACTCCAGTTATTGGCAAAAGCACGGGTAAAGAGGTGATAAAGACTGATGCAATCTTGCTCAAATCCTTCACCTTTGGTTCTCAGTGGGCGGAAGGTGACGCCAGATTTACAAGCAATTCGATACGCTTTCTCAAATTCGGTTGGTAGGGGTTTGTCGAGAGGGAAGTCATAAGCATAGGCATCCTTGGCTTTATGCCAGCCATCCTGCTCCAGAAATTCTGGATAGTAGGGTGGATTGTAGGGCATCATTACCATCGGCGGTGAGTCAAAGCCATCGACTAGGAATAAACAATTATTGTGCGTCGATAGATCAATTGGGCCCCGTGCAATGGTCATGCCTTGTTCTCGTAGCCACTGGCAGGCAGCTTCTAGGAGGGATTTCGCGATCGCAAAATCGGGAATGCACTCAAAAAAACCAATTAATCCAACATTTATGCCTTCTCGCGCAATCAACCGCTCATTTACAGCGGCAACAATGCGTCCTACTGGTGTTGGATTCTGGATTTTGGGTCGCACCTTTGGTGCGCTTTCAGCGTAACTTGAATCTTGGATATTGGAGTCAGAGTCTCCACTCCCGCTTTGAGAGAGGGCAATAAACTGCTGTAACTTCCCGTACTGAAAAAAAGGATTAGTGGGTGCAAACTGCTTCGCAACATCGCTGTGCAGGGGCGGCACCCAATGGGGGTCATTGGCATAAACCTGTGCTGGTACATCCAGAAACATTTTGCTGTCTGCTGGAGTAGTTACAGCCCGGATTTGGAAAGTTGCGGTTTGATTTAGCACCTTGATTACCTGTTAAGCAACGTGGCAATTCCACTGTCAGCAAAGGCCTTAAATCCTTGTCTAATTATCGCCACGTTTGGAGCTTCAACCACTTGTGGTTTCTTTAGGTGTCTAAGTAGGTAGGTGCGAAAAACCGAAAGTAGCTGATCGTCAAGGAGAGCCTTTTGAGAGTGAATATTATATCTTGTTTTTGACCAACCTACTCGACTTACATCCTTTTGATTGCTTTAGGCGCTAATCATGGGTTTATACAACAAGTCCCGCGTTGCCACCATCGCGGCGACTAGCTGATCCATTTCCTCAAGGGTATGGAGGGCGTTAACTGTAATGCGGAGGCGGGGTTTCGCAATAAACCAGATAGGTGAAACCCAAATCCCGTGGTTCTCAATCATGTACCGACCAAAAAGTTTGGGATTGATTTCCGGCGGGAGAATGACCGGCACTACATTGGTTTCGCCAATGGCGACAAAATCATGACTAGCCAAGCGCGATCGCAAGTAGCTAGTATTTTCCTGAAGGGTTTTGACCCGTTCTGGATGCTGGCGAACTTGACGAATGCTCTCCAAAGCAGCAGCCGTTAGCGGTGGCGGCAACGAAATTGTTCCAATCGAAGTTGGAGAGACATTCAACAGGGGAATCAGTTCCGCCACATGGCTGCTAATGGCGGCACCAGCGGAGGAGGCAAACTTAGAGAACGTAGTCATGATTAGGGGGACAATACCCCGCTCGATCGCGTGCTGCGGCAGAATACCAAAATGCTCGTAAATTCCTCTTCCTGTTGCGCCAATGGCACCACTGGCATGAGCCTCATCCATCAATAGAACGCTGCCGTCGTAATTTTGCAGCACGTCCAGCATGTCTGGCAGAGGTGCAATGTCGCCATCCATCGAGAAAACGGCATCGGAAACCACCATAATCCGGTCATCTGGTCGGGCATACCGATGTAGCTTGCGCGACAAATCTTCTACATTACAGTGGCGGTAGGCTTTGATACGAACACGAGGGCTATGCCCGAACACCTTCCCAGAACGCGTACCAGCATTGACTACAGCGGAGACAATGCAGCCATGATTGAGAACATCGGTGAGAATTAACGTCTCACGGGTATGCTCAAATCCGGGCACAGGAATGGCTAGGTGACAAAAAGCATCCATTAAGGCTTGCATCGCCATCCAAGCATTCATGAACAGCTGAGTGTGAGGCAGATGCTTAAAGGCAGAAATCTCATTTTCCAGCTGTCGATGCAGGTCAATACGACCACTCAAGACAGAGCAGGAGCTGTTTGACGTGCCATATTGCAAAATGGCATCAATCGCTGCCTGCTTAACGGCTTCTTCCTGAACCAGACCTAGTACGTCATTCGTGCAGAAGGTCAGTACAGTCTGGCGCTTGCCCGTGGCAGCCGCTTCAATCTCGACTAAATTACCCTGCTTTTGATGACAAATATACTCATCGGGATCTAGTCCGCTTTCGTACCAGCGCTGGACATACTCTTTGACAACTTGCACGCTTTTCGCTCCTCTCGCTTTTTCCTAGATAGCCTATCGCCTCTAGCTAAAGAAGTATATTTTTTTAGCAAAGTATAGAGCTATCGCAGCCGAATACTACGCTCAATGAGGGCTTATCTTACAGTATCTGGCGGTCTATCCAACCAACTCACCCGTGTACTTGGGTACTGAAGCGGCATCAGCGTCCGGTTAGGCAAGAAATTGACCAGCTGATCTACTATCGCGTTTACAGGTACCTTCATCCTACAAGTTGAGTTCTCTTGGGTTGGCTGAGTTTGGTTTGTTGCCATCGCTGGCGACTAAGCAGATGCTTCTAGCGTCGCTACCGCTGAGGTTCGTAGACTTGGAGAGCTTTGCGATCTGCTGTAAGCAGCGCTTCGCTATCGCTATTCAAAGCTTGCGAGTCTGGGTGACGATTGTTCGGCGGCTGACTCGATTGTTGCATAAATTGTTCATATTGCCGGATGATCAACCGCTCAATTGCGATAATAGCTGGGTTTATTTCAACATAGCGCCGCCGGGGATTCGCCAGATAGGTTCGCTGTTCACTCTCCATCATTTCGATATCTTGAGCGAGAAACCTCATAAACACGAATTTCCTGAGGAGTTTTTGCATTATCGGTTCAATCGGCTTCCGCAGCCATTTGGGCAGGCGAATTTTCAGAAAGAAGATGGCAAACGACCGACTTTCTGTTGGCCCTACTGGTAGGCGCATCAGGTGGAGCGCGGAAACCCCCTCAAGACCGGTGGAATAGTGGGGGTAGTTGTACCGGACTGAAATCCTGCGGGTAGTGACCTCTTCGGCGCGATCGCTTAAGCCTAAAAACTTAGCCATGCGACCTTTATAGGAAACATCATACTCAGCACACACTGAGCCTTCCGTCTCCCGTAAAATCTTTAGCACCGGATTGAACCACCCCTGAAGATTTTGGTGTAAAAACCCATGAAACACGTCCATAGAGTTTTCATTGCAGATGGAAAAATGGGCCTTCATTCGGGCTGTCACCGTCACCATCAACCAATCGGGATTGTCAAATTCCGGCATCTCCAGTGGCTGGCAGGTAGCAGCGAGGGTAGGGTTACCGGGAAAAACCCAAATCAAATTATATTTTTCCTGGACTGGGTAGCTGCGGGCTTGAGCGCGGGGGAGTTTTTGTTCTTTGGGAAGGTAGGGAATGTTAACACATTCACCGCCGCCGTTAAATTCCCAGCCATGATAAGCACAGGCCAGATGACAACCTTGGACTTTCCCCTTGTGCAGGGCTACGCCTTTGTGAGGACAAGCATCCTCTAAGGCATGGGCTTGACCATTGGTATCACGGAAGAGAGCGATCGCCTGCTGCCAAATTACTACAGGCAGAACCTCCCCAGCCTTGAGCTGGCTTGCCCAACCAACCGGATACCAATAATTGGGGTTGATGCCTACTTCCCTGACAGCATTGTGAACTGTCTGGCTTGTTAAGGTCGTCGCCAGTTCCATTAACCCTGCCTCTCTTGCCTGTTCATCTGACAATATTTAGCTTTCCACGGGGCTTAAGTCAATCAATTAAAGGCTGAAGGATGAAGTGTGAAGGATGAAGTACAGACTCTTGCTACCCACGTACCGCTTACGAGACTTAGTCTGGGGCGGGAGAAAGAACCTTCTCCGAAAGAAAATTTCGCCCACTTAGAGTGCAAGGTTTGTACCATGTCTTTTTTCATCCTTCATCCTTCAAACTTCATCCTTTCTATCAATTTGTTAGTGTACGAACCAAAATAGCATCACTAGCCGTCTAATTTTCTAAATCTCTGTGTTTGCGGTATTGTTACCAAAGGCTTAAGGTATCCCATTGATGATGCTTAATTTTAGGCTATTCGTACTGCTAGCAGCTGGCTGCCTCACCACGATGGCAGGGGGAGTCGTTGCTCCACTCCTGCCAGATATAGTGCAGCAACTCCAGATCGATCCAGCCCTAGCTGGTAGTTTGGTAAGTATGCATTGCTTAACCATTGCCTTATTCAGCCCTCCTTTGGGAATTTTGGCAGATCGATTTGGTCGGTTACGGGTACTGGTTCCCTCACTGATTCTGTATGCCGTGTTCGGTGTAGCAGGAGCCTTTATGCAAAGTTTCTGGCCGTTGTTGGTGACGAGGGGGTTGCTTGGTGCAGCCAGTGGCGGGATCGCAGCGGCGAGTTTGGGTTTGCTGGGAAATATGTATGAAGGCGAGAAGCGATCGCAAGCCCTAGGAATTGCTACAAGTACCTTGACAATCACTGGCATTATCGATCCACTCCTGGGAGGTTGGGTTGGTTCCACCCATTGGCAATATGCCTTCTACCTTTACGGGCTAGGACTACCGCTAGCTGTTTTGTGTGCCTTAACTCTGAGGGAAAAGCCATCAGCACCAACAAAACCAGAGGCAATTAACTCTAGCGACAAGTTGAGCAAAGTTTTGGGGCATCCCCAATCCTTAAAGTTGCTAATCGCTCTGGGTTTAACGTCAGTGGCGATGTACGCCGTTGTGATTTACGCCCCCCTATATCTCAAAGAAACAATTGGAGCAGGGCCTATCCTCAATGGGGCTGTTCTGGCAGCACGCGCGATCGGAGCTGGGTTCGTGTCCGCTTTTGGAGCAAGTTGGTTAGCCAAGCGCTTAGGGGCAGCGCCAGCAACAGCCTTAGGTTTTGGCATTATGGCTGTAACGTTGGCGGTAATTCCGCTACAACACCAACTCAGCTGGATTGTGCTGAGTGCAATTCTCTTCGGTGTGGGTTTCGGTATCGTCCTTCCTAGTCTCTATAGCGCCCTCGCCAATGTCGCTCCTTCCAACTTGCGATCTAGTGTGTTAGCCGCCGGAACCGGAGTGGGCTTCCTGGGGCAGTTTCTCTCGCCAGTTTTGCTAGGGCCAGTGCTTGGAGTCGCTGGCTTGGAAGGGGTATTTTATGGGGCAGCCAGTGTTGCACTTGTGGCAGGGCTGTTGCTGTTTACGCCGAAGCAGTAGCTTTTGCTTGCTTTATCAGAAAAAAGAACACCCGTAAGGGAATTAATTCCCTTGCTAATAGCTAATACCATTTGGTTAAATGTTTGGCACTTATCCCTCTTCTGTCACTCTCCGAAATACGAAGTAATAAGAAGCCAGATTATCCATCAGGAAAAAAAGGTTGAAATTGATTCATGAGATGAATTAAATTGTGAAAACCGAGCAATAAATAAGGATTAGGGTCCCGAGATTATTCCTAGGTGCAAATATTTAAAATATTCATAACTTCTCACTTCGGGAAATAAGTCTTTGTACCCCACACAATATTTATCGATGAAGGATACCGTTGGCTGTGCATCTCTTGCCAAATGTTTCAGAATTTGTAACTCTACATCCATTACCCTGCCTACAATGCACG
>DATNPI010000345.1:0-1765 GCA_036703325.1 Coleofasciculaceae cyanobacterium
ATCGCCCGCTGAGTGGACAACCTTTAGTATTGCTTTATTAATCTTGGCTGCCATTGTTGGACTGGTAATTTACAAATGGCTGACTCAGAAGAATCAACCACCAGTACTGTCTATTAGCAGCTCAAGTGAAGTTCGCGAAGCACCAGGGCAATACTATGTTCCTTTTTCAGTGAAAAATACTGGCGGCGAGACAGCTGAGTCAGTCCAGGTAATTGCTGAACTCCGTATCAACGGGGATGTTGAGGAATCCGGCGAACAGCTAATTGACTTTCTCGCTAGTGGCGAAAAGGAGGAAGGCGCGTTTGTATTTAGCCGAAACCCGCGTCAGGGGGAACTGGTTGTTCGGGTTGCCAGCTACAAGCGACCTTAACTTTAATTCCAGAATAGGTTGCTTGATAAGGGGGGTTAGCCGGAGATGAGAGTGAGGAAGTCTATGTGTAGCGGATTAACAGTGAAATGGTATAAATAAGTAACAAATCGGCAATTAGCGTAGAGACAGCTTGTAGCTGGGATCGAGTTTTACCTGCGATCGAGCCACTCCGGTTTGACGCGAAAGATGCCAACAGTCTCATCAACGCCTTTGCACTGGAGGAGACGATCCTTAGTAACCACATTGTCGTCTAGGTAGTCTGCTACAGTGGCTGAGACAAGAATAGAATTGGGTTCTGCCGCTTCTTGCAAGCCTGAAGCAACGTTAACAGAAGGACCAATTGCTGTGTAGTCTGATCGTTCTTTGCTTCCGAACATACCCACAACAGCAGCTCCCTGATGAATACCACACCGGAATCGCACGGGGCGTATACCGTTTTCCCCAACAATGCCTTGCTCTTGCCAGCGCTGGTTCAGCTCCTCTAAAGAGCGAAGCATTTGCCGCGCTGCTGCGAGTGCCCGTTGTGCTTGCTCATTCGGTGTTAGTTCCTCGGGAGCTCCGAAAAACGCTAAAGTTGAGTCTCCCATGAACTTATCAAGAGTGCCGCCGTTATCAAACACAGCATGGATCATTGCTTCGAGGTACTCATTGAGCAACTGTGCCACTCTACGCGATCGCAACATATTGGCTAGCTGATTAAAGCCGACGATATCACTAGATAAAATCGTGATCAGCCGGGGTTCTGGACTCAAATCCAGTTCTAGTTCACCCCTTAGCGCCTTCTGCACCGTTGCTGGTGGCAAAAAGCGCTTCAATACCGACTCTGTCAAGTAAGTATTCAAGGCCGCGACTCGTTGCTCATTTACCTTAAGCGCCAGCAGATTCCTTACTTGTGCCAACAATTCTCTGTCATAGAAGGGCTTGGAGAGATACGCATCCGCTCCGTTTGCGGTTACCTCAATCCGAGCCGCTTCATCAGCTTTAGGCGTTAGCAGAATAATCGGTGTCCCTTTCAACTCTACTGAGGCACGAATCATCCGAATCATATCCAGACCGGATACCACAGGCATCATTAAATCCGTCACAATCAGATTTGGTCGCCACTCCTCGGCAACACGGAACCCTTCATCTCCGTTTCGAGCCGTCCAAACTTGATAATTCTCCCGTTGTAAAATTTGCGAGACATAGTCTCGTACATCAGGATTGTCGTCTACTATCAACACACGGGCTTTGGGATTGGGGTTTGGGGTTTGGGAAGAAGATGAGGGGGTAACCGGAACTTTAGCGAGGAGGTCAGAGGGTGATAGCGTTAGCGCCGCCTCCTCCAGAGGAAGAGCGTCAGCGGAACCATCAGGTTCAACGGGACGAAGTTCGGGGATGAGTTCTATTGCATCA
>DATNPI010000356.1:0-1855 GCA_036703325.1 Coleofasciculaceae cyanobacterium
CCTTATACCTGTTAGTTATCTATGTCTTTGAAGCGAATTGGATTGGTTGCGATTGGACGAAATGAAGGTCAGCGCCTACACCAGTGCTTACTTTCAGTGGTGGGGAAGGTAGCACAGGTTGTCTATGTCGATTCTGGATCGACAGATGGCAGCATTGAGTTGGCGCGTTCGCTTGGAGTGGAGATAGTCGAAATTGACCTATCTACACCCTTTACAGCCGCTCGCGCTAGGAATGCAGGGTTTGCCCGTTTGCTGGAAGCCAATATAGAGATTGAATTTGTTCAATTTGTTGATGGCGACTGCGAGGTAGTTGAGGGATGGCTCGATTATGCTTTAGCACAACTCGACGCCCACCCTGACGTGGCAGTAGTATGTGGTCGCAGGAGAGAGCGATTCCCTGAAGCGACTATTTACAACCTATTGTGCGACATCGAGTGGGATACACCAGTCGGCGAGACGAAGGCGTGTGGTGGTGATTCAATGATGCGCGTAGCAGCTTTCCAGCAAGTCGGGGGGTTCAACCCTACTCTAATTGCAGGAGAAGAGCCAGAACTATGTGTGCGTCTGCGCCAAGCGGGCTGGAAGATCCTGCGTCTCGATGCTGAGATGACCCGGCATGATGCACAGATGACACGTTTTGGTCAGTGGTGGAAGCGTGCTCAAAGAGCCGGTCATGCTTACGCGGAGGGAGCCTGGTTACATGGACGGGAACCAGAACGCCATTGGGTAAAGGAAAGCCGGAGCATTTGGCTGTGGGGGTTGATTGTACCGCTACTGGCATTAGGAATGGCATGGTCTACAAAGGGATTGAGCCTATTGCTCTTGGGTGCCTACCCACTTATGACTAACCGCATCTATCGTTACTATATGCAGCAGCAAAAACTCAAATCGAAAGATGCCTGGATTTATGCCCTGTCTTGTGTTCTGGGCAAATTTCCCCAGATACAGGGACAAACTCAGTTTCACTTAGGAAGATTGCTAGGGCGACGGCAGAATTTGATTGAGTATAAGGCAGCAGCCCAACACCCGAAGTAGTGCCATCCCTGATTAACGGTTCGGTTATACTCCCTGTCAAGTAAGTGCTGTCCTGTTAAAGTAGAAGAGTGTCAAAGGAAGCCATCGGCGACATACCGAACCTAGACAAAGATATAGTTTGAAAGCCAAAAAGCACAAAGCAAGCTTTTTAAGCTATTGGCGGGGGAAGGAACAGCTGAAAAGCAGGCAGAACAAGAAAGCATGAGTTCCGTAGCTTTAAATTTGGCTCTTCCTATTGCGAAGCCAGAAAAATGCTGTTAGACTAGGAAAAGTGTCAAGGAAGTACCTCTGACACACCGAACCTCAGAAAATCCAATAGTTTGAAAGTCATTTAAAGCATCCAATCCTCGTCAAAGAACGTTAGTTTTGGGGGTAACCCCAAGAAAAAAATAGAGGATTCCGGAACATTAAAGTTTTCGGAGCCACAAGCTCATATCTTCTAAAATGGAGAGTTTGATCCTGGCTCAGGATGAACGCTGGCGGTCTGCTTAACACATGCAAGTCGAACGCAAGTAGAAATACTTGAGTGGCGGACGGGTGAGTAACGCGTGAGAATCTACCTAGAGGTCTGGGACAACCACTGGAAACGGTGGCTAATACCGGATGTGCCTTACTGTGAAAGATTTATCGCCTCTAGATGAGCTCGCGTCTGATTAGCTAGTTGGTAGGGTAAAAGCCTACCAAGGCGACGATCAGTAGCTGGTCTGAGAGGATGACCAGCCACACTGGGACTGAGACACGGCCCAGACTCCTACGGGAGGCAGCAGTGGGGAATTTTCCGCAATGGGCGAAAGCCTGACGGAGCAAGACCGCGTGAGGG
>DATNPI010000358.1:0-4224 GCA_036703325.1 Coleofasciculaceae cyanobacterium
GACTTGAATGGGAAGCCAGCGCTATCGACTCAGGACTAACAGCGCTTAACCTAGTTTCCCTCAGTGGAACTGAGCCATACGAACAGCTATTCTACAGTGACCAAATTAAGCGCCTCAACACAGGACGACTCCCTAGCTGGATTCTTAAGAAATATGTCCACATCGAAGAAGGGGGGTGGTGGTCATCGGGCATTGACCCCATTACAGGATTAGATGAACTCTGGGGATGCTTCAAGCCCGACCAACCCAGACTCGACCCCACCAAAGGTAAGTATCAGAAGTACGAGCATCCCTTAAAAGCCGTCGCCACACTATTCGCTTTAAGGGTTCCTCTCAACATCTGGCACAAAGTAAGCGAACGTTACAGCGTACCCATGCCGGATGACGTTGTTGTCGATGCAAATGGAGTTGCACTGGGCTTTTGGGCTTGGGTTATCGCCAATCCTCAGGTAGCAGTTACCCTGACTGAAGGAGTCAAGAAAGCAGCAGCTCTATTATCTCAAGGATTTGCCGCGATTGGCTTACCGGGAATCTGGGGAGGATACCGCAAAAACAATGGTCAGCCCTCTCTACTACCTCAGTTAGAAGTTTTCGCCTGTGACGGCAGACAGTTTTACTTTGCCTTTGACCAGGATGAAAAACCAAAAACCCGCTTGACTACAAGAAAAGCGCTCTACTCGACAGCAAGGCTCCTGATTGATAAGGGCTGTCGAGCTTTCATTATCGACTGGTCACCCTGGATTAAAGGCTGTGATGATTTAATCGTCGCCAAAGGAGCCGATCACTTTGTTGAGCGCTACTCGAAAGCTTTAAGCTTTGAGGACTGGCAAGCTGACCGGCTTTATGAGCTTTCTTATAAACCCGCTCTCCGGTTAGATAGCAGCACTCTTTACATTGGAGATTTTGCCCCGCCCTCGTCTGCTAAGCTGATTTGCCTCAAGGCTCCCAAGGGTAGTGGCAAAACCGAGTGGTTGGTCAAGGTCTGTGCTAAAGCTCAAAGCATGGGTCAGAAAGTCTTGGTCATTACCCATCGCCAACAGTTAGGGCAAGCCCTCTGTTCTCGCTTTGGCATTGATTACGTTAGTGAGTTGAAGAATTCTAATACCAAGGGGGTTTTCGGCTTTGGGCTTTGCTTCGACTCGCTGCGGCCCTCCTCTAAAGCTCGGTTCAACCCGGATGACTGGCATAACTGCATTGTCATCCTTGACGAGTGTGAGCAGTCTATCTGGCATTTGTTAAACGCTCGTACTGAAGTCTCAAAACATCGAGTAGAAGTTTTGCGTACCTTCCAAGAACTCATTCAAAATATTTTGGAGTCGGAGCAGGGGAAAGTTTACTTGAGTGATGCTGACCTGTCAGACTTGAGTATTAACTACGTCAGGTCGCTGGCTTCCTTCCCAATTGAGCCTTGGATAGCCATTAAAGAGGGCAATCCTACTCCGTGGGATATTACAGTCTGGGAAACGTGCAACGAGATTTTAGGGGCATTGACGAGCCATATCCGGATGGGTGGGCGTCCGTTCATTTTTGTCGATGGGCAGAAAGCCAAGTCCAAATGGGGAACCCTGAATTTAGAAGCTTACCTGTCCCAACTCTTCCCCGACAAGCGAATCCTGCGAATTGATGCCGAATCCATCGCCGAACCCAATCACCCAGCGTTCGGCTGCATTGACAATCTCAATGAGGTGTTACCGCTTTACGATATTATCCTCGCGTCCCCCTCCATTGAGACAGGGGTCAGCATTGATATCACTGGACACATCACCTCCGTCTGGGATATTGCTCAAGGTGTTATTCCAGTCCCCTCAGTGTTGCAGCGTCTGTCGAGGGTTAGAGAATCAGTGCCTCGCCATGTTTGGGCGGCAAGCTACGGGATAGGTTCTATTGGTAATGGGTCTACTTCCCCTCGTAGCCTGATGGGTAGCCAAAAAACTCAGTTTAATGCTCACATTAAGTTACTGGCTGAAAGCGAAATTCCGGTTGATTTTTCTCAAGCTTGTTCCTTCCAGCCTCAAGCCACTCGCACTTGGGTGCTGATGGCCGCCCGCATCAATTTCGGTATGATTCGTTATCGGCATGAAATTATCCGGGCGTTGATGGCCGAGGGGCATTCAGTTCATGGGGGAGATTATCTGGCCGTCTTGAACGATGACGAAGATGCTCAAGGCACTAAGCAAATTAAAGATGAGCTAACCGAGTCGAGAGACAAAATATATCTTGCCCATTGTGTAGCGATTTCTACTTCTCCCAATCCGGATGACAAACAATATAAGACTCTGGCTAAAAAGTCATGCAGGACTGTTCAGGAAAACGCTTCCCTTCGTAAGGGTGAGCTTTCACGGCGCTACTGTGAGGAACTGGTCAGCAGTAAGTTGGTTGAGCTGGATGACAAAGGGGAATACTATAAAGCGCAGCTGCACTATTACTTCACAAAAGGCCGTGAGTTTTTGCCCTCTCGTGACAAACAGGTTATAGAAAAACAACTTGAATCGGGGCAAGGCCATATTTTTCTGCCTGACGCTAACCGCTCGTTGATTGGTGGCAAAATTAAAGCCCTGGAAGCTTTAGGTATCAACAGGCTCCTGCAACCTGATACTGAGTGGACTAACGATTCGCCGATACTTATTGATTTAAGTATTAAGGCTCACCAGTATGCAAAAGAGATTAAGAGCGTGTTGGGGGTTTCGATTAAAGAGGATGATAGTCGCATTGCGATCGCACAAAAGTTTTTGAGGCAGACTCTGGGTTTAGCGTTTGCCAGTCCCATTAAGCGAGGGGCTAAGGGTCAACAACAACGCTTCTATCAATCTGTTGAAATCTCCTCGCTCCGGCAATCGATTATTGAGGCATGGTATTTACGAGATATCGAGGAGCAAAAAGCTAAACTGGCAGCCTCTTTCGCACTCCAGCGAGGAGGTTCACCTGAAGCTGACCAGAAAACGCAGGGGGGCAGGGCGCAGGGCGCAGGGGGACAATCCCTGTTCCCTGCTCCCTTCTCCCCTACTCCCCTCTCCCATGCCCCCTGCCTCTTTGCTGACCCACCTGCCACCAATAGTAGTGAAACGGGGGTTGTGTCTGCCTCTAAATCACTTGATAGTGATGTAGAGGTAGGCAGCACGGGTAATATAAATACTATTCCGGTGCTGCCTACTCCAAGTGCTGCCTACCAAAATAAAGTCTCCATGTCACCGCTAGAGCAGTTGGTAGAGGCGCTGCCGTATTGTGAGACGGTTGAAGATTTTACTTGTGTGGTTGAGGACTATTCGTTATCGATGGTTGAAGAGGCGATAGTCTTTCAAGAAACCCAACCCCGACGACAGCTCTTGACCCAGTGGTTGGAGCAATTGGAAGAAAAAGCAACGCTACCCGAGTTGAAAATCGGCTCTCTGCTTGCACGAATGAGTGGTTTGGCACTCGCTCAGGTAGCCGTGATTTTACAGGTTATAGGTGACGGGTTGGAGACAGTGCAAAAGCTGAGGCAACAGATTATTGAGGTCTGGTATGCACGAGATAAAGCCGCCACAAAAGTCAAGAATGCCGCTCTTAGAGCACTCAATAGCCTCAGTTTTCCAGAAGCTTCCCCACCTGCCACCAATGATAGTGATATGGGGGTTGAGCCGGTTGTTTTCTCACTTAATAGTGATATAGAGGTAGGCAGTACGGGTAATATATATAATTCTCCGGTGCTGCCTACTCAAGGTGCTGCCTACCATCAAGTGGCTAGTGGTAGAGACCTGGAGACGTTGGTAGAAGCGCTGCCGTGGTGTGAGACGGTTGAAGATTTCGCCAGCGTGATTGAGGGCTTTCGGGCTGAGGTGGTTAAAGAGGCGATCGCCCTCAAGCCCTTTGGTTTTCAATCGGAACTGCTGGCATGGCTCGTTGGGGGTGGATGACGTGATTAACTGTCCTCACAAGAAGACTCGGCGAGCCTCTAACTTTTTTCGTGCTCTACAGAAAGCCCCTGTTACAGCAGGGGCATCTACTAAAATTTTTCCGATTACATCATGACAGAAATTGTTTTACTCAAACCGGAAGCTTTCACTCTCAGCACCAGACCGAACTTTGAGTTGAGGGATTATCAGAAGCAAGCAATTTCTCGGACTTATCGACTAATACGTTCTGGTATCCGTTCGGTGCTACTGGTTGCACCAACGGGAGCCGGAAAAACCTGCATCGGGAGCCGGATTGTTAACGATGCTGTGAGTCGAGGGCGTCGGGTATTAT
>DATNPI010000380.1:0-11820 GCA_036703325.1 Coleofasciculaceae cyanobacterium
GTTGTCGATTAGCTACCAAATCGTTGTTGAAAAACATAGTGGAGAGTTGGACTGCTTTTCTGTGCTAGGGCAAGGCACCGAGTTCAGCATTAAAATTCCCATTCAGCATTCTCATGAGAAAACAGCTTAAAAATATCGTAAACTATTGCTACAAATAAAGATTAGTAATTAGTAATTAAGAAGAAGCTATCTATCACTTATTATCTATACTCCTATTTTCCGAACAGGTAAAGAGGAATTCATCTTCAAGCCAGTTTTGCTAGGAATCAACAAATCCGTAATTAAAGGCAAATGATCCGAACCAACCTCGCGACCTATGCGACTATTCAAGACCTTAATATTTCGCCTGACAAAACAATGGTCTATGGGAATGTATAACAGCGGACGAAAAGTTGGCCATGTAGGTAAAATGCCAAAACCTGTACGGGACCTCTAGGAATACTGCAAGATCAGGCTGTTCTTCTCTAACCAAAGAGATAACCTTAGGATATTGATGATGGTATTTATCAACATTGGATTGCAAAACTCGCAGTTTTTGTCCCTCTATCTCACTGGCAACGATAGAGACCTGAGGTAGATACCAAGGAACAATTTCCAATAGGTTAGCCACCAGGCAAAATAGACTAAGCATCAACCCAAACTTTTGTCCTCCGATCAAAAAGAAAAAGAATGGACAAAAGCTAACCAGTAGATATTGCAGCTTGAAATGAGAAGTTAGTTCTAAATATCTGTTGAATTCTCCCAAGTAGCCAGCTAGAGAAAGTAGGGTAAGCAAAGCCGTTCCGGGTATAAACCCCCCATCAAAGAGGTGCTTAAAATTAAGTCGCCAGTTGATAGGGTTACGCATAACTATTCATTGGAGCTGAATCTTTACTCTGTTCTAGCTTAACTGGAAGAATTGGTAGCCATAGCGGCTCCAGGGTTTGTGTTCTCGTCTCCCTAACCTCTCAACGAAAGCTATGCCATTAGTTACATCTTTCTCAAAAATTTAGAACACCTACACCATCTGAGTAACAAAGATTTTAGGAATCCGACTTTATAGTCCGGAGGATGCCAAAAAAACTTGCTCCTTATGGAGCAAGTCATAAGCTATCACACATTGGATTTGCAACATGAACCTACTGGGAAAAGGTAAAAGGGTAAGGGCTGTCATATTTTTCCCTTGTTCCTTTTAGCTTTCTCCCTTTACCTAAAACAGATTAGTTAAATATGCAATTTAGATGTACAACAGCTGAGATGGGCAAATACTCCAGCTTTAGCCGTGGGAGAGTCAATCGGGTATCAGACTTTAAGGGCGGGACGTAACCCCTGGAAAAGTGTACTTAAAGTTGCGTGAACCTTGATAGCCAGTTAAGTCAGCGAGTTCTTCGAGGGTTTTGATGCCAGACGTCAATTGACCATTAATTTTCCAGCTGGGGAACGCTTGCACTCCAGCATCTTTACAAACTTGTGGCTGACCTTTTTTGGCATCACCAGCACACTCAACGGCATCAAGTTCACTGACTGCTTCTTTCCCAAACAACTGTTTTTGCTCGTAACAGTGAGGGCACCAGTAGGCCATGTATGACTTAGCACCTACTTGTTTGAGATGACGCGCTAGAGCAATTTCCGCTTCACCAGACGTAGTTGTAACTGACCAACCGACTCCAGGTTGTGGCGAACCAGAGGCAAGGGGAATCGGAGTACGAGTTCCTCCGGGCGTTGTCACAGGACCATCCACGTTGGCGTAGACGCCCAAGCTGCCAATCAGTGTCACCATCCCCACAACTATGCCAATGAAGAATAATTGACCAGCATCCTCCCAACTGCGACCAATCAAAGTCAGTGTTAATAAGCTTAGGGAGAATAAAGCAGAGCCGATACAGTACAGACAGACAGCTTTGAGTTTAAAAGCCAGGACATACATCAGGTAGCCACTGAAAATCGTCATCGCTGCTGCACCGCAAAACAGCAGCAGCCAAGTCCAATCCTCTAATTTTGAGCGGAGTTGTTTTTGTTGTGCTGGGTTAACGGTTAGGGGCAATAGGGCAAAGGTTGCCATGCTGATGTAGGCGAGGCAGCCAAACAAGGCCAAAGGTAGACCAAAAACAGTGGCATAGGGGCTGGAAAGAACGGCATCACAGTTGGAAGCTCCCGTAGCACCTGCACTGGCGGCACAAGCTGCCGTGCCACCGGTGAGTTTAACGACAGTTAGATAACCGGTTAATAGGGCTCCTACGGTAGCGATCGCGCCTATCAGCTGACGAGACCAGCGATGAATCCAGGGGGCAGAACGTCGGCGACTCATAATCAATTGTTAGTTGTTAGTTGTCAGTTGTTAGTTGTCAGTTGTCAGTTGTCAGTTGTTAATCCCTTAATCTACTTACGAATGTAGCTTTACAGAAGACATTGGGTTCAGTTCAGCTTCGGGAGAAACGCTCCGTCGTGCCGCTTCTACAAACTGACTGACGCGAATTGGGTCAATGGGTTGCTCAATTCGCCCACGCCGCTTGAGGGAACTGGAGACAATTACGCCATCTGCTGCCTGCATTAGGGTGGAAATGTTTTCCCAACTGGCACCGCTGCCGATAAAGACTGGTGTCCCGTTGGCGGCCGCCGAGGCAAGCTCTAAATCTTCCAGAGTGGGAGGGCTACCCGTTGCCCAACCTGAGAGAATAACGCCATCGGCCAAGCCACGTTCAATGGTTTCCTGGACTGCTGTGGTGAGATTGGGGGAACCCAATGGTCGCGCATGCTTCACCAAAACGTCTGCCAAAATTTTGACATCGCTGCCGAGTTCCCGTCGGTAGCGGAGCAGCTGATGCGCTTGTCCCTCAATCAACCCTTGGTCAGTTGCCATAACTCCGGTAAGGACGTTGACACGAATAAACTGGGCGCGGACGCAGGTGGCGATCGCTAGAGCACTTTGGGCGTCATTACGTAAAACATTGATCCCTACTGGCAGCGTCACCAGATTCATCAACCGCTGGACAATCAGCGTCATCGCGCTGACAACCGCAGGATCGACCTGATTCTTTGTAAACGGAGCGTCAAAAAAATTCTCTACGATTACGCCATCGACCCCCCCAGAAGCCAATGCTGTCACCTCCTGCTCTGCCCGGTCGATGACCGCTTTCAAGCTCCCTCCCCAACGGGGAGATGTGGGGAGTGGCAGTAGATGAACAACGCCAATGATTGGATTCGGTGTCTTGAAAATTTGATGTAAGTTCACTTATTTACCTGAAAACACCGGCTACTTTCTACCCTACCTGTAGATGGACTCCTGTAAGGAGTCAGGGGAAGGTGGCATAAATAGCTCTACTCATGTTGGATATCTCAATAAAATTTTATCTACAATAAGGAACGGGGTTTATGAAAGGATAAGGAACATCCGGACTGGTGGAGTGTGGGTGGACCCAAAAGCTTAATGATGTAAAATGCTCCCTCTAGAGAAGAGAGCGCTCCCCCACTCTATTGATCCATAAATTGACAACAGCATGGGCAACAAGCCAACAATTGCTATCTCCCACTTGGGCTGCGAAAAAAACCGAATTGATACTGAGCATATGCTGGGCTTACTGGTGCAAGCCGGCTATAATGTAGATACGAATGAAGAACTAGCTGATTACGTTATAGTAAATACCTGTAGTTTCATTGAAGCGGCTCGTGCCGAATCTGTCCGCACGCTGGTAGAACTAGCAGAAGCTGATAAAAAAATTGTCATCGCTGGCTGTATGGCGCAGCACTTCCAGCAGGAACTCTTGGAAGAGTTGCCAGAGGCAGTAGCGGTGGTGGGGACTGGCGATTATAACAAAATCGTTGAGGTGCTTAAACGGGTAGAAACGGGTGAGCGCGTCAAGCAGGTTTCAGCTGAACCGACCTACATAGCTGAGGAGACAACACCGCGATACCGGACAACCTCCGAAGGCGTTGCTTACCTCCGTGTAGCTGAAGGGTGTGACTACCGCTGTGCATTCTGCATCATTCCCCATCTCAGGGGGAAGCAGCGATCGCGAACAATCGAATCCATCGTCGCGGAAGCCGAACAACTGGCGTCCGAAGGCGTCCAGGAATTGATTTTGATTTCCCAAATCACCACTAACTATGGTTTAGATATCTACGGTGAACCGAAGCTAGGGCCACTTCTACGGGCACTAGGCGAAGTAGACATACCCTGGATTCGGATGCACTATGCCTATCCAACTGGTCTGACACCCTCTGTAATTCAAGCGATTCAGGAAACACCCAATGTTCTTCCTTACTTGGATTTACCCCTACAGCACTCCCATCCAGAAATCCTGCGCGCCATGAACCGCCCCTGGCAGGGACAAGTAAATGACGCAATTATCGAGCGCATCAAAACGGCGCTACCAGATGCAGTGCTTCGGACAACCTTCATCGTCGGATTTCCTGGCGAGACGGATGAACACTTTGAACACTTGCTGCAATTTGTCCAGCGTCATGAATTTGACCATGCAGGCGTCTTCACCTTTTCTCCGGAAGAGGGAACACCAGCATACAGCTTGCCAAATCAGCTACCTCAAGACGTGATGGATGCCCGTCGGGATGCCCTGATGGAAGTTCAACAGGCCATCTCATTGAAAAAAAATCAAGATTCTGTGGGCAAAGCCGTTGACGTTTTGATTGAGCAGGAACACCCCTCTACAGGTGAATT
The DNA here is from genome assembly GCA_036703325.1 of Coleofasciculaceae cyanobacterium. Classification (GTDB taxonomy): domain Bacteria; phylum Cyanobacteriota; class Cyanobacteriia; order Cyanobacteriales; family Coleofasciculaceae; genus DATNPI01. Next base: position 4,655 of record DATNPI010000380.1, read on the forward strand.
ACTTGGTCGATCTGCCCGATTTGCCCCTGAAGTAGATGGCTTGGTCTACGTCCAAGGCGAGGCTCCCTTAGGGACAATCGTCAAAGTAGAAATTACCGATGCCGATATCTACGACCTGTATGGATCTGTAGTCGCAAGTCCACTGTCAGTTGCCTGTTGATTATTTCCAATTGTTTGTTGTCCTTCGTCTGTTGAGCCTTATCAACGATCACGGACAACTGACAACTGGCAACTGACAACTGAACCCTAAAAACTGAAAACTTACAACGAACAACAAATCATGACCCAATCATTTCAAAGCCTGGGCCTGTCTGAAGCTGGCATCCAGCAACTGGAAAAACTAGGCTTCACGACGCCCACGACGATTCAAGTCCAAGCAATTCCTGAACTGCTTGCTGGGCGCGATGTCGTTGGTCAATCTCAAACGGGTACCGGCAAAACAGCTGCATTTTCGCTGCCGATGTTGGAGCGAATCGACATCGAAAGTCGAGCAGTACAAGCCTTGATTCTTACACCGACGCGGGAATTGGCCTCTCAAGTAGCTGAGGCAATTCGTGACTTCAGCGTCAGCCGACGATTGAGCATTCTGACAGTCTGCGGTGGTCAATCGATGGAGCGGCAAATTCGCGAGCTAAGACGCGGTGTCCAAGTTGTCGTAGGTACACCTGGACGGATAATCGATTTACTTGATCGGGGTGACCTCAAGCTGGATCAGATCAGCTGGGTGGTACTCGATGAAGCCGATGAAATGTTGAGCATGGGCTTTATCGATGATGTCAAGAAAATCCTCCAACAGGCACCAGCCGAGCGTCAAACCGCTTGCTTCTCTGCCACAATGCCACGACCGATTCGGGATTTAATCAATAAATTCCTCAAATCGCCTGTCACAGTAACCGTTGAGCAACCCAAAGCGACACCATCACGGATTGAACAACGTGTGTATATGGTGCCCCGTGGCTGGACGAAGGCAAAGGCTCTCCAGCCCATTATGGAACTGGAAGACCCAGAAGCCGCCTTAATTTTTGTGCGGACGCGGAAAGCCGCTGCTGAACTGACAAGCCAATTACAATCGGCCGGTCACAGTGTCGATGAGTACCACGGCGATCTTAGCCAATCCCAACGCGAGCGCTTATTGGCTCGATTCAAGGGCGGTCAGGTGCGTTGGGTTGTCGCGACAGATATTGCGGCACGCGGTCTGGATGTCGATCACCTAACTCATGTGATTAATTACGACTTGCCAGATCAGGTGGAAAGTTATATTCACCGCATTGGTCGGACAGGTCGTGCTGGGAAGACAGGGACGGCAATTTCCATAGTTCAATCGTTTGATCGACGTAAGCTGAACCTGATTGAGCGGAAAGTGCGGCAAACGCTAGAAGTTACTCGGATTCCGACGCGCTCCCAAATTGAAGCCCGCCGCCTGGAAAAACTGCAAGACCAGTTGCGTGAAGCACTATCGGGTGAGCGGATGGCGTCCTTCCTGCCAGTGGTGCGAGATTTGAGTGAGGAATATGACCCCCATGCGATCGCGGCAGCGGCGTTACAAATGGTCTACGACCAAACTCAACCCGCTTGGATGGCACCAGATTTTGAGCCACCTGCAGAACGACCAAAACTGATCAAGCGTCGGATCGACAGTCCTCAAAAATCTGTGACACCCAACGGCTCACGCTAAACTGATGGTTGACTATTGTTAGTTGTCAGAAAATTGAAGGTTGAAGGTTAGAAGGTTGAAAGTTAAAGGTTGAAAGTTATAACCTGTTTACCTACTAACCTGTTAACCTGCAAGCTGTTAACCAACAACCAGCAACCAATAACCAATAACCAATAATCAAATTGTGGCTTCAAGTCTGTCTGCTGCCCATAGCCCTGCCTTTGGTGACGCTGCCTCCAGGCCTCTCAACTGGCCGGGTCTAATTGAGGCTTACCGTCCTTATTTGCCGGTAACTGATTCCACTCCCGTAGTTACACTGCTGGAGGGGAATACTCCCCTAATACCTATCCCTGCGATCGCTCAATTGATCGGCAGAGGGGTGAAGGTACTGGCGAAATACGATGGTCTCAATCCTACCGGTAGTTTTAAAGACCGGGGGATGACGATGGCGATTTCTAAAGCTAAGGAAGCAGGGGCTAAAGCCGTGATTTGTGCCAGTACTGGTAACACATCGGCCGCCGCCGCCGCCTATGCCCGTCGCGGCGGGATGCGAGCCTTTGTGCTCATCCCTGATGGTTATGTGGCTTTGGGGAAGCTGGCACAGGCGTTGCTTTACGGGGCAGAGGTGCTGGCGATCAAAGGAAACTTTGACCAGGCGTTAGGTATTGTCCGGGAGATGGCGTCAAGCTATCCTGTCACCCTGGTCAACTCGGTTAATCCTTATCGGTTAGAAGGACAGAAGACGGGGGCGTTTGAGGTGGTAGATACCTTGGGGAATGCGCCCGATTGGCTGTGTATCCCGGTAGGTAACGCGGGGAATATCACAGCATATTGGATGGGATTTTGTCAATACCATCAGCAGGGGAAGTGCGATCGCTTGCCTCGAATGATGGGCTTTCAGGCGGAAGGAGCATCTCCTCTAGTCACCGGCAAAATGGTTCCTCATCCCGAAACGCTGGCGACGGCAATTCGGATTGGTAACCCAGCTAGCTGGGAAAAAGCGATCGCAGTTCAACAATCCAGTCAGGGTCAATTTACTAGCGTAACCGATGCCGAAATCCTTGATGCCTATCGACTCCTGGCATCCGAAGAAGGAATTTTCTGCGAACCGGCTAGTGCTGCCTCTGTCGCGGGTTTATTAAAAGTAAAAGACCAAGTACCCGCAGGGGCAACAGTGGTGTGTGTGCTTACCGGCAATGGTCTGAAAGACCCAGATACCGCAATCCAACACAGCAATAACCAATTCAAGCCAGGAATTGAGCCGACGATAGCAGCAGTGGCCGAGGTGATGGGGCTAACAGCTTAATAATTAAAAAGGCTGGCAGGAAAACCTATTAGGGCTTTTCTGCAAAATAGCCTACTCAATGAGTTAATTTTAAATTTCCTTAGACTCGGGAGTAGGCTGGTGATTTCCCCGTTCCTTTGCTAGCTGGTCGATAGTATCTCCAATGACGGAGGTTAAGCTTTTGCGGGTTTGAGCGTGATTCGTTTGCTCGGTTTTTAAAGCATCCATGAGGCGATCGCGTTCTACCAGTACCTCTTTCAGTTTCGCCTTCAATTCCTCAACCGTTTCCAGTTTTGCCAATTCCTGCTCAATTGCCGACGCCGCTTCCGGGTCATCTGTCTTTACGGGAGGACTTTCTCCTTGTAATTGTCGAATTTCGGCTTTGAGGGCGTCCATTTGCTGTTGAGCAAGCTTCGCTTCTGTCCGGCGCTGCTGCGCTTCATTGGCGTATAGCTGACGCCAGTTATCTGCACTTTCATAAGCTGCATTGCGATCGCTAATGCTATCTGCCAGTTGCTGCTTTAGCGTTTTAATTTGGGCTATCCACTGCGTGATATCGTTGCTCATCGACAACTGCTCCTCATCTGTTGCACCGATAAAACTTTAAATACTACTGTGTAGCGATTGCATTACCGACCACTCATATAGGTCAATTGTCTGTAAATTTGGCACATTAATTCGTAACATACCTTGCTGCCAAAATCAGAACCTATGCTATCCGCCCGTTTTTTTCGTTTCTTTCGCTACCTCAATCTGGGAACCCTGAGGAAGACTTTCGCCCGTGCCATACAACGTCGATTGATGGGTCTGTCAGCTGAGATGGCCTACAACGCCATGTTAGCCCTGTTTCCAGCAATTTTGGCAATTCTCACAGCAATTGGATTGTTCGAAGAGTCTTTGCAAGCGACCTTCCGTAACCTGGCGAATCAGATCAGTGAAGTAGCACCCGACCAAGCAATGGCCCTCATTCGTGATTTTGCTACAGGAATTCAGCTGACAAAAAATACCGGTCTATTTTCTGTTAGCTTCATAGTTGCAATTTGGGCAGCTTCTGGGGCGCTCAGTGCGGCAATGAATGCCCTCGATCAAATCCATGAAATTCCTCCCGAGGAAACACGACCTTTTTGGAAAGCTAAGTTGATTTCTCTGGGTCTGACAATTGGCAGTATTTTACTTCTGGTCATTGCCTCTTTCCTGGTATTTATTAGTGACTGGATTGTGCAAATAGTAGTTCACGAAAGCGGAGCCTCTGTCTTGTTGAGCCTCTGGCGGCTTTTGACCTGGCCCTTAGCATTGGCTATCATTGCCACATCCTCTGCTTTTATCTATCGCTTTGGACCGAGCCGATGGAGTCATGGAACACCGTTAATGCCCGGAGCTGTTTTGGCAGCGATTTCGTGGGCGATATTGTCAGGTCTGTTTCGGCTCTATGTCGCGAATTTCGGTAATTACAACAAAGTCTACGGTGCCGTAGGTGCTGTGATTGTCTTACTGCTTTGGCTCTACATGACTTCTCTTGTTCTTTTATTAGGCGACCAGCTCAACGTCACTGTAGGAGAGGCAATGCGAAAAGCTAGAGCGAAAGCTGCCTCATAGCCGCTAAGGCAAAAGAATCAGAAATTCGCTAACAGATCTTCTACGGCTGACGAACATCCCTCCCAAGGGAAAAACTTAATATAGAAATGCTCGAATAAATTAGTCAATTTACCTGCGATGTCCCAACTTTCTCCCGAGCCTTCCCGTCAGCCAATACACATCCAGACATCTACTCTAAGGCGTCTACGTCGGTTGAGCTACGTGCTTGATAACGCCATTGGTATCCCCGGAACGCGTTATCGTATCGGCCTCGATCCATTACTAGGTTTGTTGCCGGGGGCTGGGGATTTTTTGGGAACCGCTATCTCAGCGTATATCGTGCTGGAAGCCGCACGGCTGGGTATACCACGAGCCGCTTTGGTACAAATGGTATCGAATATTATTTTTGATACTTTAATGGGTACTGTGCCCGTGCTAGGGGATTTGGCGGATGTGACATGGAAAGCCAATACCAAAAATTTAGCGCTACTGGAAGAGCACCTAGAGGTTCCTCCCCAGCAGAGACAACAGGCAGATTGGTTGTTTCTTGCCTTGCTGTTGGGGGGGTTGCTCTTGGTTGTAACGGCTGTGGCTGCCATCAGTGTCATGATCGTGAGATGGCTACTGGGAGTGTTCAGCGGCTGAAGGTAATGGCTAATGGGGCAGGATAGTTCTTACCCATTAGCCAATTACCTGGCGAAGTAAGTGTAGTACATTCAACTGAGAAACACTATAGAAATAAAGCTTCTGGCTCAGAGTTAAAAATATATTCATAATCAAAAACTAGAAAGTTGAGATGACGAATAATCAAAAATCCTAAGTTTGTTACCGTATCTGTAGTAAACGTAGCCATAACTAACTCAATCAGCTTCTTTTCCCTTATCGTAGGTTTCGTCAGATAATAATTGCGCCTTGCAAAGAAAATATGCTCATACTTAGGAATAATAATGCCATTTATTCTGTGGGTATATTGAATGGGTTTTATATAAGTTTTTATAAAGCTTTCTTGATTTTTTTGTAGTCGATATAAACGTTCATGCTGTAACCAGCTCATTTGGAACATCATTTTAATAATCTCAAAGCCCAAAATATAATTAAAGAGATTATTTCGTTCCTCGGTGTTACGAAATAACCGCAAAACTGATTCTAAATAAAGGTCGGGCTGTGTTCGCAAATCATGAGCTGAATGTATATAAAACTGTTGAATATAGTTTCTTAAAACTAATTCATTTAGCTCTATGTCAAGGTAGAATCGCTTTAAATATTTTCTTATTATTTGCTGAGGAACTCGGTCTTGAAGCATTTTTGAGACCAAGCCATCGGCAACATAATTATTTAAAAATTCAGATTGAGCCTCTTCTGAAGAAGCACACATTAGATGACATAATGACAAAACATAACGCCGTTGGTTCAAAGGTAAGCTTTCTACCCATTTTTTAACTTCTACAGGAACTATTTCACAAATACTACTAGTATTAATTTCTTTGTGTGGCGATGTTCTCTTATTCTTATAGGGTGATGTTTTCATAATTTAAAGCCGTCACGAATAGGGAACTAAAATTACAAAAATCAACTTTCAACATTGACATTTGGATACTGAAATTAATTTGTAAGTTTTGATACAATTAATAATCAATAAGTAAGTAGGGGAAATTAAACGCAAGTAAGGCGATAGCCCTTAGCTCACAGCCTCTTTACAGAGTTTTGTTTATTTATGCCCACCTACTGATACCAATTGGGTTTGAGTTTCACACATATTCTCTAATGGCTCTCCCTTAATAAGGGGGGTTAGGGGGTGTGAACTGTGACATTGAAAAAGCCAATTGGTATTAGACCTGTTGAAAAGTTCCTACCTCTGCCTAACCCTCCCCTTGGCAGGGGGAGAAAGCCAGCTTTCTTTGTTCCCCCCTTTGCAAGGAGAGACTCAGCGGCAGAAACTTGGACTTTTGCAAGAAGTCTAATATTGTTCTGGTCGTTTGGACTGATGAGTCAACTAAATATGATTCTTTGAACCTCTGGGGAATTCTGAACTAAATAATTGAGTGCTACTAAATCCGCTACAATAAACCGACTTGGTAAGAGGCTCTTCTAAAGATATTAACTTACCGCAACACCGAAACATCTACCAGGCGGTTCGTCGCGTCAAGTAAAGTTAACCCCAAAAGCAATCTTACTTGCTCTAATACCTCAGCTTTATTCTCAGGGGTCAATTTAGCTTCAGCCTCAATAGCTGCTTTTAGCTTATCCAACAATGCCTTTACACCATTAACGCATCGAAACTTTTACCAAGCCAGAGGTGCCTCAGCAGGATTATGGTAGAGAATCGGTAGCCACGTCGCACAGAGAAAGTCATCCTCTAAGCCTTGTAGCAGCTCCCGCGTTTGTCGCGCTGCCAGATAGAAAGATTTTCCACTGGCAAACGCCCTCAGACTCGTGTAAGTTTTCCCAAAGCTTCCTATCTTCCTCAACATTGATTCCGGCACTATTGCCCAAAATTGCTAAAACTCTTCTCTTTGCTCTAGAAGGCGCTGTTTTTTCTACTCGGTCATAAAATGGGACGCTTAAAGCAACTTCAGCCTTGCGGTAAGATTTTTTAAAATCTTACAGACTTCCAGAATAGTTATGCGATCGCATCCAGACAATAGGGGCTAG
>DATNPI010000392.1:0-7647 GCA_036703325.1 Coleofasciculaceae cyanobacterium
ATTAATAACAAACTCAAGGTATTAAAACGTTGTGGATTTGGTTTTAGAAATTTTAAAAGTTTTGAGATACGGGCTTTGCTTTGTTGGCATTTTCCGGTTACTTGCTAATAGTTTAGCATACTAAGTACGCAAGACCCGGTCTGATACTCTTGCCCTTGTTGGCGGATATAACTGCCAGCTTTCTGGCGTAGGGCAAAGGCTACACCTTGAGAATCTAGCCAATGAGCTAGTTGGACACTACGAAATTCTCTATCTCCTAACACTACAAATTTATACCCTTTGAGCAAGCGTAAAACCGGACGCAGGAGTTTTTGTTGTTCTGCTAAATTACTACTCCCTTTTTTATCGAGTAGCACCCAGGAAACTGGTAGAGAGCGTTTCTCCCAAATTAGACTCACTACGAATAAATTTTTATCTCGCCATTGAGTTCTATCAATTACCACTAAGAGGCTATCAGCTTTTTTCTTTCTTGTGCTTTTTTTTCATTTTCTCGGTGACCTATACTGCTTCTTGAGGATGTACTTGACTAGGGGAAACCACAGAGCGGGAATACTTAGGATTGGCAGTAACAGAAACCTTTGTAGGCGGCGACGACGGCTTTCACTCTTGACAGGCATGGGAAATAACGCCGAAGCGTCTTTCTAGGCGCACCTGTTTATGAGCTTGTAGTAACCACACCAGGATTTCTAGAGTCAGTAGTTGTGTAGTACTCAGTTGGTGAGATAAACAACTTTGTTTGATAGAATGGAGGTATTATTTGCATTTTTTTCAGTCTTGTTAATTAGGCAAGGCTGAACTTTTTTTATCATCTTTTGTTTCTCCATTTACTCCCGTCTGATTGTTTTCTCGCATTGTCCTTGATTCAACTGGCACTTCTTCGAGTGCCTGAAAAATCTCTTTTAGGTGAGCGAGGTAAACCTCGCTCACCCTCCCCCAGGCAATGATTATCCGGGATCGAGAACGAACTTCCGACAATTCATTCTCAATAAACCTGTCAATAAGCTGACATCTTTTTGAAGGTAAGTTGGGTGAGAAGCTATTTTCCTCAAGCTTTTGAGCTGCTTGTCACCCCTTCAGGTTTCCAATTCTGGGTCAATACCTAAATCCAGTAACAAAGCATCAAACTCTTCGCTATCTTTGAAACCAAATTTCTCCATCACTTGAGGCTTATTCATGATGCTTGTTTCTCCTGTTTGCGTAATTCAAAAAATGTGCGATAGCTGAAATCGTAGGGATGAGCCAATACGTACTTCTCGATCAAGGATTCGTCTCGATAAATCCTGTAAAGCTCTTTGAGTCTCGTAAGAACCCAGAACCGATATGGGGTTAACGGTGCTTGCTCTTTTGACCCTGATTGCTCGAAGTGCATCCGGTAATTGTCGATGTGCTGTCGAGCAAAATAATCCCACTTTGTCACAGTGTTACGGTGGACTCCGAGGAATCGAGCCGTCTCACCTTTGCGAATGGGGATATCAAGGAATTGACCGCACCGCTTAATCCTCATTGCTGAAGGGGTTGGCATGATTGCGTATGCGTTTTGTTGTGCAAAAATCTGACTATGCAAGCAGCTGTGAGACAACTTGAGCAGCTTATCGGCTTTGTTGGCTAGAACCCAATCAGGATAACCGTTTTAGAGGTTTTACCTAGTCAATCCGTGCAGGGTTTGTGCTGCCTTTTTCGCTTCACTGCCCTTGCCTACCCCTACGATAAGGATTTATCATGTAAATGTTAAGTAAATACGGTTGATTAATACTTGGTGATTTGGAAAATCTCGATACTCGAAGATAATGGTAAATACTTTAGAAACACTGTATTTGCCATGTCATGGCTCAAGTTACATCTTCGATCAGCGACGAATTAAATCAACTACTCACCGAGTTAGCCGAAGAAACTGGCATCCCCAAGTCGTCGCTGATAGCCGAATACATCAGAAGAGGGGTTTATCAGGATGTTCAGGCACAGGGTGAGGTAAGGAAGTATAGAGAGAATAAAAAAAAGAATGACCGAAAATGACGAATTACTTGGCTTGGCTGTGCAAGTATGCAACCGCAGCCAGAGAAGCCAACCAAGGGCAAGCGCTGGGGCTTTTGTGGGGGGAGTGAGGAGTGAGGAGCGATCACATTATTAGGAGAGAACCATGCCTTCACCAGGAAAGTTGGAATTGACGATTAAAATTAATGAAATGCCAGCCGATGTAGAAACTGTAGAGAACGGCTGGAAACAGTTTCACCAGCAGGCCTCTTTTGGCTTATGATCCTTTAAGATCGCATGAACTACTTATGATTTCAACAAAAATCCCGCCTTGAGAGCGGGACACAATTCAACAAATTTAAATTTCCCCTACCACTCACCTTCAAAGGTTTCCAAGCTTAGCAAAAGGTGGTGCAGGAAGGCAAGAATCACTTGTTTCCTACTCTGACTGCCACGAATGGAGCCGAGTTGCATTTTATACCTAAGTCTAACAGACTTTAAGTAGATTTGTCCGCTCGCTTGGCAATCAGGTAAAGCAGTGAAAGCCAGAAATCGCAATTGACAGTTTGACAGTTTGACCGTCAGCACCGTCTTACTTAAACAATTGTGCCATTGGAACCGCCGCTTGTGCCACAAGATGATTTTTGCCTTTCTCGCGAACCCGGTAGGGGCGTTGTCACTCTAACACCGCGCAGGAGGCGGCTCTCATGGCATTTACACCCTCATTAACTTTTGACATTCGCAACTTTGCTCACCAGCTTACCCAAGGCAAGAAAGGAAAATATATCTGCCCCAACTGTGGCAAGCCCAAACTCTCTATAGATCGAGTTTCAAGTAAGTACAACTGCTGGAATTGCCAGGACACCAAAGCGATCGCCCGAATCTTAACAGAACCAGAGCGGGAGGAGAAGCGGCGGCACTCTGAATTCTTACGAGGAGCCTTCCTCAAGACGTACCAGGAGCGGGAAGCCGAATGGATTCAGGGCAGCGGGGTAGCCCCAGAAATTACCGCAAACAATATTCGTCATATCGATCATCTTCCGGCGCTAGCCCAGCTACTTAATTGGAATTGGTACGGTCACACCGGGGGTTGGTATGTTTTTAGTTGTGACCCGAAAACCGGAATGCGCGGTAAGTCCGGTCAGTTCAAGCCCGATGCTCCAATCCAATTCCCAGACTCTGATGAGCCTCAGAAGTATCTCAGTTTTCCCAAGGGCGGCAAGTCATCAGCTGTCTACCTGGTTCTCACCCTCGACTTCTGGCATCAGATTAGTCAACGGTTCAACGTCCCGGTTCAGGAATCAGACATCAACCACGAGCGCGATGACCTAGGCTTCTGGCTGTGGGTACTCAATCACCCGGAGTTGCCGATTGTCTTCACCGAGGGTGCGAAGAAGGCAGCTTGCCTATTGTCTCACGGTTGGATTGCTGTTTCAATTTCTGGCGTGTGGGCGGGTCAGGAAGGCAAAGGCGCAAGACTCCATCCTTCAATCTGTCCGCTTATTGTTCCTGGTCGCCCCGTGTATTTAGCTTTTGACTCGGACATCATTATTAAGGAGAGCGTGGAGGCGGCGTTACGCCAGCTGGGACGGTTAATAAAGAAAGAGCGTGCCGAAGTTTTTATCTGTCTGTGGCATCTCGACCAGGGCAAAGGCGTTGACGATCTGATTGTGGCAGAAGGTGCAACCGCCTTTGAGCGAATTTTTGATGAGGCGCTTCCCTACAGCCAGTGGCTTAAGTCCCTGCAATCCGATAATGGCAGCTCCGGCTCTGGCAATCGTGGAGGTGGCTCTGGGGGCAATGGGGGCGGTGATGGTGGCGGCGATGGTTCAAAGCCCGATAAAAGCAATCCCGAGTGGCGCTACCAGCCTATTTGTCAAGCCCAGGGCTTAGCCTTTGAAAACTGCGTCACCGCCCAGACTTTTGATGGTTGGGTTTATCGTCGCGAGTTTGGGGCATCTGCTGGTTCCTGGCGCGTTATTGATTCCGCTTTTTATCAGTGGCTTGAACACCTGGGCTATTGGCAACACCAACCCGATACTAAAATCAATGCCCAAATTGCTGACGCTGGGGAAAAAGCTTTCAAATTGAAGCACTCTAAGGAGTTTGGCTGGCAAGTCGTCAAACCCTACGAAACCAATAGTCACAAGGAATCAGCCTTCAAGTACGTCCGTAGCCGTCTTGACCGAGAGGAGGAGCTTCTATCTAACACGCACCTCGTTGCTTTCAAAAACTGTGTTGTGGACATGCGAACGGGTAAGACGATGCCCCACAGGAAGGAGTATTTTCTTACCAGCACCATTCCCTATGATTACGAGCCTGGAAAAGAATGCCCAGACGTTTTCCGCCAGTTCATCATTGAATCGTTCGGGGAGGACATGCTCCCTATCATCCGGGCATTCACCTCGATGTTTTTAGATCCTACAGCTCCCTACGGACGTTTCCCCCATATAATCGGTCAATCCGGTGGTGGTAAGGGTACTCTAGGCCGATTCTGGAGTAGTTTGTTTGGTGTCGATGGCTCCAGCGAAGGAGATTTCCCAGATATCAGCACACCTGAAGGGCGGCATCAAAATCTATCTGGTAAGCGAATTTTTGCTGTTCCGGATACAGGCGGATATGTGCGAGGCACCAGGGCGTTTTATGAGCTGGTCGATAACGGCAAGTTGAATGGGCGTGCATTATTTAATCCAGTTGGATATTCCAAGATTTGGAACATCCGCTTCTGGGTTGCCAGCGTGGACCACCTGCAAATTGAGAACGCTGGTGATGGATGGGCAAGACGGGCTTATCCGATTCCAGTATTAGCCCGATTGGTGAAATCCGACCCAGACCTCAAACTTAAACTTGAGGCGGTCAAGGCTGATGTTATTTCCTGGGCACTGGCGATGCCCAGAGCAGAGCGCGAGCGCATTCTACTATCTGAGCCAGAAAACGCCAGAATCATCAACCTGCGCCTCGATGCCGCCCTCTACGGTGACAGCACCAAGAGCTTCGTCGATAACTGCCTGCGGCCTACTCTTGAACCCGGATTCATGCCCCATCACCTGCTGCATACGGTCTATACCGCCTACTGCAAAGACCATGGCTACACGCCCCTGGGGATGAGCAAATTCATCAGCCATCTGAGAACAGTACTGCCCCGCAACTTTGTTGAGCGCCGCTGGTCTCCCATGATTGACGGCAAACGAGAGCGGGTATCGGCACATTGGGAATATGTTACTACCGTGCCTGGAGCTTTTGTCAGCCTTACACAGAATGATGCATTTCGTGGCAGTGGCCAAAAGGCTTCACCCCCCACCGACCCCATCTTGGTTTGCCGTAAGTCCAAGTGTGAGGAGGGTGGCTTGATGGAATTTGCCGATTTTTGGAACCCACCCGAACCCCCAGATGATGACGGGGGGAATGGGGGTGGCGGTGATAACAATCCATCTAACTACCCTATACCTCCTCAACCCAGTTTGGCTGTCCAGGGTGGATCAAAAAATTCTACGCTAAGTAATTGTACTCTGGACAGGCTGGAACAACGTGAAATCAAGGGTGTCCAGGGTGGATCAACTGTCCAGCCCCTAGATAACGCTATGGAAAAATCAACAGTTGTAGTTTGTGAGAAAATTGAAACTGAAAATTTCTCAACCTCTATTCAGGGGGGTGGACAAACCCTGGACACCCTGGACAATGAGACTTTTGAAGCTGGGGAGGCTTTTGAAGCTGGGGGAGAGAGTGTTGCTTTCTCTCTCTCTGCTCCTGAAGTTCCAAAAGTCCCTGAAGTTCTTTCATCTCCAAAAGCCCCAAAAGCTCCCTCCGCTCCCTCCGCTCCCCAGGCTCCAAAAGCTCCAAAAGCTAAGAAAACGGCACCCAAGTTCAAAGCACACGTGGGATTAACGTGGAATGAACCGCCATTGGGGAATGAGCCTGACTACTCGACTTTCCCCCATCGCTCTAGCAATAATCTCCAGGCGATGACAAAATTAGCCAACAGAATTAAGGAGCGGCTGTTGGCGGCTACTCATAAAGAGGAATTGGCGACAGTCAAGCTTGAATATGGAGACAACCAAGTAAACTGGGTGTGGAAGCGATTACTAACTGAGTCGGAACGGGAAAAAGTGAAGACGACAGCACAAACTCTTCAGCTCAACCTCCTGGGCACAGCCTCTACTGTTGAAGCAGCACACTCTCATCCGACAGCGGGAAGAGACGTGGCACACAAAGCCGAGTTAGATAGCCTTTCTCAATCGGAGGAATATGCTCAAGTTTGCTGGGAAGGTAGTCGATTTGACGGAGCGAAGGGCAAAGTAGTAAGGCGTTCAAAAGATGAAGTCGAGCTGTTGGTTGAGGGCTGCGATTACAATCCCTGTTTCCCAGTACAGCGGGTTCGTTTTCTTAAGGAGTAGACACCACTGTTTCAACGACTCCATCAATCAAGCGAAAGTTGAGATTTTCTCTTCTTTTGTTGCGGCTTGGGTTGGGGTGGCTGTTGTAAAAGATTAGTGTCTTTGAGTGGTGATGATTCATTTCGTTGCACCACTTCACCCGCTGCCGCCGCAATTAGTGCTGGATTATCGCGCTCACCGTAGAAGACACCGCGCTTTCGCAAGAGTCCTGGGAAACTATAGGCCGAGCCGGTTTTATTCCTGGCGACTTTCACCCCGTCTAGTTCAAACGGTCGCACTTCTTTTGTAAGACTTGCAACCAACCGACGACTAGAGAGAGTTACGGTGGCAGCTCCTTGCACTGTAAAGTATGCCGCCCGCCTAAATCAAACACGATTAAAGCCACTACTAACTCATCTTCCACACCGCCAGAGTTATCGCTCTTCCATCACTCTTATGAGAGAAAAATTAAAGCCAAAATCTGAAACCCATACGTTGTTAGGGATTTGGGCTTTAATTCCTAACATAAAACCTTAAACATTGATTCTTGCGTAAAGCCTTTTGCTGTAAGGGTTTCAGAATATACTCTGGAGAGAGTGATGAAAGAGCGTTATAGCAGTCGCCAAAGCTGTTAGGACAAGTCGGCAGTAGATGCCTTCAAAAACTGATATCTTGCACCAGTGCATATGTATCAAGTGAGAATTGCAGTCAGTTGAAGGTCTAGACCAAAGGCATTTAATAAAGGACGTGTCCGTTCAACATCAAGCAAAAGAAGGGAAACGACCACTTCAGGCAACAGGGTTTGTAAAGCTAGATGTGCATAAATCCCCCAGTCAGGAAGTTGTGATGGGTTGGTGGACAAGTAAGCAAGCGTGAGCCAGGATAAAAGCAATCAGGGACAGCACAAGCCAACGATACACCCCTAGGAGGGTACCCTGACCAAATCGATGTAAGCTCTCATCGATGTTTGCTGGTTTTAAAGAATCCTTCAATTGCAAGGGCGACGTTTCCCCCACCAAGTGATAGTACTGCCTTTGAGGGGGCGAGTGGAGAGGACAAATCGTTTCTCTAGGAAAGCCATCCCGCTTGAGGTACAACCAAGAAATCGTCACGGGAAAGGATAACCCATCCAAGCGCACCTGTTGTCCTCGCTTGCACAGGCCGCACACTTGGCGACCGTCCTGTAGTTTGCGGTCGCAACGCACCCCAACAATGGCAGGATAGCGGCGCTGACGCACTGCCTTGAGGAAGTCCACACTGCCGAATGCAGTATCGGCGAGAACGATTACCCGGAATGCCTTGG
>DATNPI010000417.1:0-13536 GCA_036703325.1 Coleofasciculaceae cyanobacterium
AACTCATCAAAATTGCCATAGCCTTTAACAATAATTGTTCCATCTGTTGTGATTAAAAATCCTCGATATGAGAGGGTTAAAGGTGGCTGGTTACACAGAACTTCTCTGAGGAGTTTCGGAACTTTTTGCAGACTCTCACTATCAACGTTTTCATCAGGTCTTTTGATAATAAAAACTTCCCAATGATAATTCTGAGGAAGAACTTCGTAAAATCGAGCGTGAGCTGGAAGTTGCTCGGTTATCCGGTTAGCAATCGTTTGAAATTTTTGGGTTAAATGATTAGGTACAGGTAGCCCAACAAGACTTGTCCAGACTTCAAAGCTTTTCGGAACAACTTGAGAATTGTCTAGATGGAAAAGATGGCGCGATCGCGTCAGTTCCTCTTCCGAAAAATCAGAAAGTTTTTCAAACTTTTGCTGAATTTCTTTGTATCGCAATTCTAGATCCATTTCAGGCTTCAACGAACGCTCCTCAGTCATACAATAACAGCGTCAGAGCCACCTCCCCCATCTCCCCCTCATTTTCAAGATAGGACGTGAGCATACCCATAGCCCCAACTCTACTGTCGGTGAGTAGGATTGGTTAGCATAGTGATTTTACTCTAAAGCAGTCACCTTATCCCCATCCCAGGTTTAGTTCCCACGACCCAAGTGAACCGGAATCACCAGGGGAGAAATCATTGATTGTGAGCCGCCAAGTGCCAGCGGCTGGTAGAGTGTAAAACTCTTTTAGGGAGCCAGTAGAGGCATAGTTACCGCTAGGCATAACGGCATTCTGTCCAGCTGCCGCTTCAAAATCGCAACTGTTGTGGTCGTTGAAGCTGTAATCGCCATTGAGGTCGTGCGAAAAGCCACTAGAAGAAAATTGTGGTTGACCCGGTCGCCTGAACAAATCGACAACCGTTTGTGTTTCCAAGTGGCGCAACTGCACGACGAGATCACCAACCCAAGTGTGGACGAAGTCATAGAGCGTGACGGTCACGTCAGTGACCCGGAAGTCATCTTTGACAATAATGTCATCAATAAAGGTGCCCCGACCATCAGGAATGTTGCCGCCACGACCATTAAAAGTCTTTACATGAGCCGAAGTTGTTGTGTCTAGAGCAGCACCTACTGCTTTCGTTTTTGTGTTTGTGTTTGAGATTAGCTCACACATAACTTAATTCCTTCTTAAAACAACTATCTTGTTGATAGGGCGATAAGCCTAGGGGTTCAAACCTGATTGAATGCTATTACTCAAAGCTACGGCAACTCTCTTAGTGGTACTATTACCTTTAATTATTAAGGATATTGCCAATAGTTTTGGACTCAATAGATGCAGAGATTATGGTTATTAAGTTTGTTGATAAACGCGATTTACTACTAATTCAATTTCAATTAATAGAAAGCATTCATTATTTGATTTTTCCAAGCTTATGCCATTCCAACTTAGACACTGAACCTTTTTATAAAATAAGGTGCAGCTGTTACATATACCTTTTTGACAGTAATACATATGTAATAAACTCTACCTAAGGTGATAGGTAAAAAAGGGGATGTTTGCTGACCTCACCTACGAAACTATCAGCCAAATGGCTTAGTCCCATGCAGAGTTGTAATACACAGTGATGTTGGCGGCTACCAACTCTATAGAAAACAAAGTTTTTTAACAAATTAAGGTGTAATTGATAAGTTGAGGTAATCTGGCTAACTACCGTTTTTACTTATTGCTGAGTATAAAAACTTATCTAACAAACCACCGGATACTGTTGGCGAACTCGTTGAAAGGGTAATTTTCGAAAACTCGGGTTGAAGATTTTCCTACAGTAACACAAGGATTTTTATCGTTAAGAAATGTTTCGTCAACAGTATCCCTCCGTTAGTGAGACGACCCAATTTACTGTGCATGATTTCGTACCCATTAAAATCTGTTTAGTTGATATGCTTTATTTCCTCCAATGTGGGTTTCAATAACTTTAGAGCCGCGTCGGTTTGGGTAATGCTCCTTGCATTTTGCCCAGCTAGTTACTGAGATTCTCTAACTAGCTGCAAGTTGGTCTATGCTCTCGTACTATTGTTGATGCACACTTTTTATCAAAGCCTCAAGAAGCTCCCTGATGTACAACAAATTCAGCAACAAGTCTAAGCTCACCCTGATAATTGGTATTCTCTTGAGCGCGTTGATGTTGGGAACAGCCGCAACTGCTGCTCCAAAAAGCGACTTAGTGAGTTTATTTAACCCACTCAAAGTTGTGATGAATTCCAGCTACATTAGTCCAATGGTGGAACTATTTGGCGATGTCTCAGTGGGCGAAAAGGTCTTCGTTGCTAGCAATACTATCCTACGAGCCGACCCCGAAACCCGCCTTTGCATTAGCAACGAAACCAACCTCCAAGACAATATCCTATTTTTGGCGCGACGTAATACCCCAGCCCCTGCGGCAGAGTGTGGGGCACTATCAAGTAGTATCGGAGAGCGAACCAGCATCGCCCACCAAGCCAACATCAAGAACTCAAAAATCGGTAGCTTTACCTTCGTGGGTTTCCGCGCCCGCCTCAACAACGTTGTGCTAGAAGATGGGGCATTTGTGCTACATGGCGCTACTCTCTCTAATGTGCGGATTGGTAAAGACCGCCTAGTACCAATTGGGGCAGTCATTACAACCCAAGATCAAGCTGATGCCCTGCCACTGAAAACCGCAGCCAATTCTGATTTTCAGAACGAGGTTCTGGAGGTAAATGAGGAGTTCGCCGAAGACTATGGCGAACTCTACGAAGAAAAGGGATTTGACGCGGTGACTGGTGCCAGTCCTGCACCGAAGACTTCCTGGAATCCTAAGCCAGTTGGTCCCACGCTTGGTAAGAACGTGCGGCTTGATGAATTTGTTCGCCTTGTTGGGGATGTGCAGTTAGGTAGCAACAGTGTTGTCGGAGAGCGCACAGCGATTCGCGCCGATGAAGGCTCACCTATCATCATTGGCGACAATGCGGAGATTGAGGATCGGGTAACTTTCCATGCTCTCAAGGGCACCAGTATCCGCATTGGCAAGAACTTGGACACCGATGACAACATTGTCTTTCACGGGCCCCTCGAAGTTGGTGATAACCTAACTATCGCGGATGATGCCGTGCTATTCCGCTCTCAGGTCGGCAATAACGTGACTATCGGTACTGGTGCGCTAGTCGTTGGCGTAAAACTGCGGGACGGGGTGCAGGTGCCAGAGGGAGCAGTGATTACAACCCAGGAACAAGCAGATGCCCTGAAGTCAGCTTGATTGATAGATGTTGGGCGATCGCATATGTTCTGGCAGATTCGCTACTAGCGGTTTACCTATTTTTTGTCATTGCTAGAAAGTACTGACTCAAATCTTCCGCTCCAACCCACTCCAGAAATTGCTAAAAGCTCGCTTATTAAGAGTGATTATCAAACCGGGGGGGCTTTTCGCTGAAACAAAAACCAGCAGGACTTAGGCAAAATTAGCCATTAGTCCCTAGTCCTAGGGTCGGGTGCGTTGCAGGGCACCCTACCTACTACATATAGAGTTGCTGCGTCAGTCTTACATTTAAACAAGAGCAGGTTCGGGTAATGCCCCTCGCATTTTGCCCAAAAAGCTAATCAGGTTCTCCAACTGCTGCTCTGCCTTCATGATACCTAAGCCACGAACTGTTACCTTCCCAGGAGAGTAAACAAAGCGCGATCGCAAATGTTCCGGCAAATTCTCCTTGAGCAAATTCCAGGCGGGTTCCTCCATCGGTGTTTCCAAAACAACGTTTTGTTTATCCTCAGGCTTAATCCGACTGAACCCTAAGGACTTCCCTATTTGCTTAAGTTCCACTACCCGCAGTAGCTGATTAGCCGCTGTGGGAATCGGGCCATAGCGATCGCTCCAATCTGCCGCTATCTGCACTAATTCCTCCTTCGAGCTAGCAGAAGCCACAGCCCGATAAGCACTCATCTTTTGGTCTAAATCGGGGATATAGTCAGCCGGAATAAAGGCTGTGAGATGAAGGTCAATCTGCGTATCATCCACCTGGGGAATTTCCTGCCCTTGAATCTCCCGAATCGCCTCTTGCAGCATTTCCATGTAGAGGTCAAAGCCAATCGCCTCCATCTGTCCCGACTGTTCGGCACCCAAGAGATTGCCAACGCCCCGAATTTCCATGTCCCGCGTCGCCAGCTGATAACCGGAACCCAACTGCGTGAATTCCTGAATCGCTCGTAAGCGCTTCCGGGCAGGTTCTGAGAGTACCCTCTGCTTCGGATAAAAGAGCCATGCGTGAGCTTGAACGCCAGCACGACCAACCCGTCCCCGCAGTTGGTACAGCTGGGATAAACCAAACCTCTGGGCGTCTTCGATCAAGATCGTATTAACTCTAGGGATATCTAACCCGGATTCAATAATTGTGGTGCAGACGAGGACATCTGCATCACCATTGCCAAAGGTGAGCATTGTCGCTTCGAGTTCCCCTTCGTCCATTTGACCATGAGCGATCGCCAATCTTACCCCTGGCACCATCTCCCGCAATTGCGCGGCAACCTCCTCAATGCCTTCAACTCGTGGCACAACATAGAATACCTGACCGCCCCGGTCGAGTTCGGTGCGAATTGCTGTGCGTACTGCTTCTGGATCGTAAGGTGCCAGATGAGTTTTAATCGGACGGCGCGAGGGGGGGGGTGTGGTAATCAAACTCATTTCTCGCACCCCCGATAAGGACATATAGAGAGTGCGGGGAATTGGCGTTGCGGTAAGGGTAAGTACGTCTACCTGAGTTTTGAGAGTCTTTATTTTCTCCTTCTGGTTGACCCCGAACCGCTGTTCTTCATCCACCACCAACAGCCCTAAATCCCGTAACGTTACCCCCTTACCCAGTAGCTGATGCGTACCTACAACGACATCCAGTTCACCTGTGGCGAGGCGTCGTTGAATGTCCTTGCGTTCCTCAGCGGTGCGAAAGCGGTTGAGCAAACCGACATTAATTGGGTAGGGAGCAAAGCGTTCTTTGAGGGTGTGGTAATGCTGCTGAGTGAGGATGGTTGTAGGGGCAAGGAAGGCAACTTGCTTACCGGCGGTAACCGCTTTGAAGATGGCGCGAATTGCCACTTCTGTCTTCCCAAAGCCGACATCACCACAAACGAGCCGATCCATCGGGCGATCGCTCATCATATCCCGCTTCACATCCTGCACCGCTTTCAACTGGTCAGGTGTCGGCTGGTAGGGGAAGGAATCTTCTAACTCCTCCTGCCAGGGGGCATCTGGTGGGTAGGCAAAACCCTGCTGTTGCGATCGTTGAGCATACAGTTGCAGCAAATCAACAGCAAGTTTCTTAATCCCCTTACGGACACGATTTTTCGTCTTTTCCCAAGCTTTGCCAGACATCTTGTTGAGTTCTGGCGGACGGTCACCGGTAGCCCGAAATCGGGATAATACCCCTAACTGGTCAGCTGCCACCCGCAACAAGCCATCGGCGTACTGTACCACCAAATACTCACGGGTTTCATTGTTGATGGTCAGGCTTTCCAGTTTGAGAAACTTGCCAACACCGTGGTTTTTGTGAACCACATAATCCCCCGCACGCAACTTATTGGGGTCAACCTGTTTCGAGGCAGCACGGCGTCGCTTACGGACATAACTGGCACTTGCTAGAGTATGCTGTCCAAAGAACTCGCGGTCGGTGACTACCACAATGCGGAAGGTGGGCAGGATAAATCCTTCCAGCTCTGCCAATCCAGAATATTTCACCGCTATGGGCGTATGCTGGATTTGTAGCTTGTCAATTGCTGGGTAGTCGCGGGGATTAGGGACAAACTGGGCTGGACAGTCGTGTTCTTGCAATAGGGAGACAGAACGACTGGGTTGAGCGGAGACGAGCCAGATGGAAAAATTGCGATCGCGTTCACCCCGGATAACTTCTGCGAGTTTGGCAAACTGGTGCGGTGTCACCGGAACCGGACGACTGGCAAGATTGAGTGCCTTGTCGTCTGCTAGTTCGGATAGGTACAGCGCACTTAAGCGTTCTGCTGTTGCCAGGGAATCGTCAAAAGAGCGGTGGATTTTCGGTAGGACTGGAGTAATTGCCGAGAGTTGTTCTTCGGCATGTTCATAAGCGCGATCGCTATGAGCACGACACTGCTCCGGCTCATCAATTGCAATCAGTGTGTTCTGGGGCAGATAGTCGAGTAGAGACGCTGGTTGGTCAAACGCCATGCCTAGAAATCTGCGGCTACCTTCTGGGGGTGTACCTGTGGAGAGTGATTCTTGTTCCTCTGGTGAGAGATAAGATTTGACTTGTTCTGTCTGGGATGCCGTAAGGGCGGCTGCAACAATAGGACCAAAATCAGTAGGCGTCAGCACCAGCTGGTTAATCTTGTCTAAAGAACGCTGGGTAGCTGGGTCAAATTCCCGCAACTGCTCCAGATCATCACCAAACCATTCCAGCCGCACCGGTAATTCTGCGGCAACAGGGAAAACATCGACAATATCACCGCGTCGGCTCCACTGACCTTCCATTTCCACCAGAGGAACTCGCTCGTAACCCAGCCGCGCCAACTTTTCATCAACACTCTTGGAGTCCCAAGTCATCCCCCGGTAGAGGGTGAGACAGTAGGGCTTAAATGCATCTATCGGCGGCAAGTGGGGTTGAAGAGATGCTTGAGTTGCAACAATGGCAATTTGTCCGTTGTTCGTGGTAACTGACGACTGACCACTGACAACTGACGACTGACCACTAACCAAATCTGCCAACACTTGCATTTGTCCCCAAGTCATCTCCGATTCTGGGTCAAATGGCTCATAGGGCGATGCCTCAGAAGTTGGGTAAAAGTGGACAGTTTCCCAGCCCATTGCTTCTAGTTGTGCCGCCCAGCGACTGGCTTCCTCTAGGGTGCTAGAAACCACGAATAAGTTACGTTGACTCGCCTTTGCCAGGGCAGAGGCTACTAATCCCTTGGGGAGGCGAGGGATGCCATTCAGCTGGAGAGAGTGCTGCCGCTCAAGCTTGGCCAAGAGTTCGGTTGTAAGCGGCGAGCGCCCGAGGACGCGAATGATGGAAGAGAAAGCCATGAGTTCAGAAAATGCTTAACTCGTTCTGACAAGAAGTAAAAAGTATCTACTTATTTCACTCATTGTGACATCCTCGCCTAGGCTGACCCGATCAGGTACAGCGCTGACTTCCAAACCTCACGGCTTGGCATTCCTAGTTTTTCTCTTACGAGGTTTCGCCTCTGAGCTAGACAAAGCTTCCTCTACCCCCGGTAAAGCGTGGTTATACACCTTGCGGCTAATCTCCAGCCAGTCGAGCATCATTTGCTCTTGGAGGGCATCGGGATAAATTCGGTATCTATAATTCATGACGAGAGTCATGCCAGTAATTCTAACCCGCAACCACTAACCTATAGACCTATATCTATTGCTAACTTTACCGGGATTGACCAAAGCAATTTTAGTTTGAATACAGGATACTAAAATCGTTAGAAACCGTTCGCCGAAAGTATCGGCAAAAAAATGTTTTCTTTCCCTGTGGAAATTCTGATTGTTTTCTTACTGATCGTCGCCAATGCCATTTTTGTTATGTCAGAGATGGCTATTGTCTCAGTCCGGAAGGTGCGGCTGCAACAGATTGCTAACCAGGGGAATGGCAATGCCCGCGTTGCCTTGCAACTGGCTAATGCCCCAAATCAGTTTCTGGGTACCGTCCAAATTGGGATAACCCTCCTTGCTGTCCTATCCGGTGCCTTTGGGGAATCGGCGCTCTCCAAAAACTTTGTGCCTTTGTTAAAGCTTATCCCCTGGCTGGCACCTTATAGTGATGCGATCGCCACAACAACAGCCGTTTTGATCATCACTTATCTGACGCTGGTAATTGGCGAACTGGTGCCCAAGCGGCTGGCGTTAAACAACCCGGAACGGATTGCCTCCGCCGTCGCTATCCCGATGCGGATGTTAGCTAAAGTTACCTCCCCCATCGTTCATCTGTTGAGTACTTCGACTGAGATGGTACTGCGGCTGTTAGGCATGAAACCCTCCACAGAACCACTAGTGACAGAGGAAGAGATCAAAGTCTTAATCGAGCAAGGCACCGAGGCAGGAACGTTTGAGGCAGCGGAACAAGAAATGCTCAATCGAGTGTTCCGTCTAGGAGACCGGCGAGTCAGTGCCTTGATGACGCCCCGACCAGAAATCGTCTGGCTTGACCTAGACGACTCAGCCGAGCTGAACCGACGAATTATTGTTGATAGCACTCATACTCGGTTTCCCGTCTGTGAGGGCGATCTGGACAACGTACTTGGCATCATACACGTCAATGATTTGCTAGCTCGCTGCCTCGCCAGCCAGCCCCTTGACTTAACGGCAGAATTACAACGCCCGCTATATGTACCAGAAAGCACACCTGGGTTGAAAATTTTGGAGTTGTTCAAGCAATCCGGAACTCACGTTGCCTTAGTAGTCGATGAGTATGGTGTGATTCAGGGATTGGTGACACTCAACGATATCTTAGAAGAGATTGTTGGAGATATCCCCTCTGTCGATCAGCTCGACGAGCCGCAAGCCGTACAGCGTGAGGATGGTTCGTGGTTGGTAGACGGAATGTTGTCAGTGGAAGAGTTTTTTGAATTATTTGAAATTCCGGAGTTGTCAAGAGAGCAACGAGCTAACTATCACACAGTAGGTGGCTTTGTTGTAACGCACTTAGGACGCATTCCCACGGCAGCTGATCATTTTATGTGGCGAGGTATGCGTTTTGAAGTTATGGATATGGATGGTAACCGAGTTGATAAGGTGCTAGTGATGCCAGTGGCACCTAAGCCAGAGCAGCTCAGCAATGAAGTCTAGCAGCAGGTTTTTAAATGGTCAATAGCCCCACTTGATCTATGAATACAAGTGGGGCGGGCCTGCTGACTCCAGCAAGCGTAAGCCGTGTCTACCGTATCGGGTCTACATCTAGCACGTATTTCCAAACATTTCCCTAATTAAGCCCTTGGGAAAATTGATACCAAATCGCGCCACGCTAATCAGTTACAGTGACGACCTTTAGAGTTACACTCTTTAACCCAGCAGCGTTCTAGGAGTTTAATTCTGTAGAGATATGCGAAGAGACTGGGATTGAGTACCAATTTGGTTGTGGAACTAAAAATGGGCTGATTGAGAAATTGCCAGAGAGGAAATCTAACTTTGATGTCTTTTTGAGCCATGGGAGGAAAAGTTTAGAGAACCGTTGTGAGACACATTCGCACCCTCTATCAGGTGTGCCAATCAAGGGTTGATTAGTTAAACCTTGGCACATCACCTAGTGGATTTTCCTGGTGAGGGATACGGAATATTGAAACTGTCTTCTGCCAATATAGGTAGTTTCCCGGAAGCGGGCAAAAATTTTACCGTTTTATTAAGGTATTTGTAAAGTTACTGTGAAGTACTTCAGTTACAAACCTTTAACTCTAACGAGCGGTGGAAGCAGCTAGCTGTGGGTTATGCGAAGCTTAACTGGAAAATCTCCAGAACCCGAGGGTGAAGTTTGTATGGAGTCTAAGCTTGAGCACCGTAACCGTAGCAGTTTGTTGGTTGCTGCTGGCATCTTGATTGGCGCGGGTCTTCTTGCCGGATTCGTTGATGGTATCTTGCTACACGAAATCCTCCAGTGGCATCACATGATAACAAGTGTTCGACCAGCGACGAATCTCTCCAATCTCGAAGTAAATACCCTAGGAGATGGTCTTTTTCATTTAGGGACCTGGACATTGACCGTCATTGGCATCACCTTACTATGGCGTGCCGGTGGACGTAGCGATGTAGCTTGGTCACCAAAAATCTTTGGCGGGTCTTTACTCCTCGGTGCCGGGTTGTTTAACTTCATTGAAGGTATTATTGACCACCAAATCCTGGGCATTCATCATGTTAAACCAGGGCCGAATCAGTTGGCATGGGATTTGGGATTTCTTACCCTGGGTGCAGTCCTTGCCATAGTCGGCTGGACTATATTACGCAGTGGACAAAAGGAAACTTCAAGCCAACAGTGACACTCTGGCTAGCGGTTATGTTTGACAAAAAAGATAAATAATGCTTTATAGGGGCACGATATTATCGTGCCCTTAGTGCGGTGTATGCAAGGTCAGAACCGCTGTAATATTGGAGCCTCTCTTCCCGACGATCTAGCCCCCAGCCCGTAACCCCTTTCTGGTCAAGGATACAGGGCATTGCCAGTAGTGGGGTCAAAGGCAAACAACTGATCGAGATCGAGTTGGACGCCGATGCGATCGCCCGGACGCCCACGCCAATTTGATGGCGCTTGGACATCCACTACAACATCTGATTCCGGTAGACTTCCACGGACTAACGTCTCACGCCCCAATGGTTCTACCACATTCACCTCCATCGTCAGGTAACCATTGTTCTGTATATCCTCTGTATCTGTGTGATTCGTCAATCCGGAAATCTCCAGGTGTTCCGGACGAATTCCTAAATCAACAGTTTGTCCCTCACTAAGTTGTAACTGAGACTGAAGTCCTATTGGGCAGGGCAAAGATTGACCACTTACCTGAAAGACTTCCCCCCTGTAAGTCGCCGGGAAAACATTCATCGGCGGACTACCTAAGAAGGTTGCTACCATCCGGTTTCTTGGTTTGGCATAGATATCTTGAGGCTCGCCAATTTGTTGAATCCGACCGCGCTCTAGCACTACAATCTGGTCAGCTAGTGTCATTGCCTCCACTTGGTCGTGAGTGACGTAGATGGTAGTGATGCCTAATCGTTGGTGCAATTGTTTCAATTCTGCTCTGGTGTCGTCTCGTAACTGGGCGTCAAGATTCGATAGCGGTTCATCCAGCAGGAAAACTTTGGGTTCACGAGCGATCGCTCTACCCAGTGCCACTCGCTGCTGTTGTCCCCCAGATAGTTGCTTGGGTTTACGATCCAACAGATGGGAAATATCAAGCGATCGCGCCACCGTCTCCACCCGTTGTGCGATCGTTGCATTGTCAGCTTTCCGCATCCGCAAACCAAAAGCGAGGTTGTCAGCTACCGTCATGTGCGGATAGAGGGCGTAGTTTTGAAACACCATCGCCACATCCCGTTGCCGCGCTGGAACACCATTTACCAAAGCCTCTCCAATATAAAGATTGCCATCAGTTGCTGATTCAAGACCGGCAATCATCCGCAGAATTGTCGATTTGCCGCAACCGGATGGTCCAACTAAAACCCAAAATTGCCCATCCGGCACCTCAAAGCTAATGTCCTCAATTGCACTGACATCATCAAATTTGCGGGTAATTCCTTCTAACCGAACGTTTGCCATTTTTAGCTGTCGATAAATTCACTGGTAATATATCGCAACTTTAAAAACTCACCTCATGAATCGTGCCACTCGGTTGGGAGATAAGGTGCAGCAATACTGTAAACCGTAATTTCACGGGAAGTAGTTTTAAGACAGCTTCTTACAAATCAGTGCTTTCCCGGTCAACAGACTTATTCAAGAGTGGTAACAATTAGGGAACCGATTCACGTTAGCAAAAGCGGGACGCAACAGCGTTCTTCGCTAAGGATATTGAGAGGCAATCCTGTGGAGTACAAAAAAGTCAGAGTCAAGCTAGCTAAATCAGAAACTCCACGGCAAGAGCAGGCAGAGACGGCTCTAAAACTACAGGTTGAAGCTGTGCCATTCAGCTATAAAGCCAGAAAATGGTCTGTTGAAAAGAAGACTAGGGCGCTGCTGGGACTAGCCTCGGTGATTTTGGTGACGCTCTATCCTCTCTTTTACTGGAGCTTCATTAAGCAAAAAGAAACAACCGGACGGGTGGCTCAGAGCCGACTAATCCTCCAGAAGCTGGAAACAGTCCTTTCCTCTGTCAAGGATGCTGAAACGGGTCAACGGGGTTACTTGCTTACAGGGCAAGAGTCATACTTAGCGCCTTATAAGGTGGCAGTAAAGACAATCGATCCGCAAATTGAAGTACTAAAGACATTAACGCTAGCTAACCCTTCCCAACAGCAGCAGATTGCAAATCTTAGACCCCTAATTGGGCGAAAGTTGGTTGAGCTCCAAAAGACAATTGACCTGAGGAAGAACCAAGGATTTAATGTTGCACTGTCGGCGGTTTTGACCAATCAGGGACAAGAACTCATGGATCAGATCCGAAACACGATCCAGCAGATGCAAGGGGAAGAAAATGAGCAATTACAAAATTGGTTAAAGACGAGAGAGGGGACTATTCGCAAAGGACAGTTGACGTTCTTAGTGGGTATTGTTCTAAACCTGTTCGCGTTTTATCTGGTGTATCGCGCCATCCAGCAAGAGACTGCCGATCGCAGGCAAGCCGAAGCGTCATTCAAACAGCTTCATGGTGAGCTAGAAGCAAGAGTGCAGGAGCGGACAGCCGAACTGAAAGAAGCAAACACCAATTTGTTGAGTTCTAACCAGGAACTAGAGCAGTTTGCCTACGTGGCTTCTCATGATTTGCAAGAGCCACTGCGGGCAGTAAATAGCTATGCACAGCTGATCACCCGGAAATACCAAGGCAACCTTGACGCTAAAGCCGATAAGTACCTCGGCTACATCATGGAGGGAGCCACCCGGATGCAGCAGTTGATCAACGACCTGCTTGAATTTTCCCGTGTAGGGACGCGGGGAAAATCGTTAGAGTTAACTGACTGCGAGGCTGTGCTGAGTCAGGTTCTGGCTAATTTAAAGGTTGCGATCGCCGAAAGCCATGTGATCATCACTCATGACCCCCTGCCAACACTAATGGGCGACGAAACACAACTAATGCAGTTGTTACAAAATCTCATCGCCAACGCCATTAAGTTTCGCCGAGAGGAGCCACCACGAGTGCATATCAAGGCGGTGAAAAGGGAAAACGAATGGGTCTTTTCTGTCAGCGATAATGGCATCGGCATGGAGCCAGAGTACTTTGAGCGCATCTTCACTATTTTCCAGCGCCTGCATAGCAAGAGTGAGTATCCTGGCACGGGCATTGGTCTGGCGGTTTGTAAAAAGATTGTAGAGCGTCATGGGGGGCGCATCTGGGTGGAGTCACAGCCAGGAGTAGGCACGACATTTTACTTTACTATCCCACTTTCCGTGGCAATGAACCCATGAATCCTAACACTCCGATGAGACCCGTTGAGATTCTGCTTGTAGAAGACTCTCCCAGTGATGCCGATCTAACTGTGGAAGCGCTCAGTGACGGCAAGGTACTTAATAACTTGCACTGGGTTGAAGATGGCGTAGAAGCTCTAGCCTTCTTGCGTCGGCAAGGAAAATATAACAACGCACCGCGTCCCGATTTGATTTTGCTTGACCTCAACTTGCCCAAAAAAGATGGTCGTGAGGTTCTGGCACAAATCAAAGTTGACCCTCAGCTCAAACTCATTCCGGTTGTCGTACTCACTACCTCAGCCGCTGATCGAGATATCTTCAAAACCTACGAACTAAACGCGAACTGCTACGTTACCAAACCGATTGATTTGGATCAGTTCATCTCTGTGGTGAAGCTGATTGAAACGTTTTGGCTAGCTGTAGTTAAACTACCATCGGAGTGACTTGTTATGTACAGTGCCCCCATCCAGAT
>DATNPI010000457.1:0-6193 GCA_036703325.1 Coleofasciculaceae cyanobacterium
AGCAACTGACCACTGACTATTGAAAGACTACCCGAATGTAGACTATGCAGCTTAAATGCACAGCAGCTTAACTACCTAACAATCTTGATGATGGACGCAATAGTGCTGCGGTTGTGAAACTCTGTGGTGGAAGCCGTTCGTTATACCTAACTAGACATCCTAAACAGGCGTTAGGAGAAAAGCCTTGGGTTGACCGCTGAATTTCCCAGCGCCAACAATTTGTCCCTTGTTATTGATGCCAGTGGCAGCAGTTAATTCCCAGCCAGAACCAGGAAGTAAAAAGTTGTTGAGGTCTCTCATCTTGCCATTGCGCCACACAAAGGCATGGTTAGTGCCACTGCTAGTGAATGAATAGCCGACCACTGTCCCCACCGTGTTAATATCAATTGCCTCACTGATTGTGCCACCAAGGCTGCCCAAGTTAGTCAGAGTACCGTTTTGCCATACATAGGCGGCGGATTTATAACTGCTTCCAGAAAAGCCAGAGGAAGCACCAACTACCTGTCCTTTATTGTTGATTCCATTGATATAGCTGTCTGTGTAACCGCTGGGGGTGACCAGATTGCCTAAGTTAGTCGTCGCACCATTTTGCCACCTGAAGATGCGTTGAGTTCTAGGGGTGGAGTTGTTAGGGAATTTGTACGACTCACCAAATATCTGTCCCTTGTTGTTGATGTTGAAAGCTCGACTGAAGTTATCGCCGCTGAGAGTACCCAAGTCAGTTATACCGCTGTTTTGCCATGAGACTGCGTGATATGACTCATTGAGTAGGTCCGGCTTGTTGCTTGAAGCTTGGTACGACCAGCCAACAACTTGTCCGCTATTGTTAATCCCAACGGCAAAACCAGAGTTATCACTGCCGTGAGTTCCCAGGTCAGTCATTTTACCGTTTTGCCACATAAAGGCGTGGTAAACTCCACTGCTGGTGAGTGAGCTGCCGACTACCTGCCCGGAGTTGTTAATGTCAAAGGCTCTAC
This sequence comes from Coleofasciculaceae cyanobacterium, assembly GCA_036703325.1. Lineage (GTDB taxonomy): Bacteria > Cyanobacteriota > Cyanobacteriia > Cyanobacteriales > Coleofasciculaceae > DATNPI01. The sequence continues at coordinate 978 of DATNPI010000457.1, forward strand.
TACTGCTGCCACCAAGGGTGCCTAAGTTAGTCATCTTGCCGTTTTGCCACAAAAATGCACGTCCAAGTGGTGGTGAAGAATTAGTTCTACTCCAACCGATGACTTGCCCTAAGTCATTGATGCGCAAGGGAAGGGTGATAGGGTAATCGCCAAGGGTTCCCAAGCCAGTAACGGTATAAGACAAACCTGTGGTGGCGGTGACAGCAGTAAATAGGGAAATTGCTACGGCAATAACTACCGCACCCATTAAACCGAGTAAGAAATTTTTCAATAAGCGGCTACGCATGAAATCTGGTCCTTTGGAAATGGGACTTGAACCTCCACCAAGTTCTCAACCTGAGCTTGGGAACTTATCCAGAGAGTTACAAAAATTCACAGAGTTGAACAAAATCAGTGTTCGGGAGTCTTGGGTGCTACTTCCCTAAAACGTTCTCTACCCCGTCTATATACAGAAATCTCTAGAGGTTTCGATAGTACCCTCAAGAGTACTGTTGTAAAGACATAGAAGTTGGGTAGATGATAAAGAATCAGTAGGTGCTTTGTATAGGTTTTGCGATCGCCTTAGTTACCTGAAACGAGCTAACCAACACCTTGCGAATCTTCTAGCAAAGACGCTTCACTAATGCATCCTCATTGACCCAACTGTTGTCCACTCCAGCAACTTTTTTGTATCAATCACTGTCGCATATTCGCCTTGCATATTAGCAAGTGAGTGGGCGTGGACATCTTCAGCCTGATGCAGCTTTCCATCCAGAGCAACCCGGTCAAAAGTCGCAGTAGCATCAGAGACAACATAAGTTTTGAAACCCAGATTTCCGGCTACACGCACAGTTGCCTCAACTGAATTATTTGTAACTACACCCGTAATCACGAGCGTATCGTAGCCGCTACTACGTAGCTGCTGCTCAATATCTGTCCCAATGAAAGCACAGGTAACTCTTTTATCGACAATGATTTCGCCAGGTAGCGGCTGTACAATCTCCTTAAACTCACACCCCTTCTGTCCGAGACGGTAGGTGGAATTGGGTTCGGTTGAGAGATGGCGAATATGAAGAATTGGGCGCTGGGTTGTGCGCCACACAGTCAAAAGTTTGGCAATATTCTTTTCTGCTTGCGGATTGTTACGGCGACCCCAACTTGGATGATCAATTGCTTTTTGGAAGTCAATAATCATCAGAACGGCATTCCATGGTAGATGCAGCATTTCAAAACTAGCTTTTTAAGATGAGTTGAAGTTGTTGAAGATGGCTGGTGATTTTCCGATTGTAGAAAACTGCTGGCTCGTACTGATTAGAATAGTAAAGCCAGATTGCTGCAACATCTTTTTATGGTTTCTCTATCTCCCAGCTTGCAAGCCCGACTCTCAACACCCCTGAAGATTGGCTCTTTTGAGGTGAAAAGCCGGGTTTTACAGTCACCCCTCTCTGGTGTCACAGATATGGTATTTCGCCGTCTGGTGCGTCGCTATGCCCCAGAGTCGATGATGTATACGGAAATGGTGAATGCGACAGGGCTGCACTATGTGAAAGAGCTGCCTAAAATTATGGAGGTTGACCCCAACGAAAGACCAATCAGCATCCAGCTATTTGACTGCCGTCCAGATTTCTTAGCAGAAGCGGCGCAGATGGCAGTGGAGGAAGGGGCGGATACGGTTGATATCAACATGGGTTGCCCTGTTAACAAAATCACGAAAAATGGTGGTGGTTCTTCCCTATTACGGGAACCAGAAACCGCTGAGGCAATTGTGCGGGCAGTCGTTAAGGCGGTGAATGTGCCAGTTACCGTGAAAACTCGCATTGGCTGGACAGATAAGGAAATCAATATTCTGGAATTTGCCAAGCGGATGGAAGATGCGGGGGCGCAAATGATTACGGTACATGGACGCACCCGCGCCCAAGGCTACAATGGCAATGCCAAGTGGGAGTGGATTGGACGAGTTAAGGAGATTCTTTCTATCCCAGTAATTGCCAATGGGGATATCTTCTCGGTTGAGGCAGCGGTGAATTGTCTGGAACAGACGGGTGCTGATGGGGTAATGTGTTCACGGGGAACGCTAGGCTATCCGTTTTTGGTAGGAGAAGTTGACTACTTTCTGAAAACCGGACAAAACCTGACGCCTCCGACGCCTGTGGAACGGCTGGAATGTGCGCGGGAACATCTGCAAGCGTTGTGGGAGTATAAAGGCGATCGCGGTATCCGTCAGTCCAGGAAGCACATGACTTGGTATGCCAAAGGTTTTCCTTGGGCAGCTGAGTTGCGTGGACAACTGGCTGTCATTGAAACGGTTGAGCAAGGTGTTGAGTTAATTGACAAAGCGATCGCACGCCTCAAAGCTGGCATTCAGGAAGATGGGGAGCTTTCATCTCAACTAGTGAATGCTTGAACTACACGAAGGTCACTTCCCCAGTTAAGCGAACAGTAGGATTTTTACCTTAGGGAGAACCCAATAACCTGGCTTTGGGCTGAAGCTATAGGGTATTTCCCAAAGCATTTGAACAGCTACAAAAATGTCCATCTTGAGCATTTATTTGCCCTCATCGTAACTGCGCTTGTTTGCTAAATACTGTCTGAGCAACAGACTTGAAATAGTAGCTAGAGTGGCTAGCTCTCAAGTTGATGTGTTAGGGTAGTTAGCGAGAATTATGTTCGGCTGCAGTGTTTCTGTTGGGTATTTACAGGCGTCTCTCCGGATCTAAATCTCTACATCATGTTGATTCTGGAGACTTTTCTATGTCAATTTATGTAGGCAACCTATCCTACGATGTAACTCAAGAGGATCTAACTAGTGTCTTTGCAGAATACGGAACTGTAAAACGAGTTCAAATTCCTACAGACCGCGAAACCGGCCGCCCTCGGGGTTTTGGTTTTGTGGAGATGGAATCCGAATCTGAGGAAGATGCGGCAATTGAGGCCCTTGATGGTGCTGAGTGGATGGGTCGTAGCCTCAGAGTTAACAAAGCTAAGCCTCGCGAAGATAAAAGACGGAGTGGCTACTCTCGGAGTTACTAAGCAATGATTGAGTAGACATCAACTTTAGTCATAAAAGTGAACTTTTAGTCAGGGGCATTCTGTTTTTGGCTCTGGTGAGTGAACTAAGCCGCTAAAGTTGCTCTCGATTTACTGAGTAGTCTGAAGTGATAAGAGTGTAGCAAGCATCTATCCAACAGCGCTGCTTTTAGTCTAAGCAACTGAGAACAGAATGCTGTAGACTTTTGGTTCTCATGATTTTTGCTAGAAGTTCTATTGGGTGAGTGCAATCATCCAAATATTCAGTTCAAGCTCAGAAGGAGATAGCATGACCCAAGTGGTTGTAGGCGAGAATGAAGGGATTGAGTCAGCGTTGCGCCGATTTAAGCGGCAAGTTTCGAAAGCAGGAATTTTTGCAGATATGAAGCGCCTGCGGCACTTTGAGACTCCCATCGAAAAGAAAAAGCGCAAAGCTGTAGCCAGAAGGCGCAAGCGTAGATTCCGTTAACCTCGGTAGAATAACCGTTGAAGCGGAGGGTGTATAACTCTGGAGGGGTAGTTGACGCCTCTACAGAGTTATTAACTAAGCGATCGCGATGGACGGCACGGCACTTTTAAACACACCTATTTAACGTGATATAGTAGGAAACTACTGTATTTTTTTATACCTTATGCGTCCCACTTGGGAATCTAAATTATCCCAGGTCTGGGTTAGAGTATCTCCCAGCCCTAAGTAGTAGGTTGGGCTTCTTCAGACATTCAAACTATAAATAAATTGTCTGCCTAATAGCTGTGTGCGCTAAGGCTTACATTGTCCAAGGTCGGACAACGTAGGCTAGATATGACTTTACGCCGGAACAACACATTACCCTGTTCTGACGAGGGTCGAAATATAAGTATTCATAATAATCCAACGAAGTGCAGCGGTCCTTGACCACTGATTAACTCCAACACCAAAGCAAGAAAGCCAATCATTGCTAGACGACCGTTCCAGACTTCGGCTGCTGTCGTCATACCCCACTCCCATCGCTCCTGGGGATACATCTTGACTTTTTTCGTGGGATGTATGACTTCTGAGAGATTACGGTTGGGGGCGTCAAGGGCTTCGGTAACCAAAGTCGCCAGAGAATCTATAAAGACAGGATGGGTATTGAGGGCTGGTATACGCTGGAAGTTGTGAATGCCTGATTCTTCTGCCAGTTCCCGATATTCAATATCAATTTCTTGAAGGGTTTCGATGTGTTCGGAGACAAAGCTAATTGGTACCACAAGCAACTCTTCAACGCCTTGAGCAGCGAGTTCTCGAAGAGCATCCTCCGTGTAGGGTTTAAGCCACTCTACCGGACCAACCCGACTTTGATAAGCCAGGGTGTGAGGATTCGGGCGGTTGAGGGTCTGCATAATCAAGGCAGTGCAATCCTCAATTTCTTGCTGGTAGGGGTCACCCGCTTCTGTCACGTAATTGAGAGGAACGCCATGAGCACTGAAGAAGAGGTGAACAGAGTCAGGGTTAGAAAACTGATCGAGTTCCTGGGCAATCAGTTGTGCCATTGCTTGCAGGTAGCCTGGTTGCTGATACCAGGATGGAATAACGGTGTATTCAATCCGCCCTAGTGTTGGGTCTTCTTGCCAGAGTTTTTCCAGAAGACGAAAGCTCGAACCACTAGTGCTGATAGAGAATTGTGGATAGAGGGGAAGAATTACTAGTTGCTCGATTGCGTCGCGCTTAATCCGGGCGATCGCTTCTTCTGTGAACGGATGCCAATAACGCATCCCTATATAAACGTTGGCCTCTTGTCCTTTTTGCTGCAACCGTTCTTGGAGGGCTTGAGCCTGTGCTTGCGTAATATGCCGTAGTGGCGAACCACCCCCAATTTGCCGATAGTTTTCTTGCGATTTCTTAGTACGCATCGTCGAAATCAACCAGGCAAGGGGACTTTGCAGCCAGGAAAAGGGCAGGCGGATAATTTCGGGGTCAGAAAACAGGTTGAATAGAAACGGACGGACGTCGTCTAATTCATCTGGTCCGCCCAAATTTAGTAATAAAACCCCAACACGACCCATAGTGGTTACAGCTTCCCGAAAAATTCATATTTGTTACTGATTTTAACAATATATTCTCTTAATGGTTTGAACTAACAGTAAGAAACATACATCTTTACCAGGAAGTGAGTAATGGCAACAATTTTAAGAACATGGAGTTATCAATACCAGTGGCTATATGATGGAGTTTCTAGACTTGCCGCCCT
>DATNPI010000683.1:0-3320 GCA_036703325.1 Coleofasciculaceae cyanobacterium
AGAGCCGAAAACAGTTTGAGGCTGGGCTTCAGGCTGGGGTTAGCTGGCCCCCTCTGCTAGATGAAGATTTAAAGCGAATCACCAGAGCCGTCAAGAGTATTTTTGCTGGGGTCTGGCATAGTCAGTAATCCTGAGGCGAGACCCCCCAGAAGAGAGGCAGGGGTAAAGAACTGTAACTAAATCTCTAGACACCCCTAAACATTCTTCCCAGATTAAAGTACCTGTTATGGGATGGCTCAAGACCTATGAACGCATCCCAACAGGCTTTAAACCCAAATCTGTGACTATTTCCAGGGTGGCTGACAGGTGGTTTGTTTCCTTCAGAATGGAAGTTGAGCCAATCAATAAGTCAAATTCTGTTGCAGTTGTTGGTGTTGACCTTGGTGTTAAAACGCTAGCTGGCTAATCACAAACTTGCAAAAGTCATTGCAGACATGAGCTTTTTTGAGTTCCGCCGTCAACTAACCTACAAATGTGAGCTGTACGGTTCAGAACTTGTAGCGGTTGATCGATGGTTCCCTAGCTCTAAGACTTGTTCCAACTGCGGAACCACCAAAGAAACACTCCTCCTGTCCGAAAGATTGTTCCAGTGTGACCATTGTGGTCTTGAAATTGATAGAGACTTCAACGCTTCTATCAATTTGGAAAAAGAGGCGCGAGGGTCAGAGTTCACCTCCGACCTTAAGTAGCGCCTTGCGGTCAGTTAGACCGTGTTAGCCTGTGGACAGAGTGCTGCCGACAGTTCTGGATGAAACAGGAAGAAAGCTCCAAACTACTCCCTAGTACAAGTTATCTAGTAGAGAAAAGTCTAGCGTTGGGTAGCTTTGGGTAGGTATTTTATAACGGTTGAATAAGGATGTTGCAATGCCTCTTCTTCTCCATATCTAAATGTTGGGGCTTGACCTTAGCGATCGCGTATTTCTGTTTCTAGCTTGTCTAAATCCTCTTTTAGGAAAACGGTCATTTGACCATTGAAAGCTTTGCCTCTATCTGTTTTAGTTACTTCCATCCAATAGGCAAAGCGTTCTCCTAATCGCAATTCCCCCTGTTGAGCCGCCTCCAGAGGACGATTCTGTCGCCGTGCTAAATCTACAGTTTCTGGAGTGGGATATTCATACACAACTTTTGCTCGGTCGTAATCTTGATAGACATCTGGCCCATAGATGACCCGCAGAGATTCCTTGAGTCGGTCAGGAGTCACACCGTTAACCATGTCGTAGAATGACATACGCTCAGTACGAATTGTCCCTCTGTCTGCCGGAAACGTGACCCGACCTGGAGAAAGCACTGTAGCTTGAAAGCTAAAGCGCTGGGCCGGCGTGTCACCCTTGGTTACACGCAACCCATCTCCAACGCCAGGTCGAAGGGTGGGATGAGCGTTGATCCACCCAACAACTGTCTCAACACTCTGACCGGGTAGGGCATGAGCAGTTGAAGTAAAAAGGAAAAAGTAACAAGGAAAAAGTAAAAGGGATAGGGGACTAGCTAAGAACATCGCCCAGAAGGGACAAGGTATTGACCCTTTGTTAGTGGGAATATTTTGTCTACTCTTGGACAGGTTTGTACTGAAATCTTCCCAATCCCTAGTCCCTAGTCCCCAGTCCCCAGTTCCTCTTTTTGCCGTTTTCATAGCCGACTCCCCGGTTCAATTGCGACCTTAATTGCCTTACGATTCTTCATATCTTCGAACACCTGCTCTAAATCCTTCAGGGGTCGGTAGTCACTGATCAGCAGTTCAAAGGGTATGGCTCGACTTGCCAAAAGTGACAAGGCTTCACGCACATAGATCGGTGTATTGTGAAAGACGCCTTTGAGGGTCAGTTCGTTGTAATGCAGTTGTTCGGTACTGACGGTAATTGTCGTATCTCGTGGACAACCGCCAAATAAGTTAATTGTGGCACCGGGACGACCACAGGCGATCGCACTTTCCCAGACAGCAGGAACACCTGTCGCTTCAATGACTACATCCGCACCCCATCCTTCTGTTAAGTCTCGCACAACAGCAGGCACGTCACTCAACTGATGGTAATTAAACGTTTGAGATGCCCCCAGTTGCTCCCCAATTTGCAAGCGTCCATCATTACCCCCAAACAGAAACACTTCTGCGGCTGACTGATGTGCCAGCACGGCAACGAACATCAGCCCAATTGCCCCATCGCCTATCACTACCACCCGGTCAGCTGGATGGACATTAGAACGTGCTACCCCATGCAGAACACAAGCTAAGGGTTCCGTCATCGCTGCTAAGGCATCGGGCAAGTCAGGCGGCACGGCTAACAGGTTGTGTTGCACGATTGGTGCCGGAATTTTCAAGTACTCGGCGAAAGTGCCATTGTTAAAAGTCAAATTAGGGCATAGGGAATACTCTCGGCGGCGGCAGAAAAAGCAAGTCATACAGGGGGCAGAATTGTTCGCTACAACGCGATCGCCTAGGTTCCATCCTGTCACCCCTTCTCCGATCAGCACAATTTCCCCAACAACTTCGTGACCAAACAACGTTGGGGGTTTCAGCATTCTGGCATGACCACCGCGACGCCATACTTTCAGATCTGTGCCACAGGTAGTTGCTGTCCCTACTTTAATGACAACCTCACCGACAGCAGGTGTCGGTGAGGCAACATCTTCTAAACGTAAATCTTCTTGACCGTAGAGTAATGCTGCGAGCATCCTGAAGTATCTAGTAACCTAGCTGCACCTGATTGTATCAGGGTCGCTGTTAGGGTCACTCTTCATCTCACGCAGCATTCAACTCAACTGCAATCGGCTTAAATATAGGAATTTAGGGACTGTCCAGGACGCGATCAGCTTCGCTGAGCGTGCGTCCAAGGATTCAACAATCAACCCTGCTGCGTCAACGAACCGGGACTGTTAGGCTCCTTGCAGCTCGCTGCTTCATGCTGTCGAAAGCGGTAGACAGCTGACAAGCAGTCAGGGGCATCATTTCCTGGTGGCAAGAGGTGCAAAACCAATAGACACCATTACGTCGCGCATGGCGTAGTAAGGCATCACCACAACAAGGACAAGAATTGGCTCGCATATTTTGTTATCTCCGGATTTTTAAAAACTTGTTAATTAGAAAGCTGACTTGGGGTTTTAAACACTTCCCCGATCAACAAAGCCACCTGGGAGTAATTGTCGATATCCAGTCCATAGAATGCGATCGCGTTGAGCCCTCCTTGTAAGCAGTCAATTCTGCACATGCAAATCATGTAACCCTTATAAAATAACTGTCATTTGGGCTTCCCCTCATCTATCTCTAGAAGTAAGTCCACACGGGCGATCCCCGGTATAGGGGATCACGCCTAGAGGTTATTAAAAAG
>DATNPI010000469.1:0-3158 GCA_036703325.1 Coleofasciculaceae cyanobacterium
TTTCGCTATATTTTTGCTCGTAAAAGTTTGCTGGCTCTGTTGTTGTTAGCCTCCTTATTTGGGTTTGCCCATGATATTGGAGATTCCCTCTATTCGGCGATGATTTTGGCACGCACGGATAGTAGTGCTCAGGTGTTAGCCAGCTTACAAACCGCAGCAGGAGTAGGTGGTGTATCTGGGGCGTTGTTGTTGAGTACTTGGGGAGGTTACAAGCGCCGGGTACACGGGTTATTGCTGGGAATTATGGGTGCTGGTTTCAGCAAGATTATCTTTGGTTTAGCCCAGATGCCGTTAATCTGGATTCCTGCTCAATTCTGCTCATCGTTCAATTTTCCCTTGATGTACAGTTGCGATCGGGCGATCTGGATGACGAAAGTTGAGCCGGATTTGCAAGGCAAAGTTTTCGCGACGCATACGATGCTCTCACGGTTCACTCCTGCGATCGGTCGGTTGATGGCTGGGCCTTTAGCTGACTACGTTTTTGAACCAGCAATGAAGCCCAATGGCACTCTCGCGCCGATTTTCAGCGGACTATTTGGCACCAATCCAGGTGCTGGGATGGCGCTTCTCTATGTCATGTGTGCGCTGTGTATGTTGTTAGTTGGTATGGTTGGCTATGCCTTTCCCGCTTTACGTGATGTGGAAGACCTTTTGCCCGACTATGACGTTGAGGAGATTAAATTATGAAAACTTCTCCGATTTATAACAATGGGGTCACCTGTTCCAAACCCCATCCTCAAGCAAAACTCCGACTATTCTGCTTCCACTATGCTGGAGGTGGGGCTGCGATCTTTCGCACTTGGTCAGATAGTCTACCCCAGAGCGTCGAAGTTTGTGCGATCGAACTTCCAGGTCGAGGAATGCGGCTTAGAGAATCTCCATTCACCCAACTAGAGCCTCTCGTACAACATCTCGCCAGCACTCTCCTTCCTTACCTGGACAAACCCTTCGCCTTTTTCGGTCACAGTATGGGTGGACTGGTTAGCTTTGAGCTTACCCGCTTACTCCGCAGAGAGTATAGAGTGAGTCCAGTACACTTATTTGTATCTGGGTATCGTGCACCTCAAGTTCCCGATCCAGACCCACCTATTCACACTCTGCCAGAGTCGGAGTTTCTACAGGAACTGCGCCGCTTCAACGGTACACCGGAAGCGGTATTAAAGAATGCCGAACTGATGCAGCTACTCCTTCCTACTCTGCGAGCAGATTTTGCTGTCATTGAAACTTATGCTTACACACCAGAGACGCCGCTGGATTGTCCCATCACGGCTTTTGGTGGTTTACAAGATCGGGAAGCCAGTTGCGATGAGCTGGAAGCTTGGCGGGAACAGACCAATGCTTCCTTTGTGCTAAAGATGTTTCCTGGCGATCATTTCTTTTTATACTCAGCTGGGTCACTCCTGCTACAAGATATTCACCAAAAACTGCATCAGATTGTGCAGGACGTAGGTAGTGAGGTTTATCAACAAAAAATTTCTAGATAGCGAATTTTTAGGAAAAGAGCGATCGCCTAACCCTTTGAAGTAGCTGCGCTTCACGGCAGCAGCTTTCGTCGATTGGGGCGGCTATTTCTGGGTTGCGATCGCCAATTTTGCTCCTTTGATCTGACGCAAGCGATCCATCACACTGACTACCTGACCGTGATCGACTTTTTTATCAGCATTCACGATCACCAGAGGTTCGGAGTTCGGCTCCACTAAAGAGCGTACCGCTTCTTCCAAAGCCTCCAACTTAATTGGCTTACGGTTAAGTGCAATCTCGCCATCGGGTTTAATCGACACCGTAATTTTCGTACTGGGTTGGCTTTTTGCGGTTGATGCGCTCGGTAAATTGACAGGTAGCCCTTCCGAACGAGTCAAAGATATCGACGCGACGATGAAAAAAGTCAGGATTGCAAAGATCACATCGATCATCGGCACGATGTTGATCTGCGGTGGAATGTCAGGTTCATCGATGGGTCGCGGCATAAGGCACCTCTCCTTGTTCGTGTTGCTCGATATACAGCAGTTCTAACTGCCCTCCATACTCTTGAATTCGGGCAATCTCTCGCAGATACAAGCCACGAAAGCTATTGGAAAACAACAATGTAAAGAGCGCAACGATTAAGCCTGTAGCTGTCGAAACCAGCGCTTCACTAATACCTGCCGTAACGCCCGCCGCCTTGGTTCCACCCACATCACCAAGCGACAGGGAGCCAAAAGCAGTAATCAAACCTAAAACGGTTCCTAACAGCCCCAGCAAGGGAGAAATAGAGATAATCGTGTCAAAAATTGTGTTAAATCGCTTAAGTATCGGTATTTCCGCTTGTATAGCACTGTCCATAGCGAGGCGAAATTTCTCTGGACTAGGGCGCTGTAGCTCCAAAGCTTCAAGAAAAATTCGGGCAATGGGCAAATCTGCATTCCTTTTGAGTCCATTGAGAGCCGCGTTTGGATCGTAGGGGTAAGTCTTCAGTACTTCTCGGACAAGCCGACGCTGCCGACGATTGACTTGATACCAAAACACGAGCCGCTCAACAATCAGGGCAAGCGCCATAATGGAAAACGCCAAGAGCGGCCAAGCGACGATTCCACAGTCCTGAAACCATTTAATAGCTGTCATGCACTCTCAAAGATAGTGGTTCAAAACTCTGAGTAAATTCAAGAGCTTATTGTACAGGAAAAGATGATAATTCTTTTCAATAAAAGGTAGATCTGAGCCTGATCATTTGTCAAGCGTTTGAGTCAATAAAGTTTGCTGCTTGGGGAATGCCAGGTAAATCTGGAAGCTATAACTTCCTGACTGCAATGATTTTACTTGTTTATGGTAAGAAAGACTATCACGACCGCCTCAATTCTTTTGACTTGACAGAAACAACCTTTTCGTTTTAATGTCTCGACGCTAGTGCAAATACCTCTCAATAAGCTATCAAGCGCAGGTTTGATAGGGTATCCGGCAAAATCACCCCTAACTGTGGAGAGTTTGTAGTGAGGATGTTAGTCCTCTTGTAAGGGGCACTCAAGTGCCTACTACAAACAGGATTTCTATGATGGGTAATGAACCGGACATGATTTGACAGCGTGTCTTTTGACGTAGATGACAGATTTTGTGTAAATCATCTGTAGCTTTTTGGACTCAACGCCAAGTTGATTTTCTTAGCGTTTGCCAAAAGAAGCTAG
>DATNPI010000687.1:0-8251 GCA_036703325.1 Coleofasciculaceae cyanobacterium
GTAGAATATGGTTCTGTAACGCGGGTTCAGCTACCCACTGACCGTGAAACTGGTCGTGTACGCGGCTTTGGTTTTGTGGAAATGGATACAGACGCTGAAGAAACGGCTGCTATTGATGCACTTGATGGTGCTGAATGGATGGGTCGTGACCTGAAAGTTAACAAGGCAAAACCTCGCGAAGAAAGAAGTTCATCTGGTGGTGGTCGGGGCAACAACAGCTTCTCTCGCCGCTACTAAGCTTTCTGGGCTAAACCCTGACCCGTCCTTGCCTTGCTGATATGTGCAGGGCTAGTTCGGTGGCGTAAGCTCAATTAGTCTCATTACTCGCATTCAAGCGGAAAAGGCTTAGGCACAAAAGTCTAAGCCTTTTCCATTTAATTAACACCTCAGGACTTGCGTACAAACCCCGTATATCGTAGGGGCACATGGTCATGCATTTGTGTCAACTTAAGCCGTGGCGACTGGAAGTCGCGGCTGGACAAACCAAGTTCACCTGCGCGGACTGACGAAAAATTCGGGTTTTTGAAACCTGCCTACGCAGGTGTTTTCTGTGTGGCTGCGGTTTCAACCGCCAAGTGATCTTAAGTTGACACCAATAATGGCAAGAGCGTCCCTACCAATGGCGGTTCAAAGGCAAATTTGCGTAAGTCCTGAACTGACAACTCGCTCATTTTGATGAAAAAGGGATAACTCAACCTCTGAGTTTCAAATAAGCGATCGCACCTTCGGATTGGTGCAATAGGCGATCGCCTATCCCGAAAAGACATTTTGTTTGTGTAACAACTCTGAATCTTAAGAAAAGCTTATCAAAGCTAAAAGTAATTCAAACCCTTGCAGTTGAGTAATTTCTTCATTTTGCCTTCATACTCAATTTATTAGAAGCCTTTTTGAAACCTGAATACAGCCAAATTTCCAAGGATAGCTACTAGGGATATGAATTCGATCGCTTTTTTATTAATGATTCTGCTCAATACTGTCATCTGTCTTTGCTTGCCTAGGGTGCTGACGTTGCTCTGGACGAACAGAACTCGCCAGAGATGGGAGAACAGTGGCAAGTTGACCCCACCATCAGCCGCTGAGTTTTCCCAGGCTGAGACTTCCTCTGAACTTAGCAGTCTTACCCAATAAGATTTGTTTCATAGCCGTCCCGTTGAAATAATTAGCCCACCAAGAAACGGTGGGCTAATCTATATATCCGGTTGAACGCCAAGAGTCGAACAATCTAGCGATAGTAGTGGTCTTATGTCTCTAGTGTTCATACAAATTTTCGAGAACACTATCCCAATGCTAGAGATAGTACCCAAGCTAAAAAGGTGACGTGGAAATCTAACGGGGCATCACGCAAACACTGTTGCAAAGCGATCGCTTTGCCAGGGCTTCACTCCATAACTCGCACATGGCTCCCTCTGAAAATGATTTTCTACCAGAAGTTTGAGCCATAAAGCTGGGGGGATCTGTACCTTGGGGAAGGAAAACTAGGGAATCATCTATGCAGATTCAAACTCCAGATTGGGTCAAGCACGCTGTTTTTTATCAGATTTTTCCGGATCGCTTTGCCAGAAGCCAGCAACCTCGCAAGCGACTTTTAAAGAATGCCCGCTGGGAAGATTGGAATGCGATGCCGACACTCCAGGGTTACAAGGGCGGAGACTTGTGGGGCGTAATGGAACAGCTAGACTACTTGCAGGATTTGGGGATTAACGCAATTTACTTCACCCCCATCTTTCAATCGGCCAGCAATCACCGCTATCACACTCACGACTATTACCAGGTCGATCCAATGTTAGGGGGCAATCCAGCGTTTAAGGAACTGCTAGATGCTGCCCACGAACGGAACATCAAGGTGGTTCTGGATGGGGTCTTTAACCACTCTAGTCGTGGCTTTTTCTTTTTCCACGATGTTCTGGAAAATGGTCCGCATTCGCCTTGGGTGAATTGGTTCAAAATTCACGATTGGCCGTTATCTGCCTATAACGGTGAATTTCCTGCTAACTATGAGGGCTGGGCTGATAATCGAGCGCTACCAGTGTTCAACCACGATAATCCCGAAGTGCGGGAGTACATTATGGAGATTGCCGAATATTGGATTAAGTTCGGCATCGACGGATGGCGCTTGGATGTGCCATTCGAGATCAAAACTTCAGGTTTTTGGCAGGAGTTTCGCGATCGCGTTAAGGCCATCAATCCCGAAGCTTACATCGTCGGGGAAGTTTGGGGAGATTCGCGGGAGTGGCTAGATGGCACCCAATTTGATGGGGTGATGAACTATCTATTTGCCGCGCCAACGATCGCATTCACCGCAGGCGATCGCGTTGACATGGAGCAAGTGCAAGACCGCTCCTATCATCCCTACCCGCCCCTGTTTGCTAAGGAGTATGGTGAAAAAATCCAGGAACTGCTGCAACTTTACCCCTGGGAGATTCAGCTAACCCAGCTGAATTTGCTAGCTAGCCATGATACAGCAAGACTGATTTCAATTGCTGGAGGCGATCGTGCCAGTGTTGAGTTGGCAACGCTGCTGCTGTTGACCTTTCCCGGTGCTCCCAGTATCTACTACGGTGATGAAGTGGGTTTACCTGGTCGTCTAGATCCAGACTCTCGCCGAGGCTTTCCTCTGGAAGCTCATTGGGAGGGTGAAGTTCTAGATTATCACCGTAAACTAATTGCCCTGCGTCATGCTTACCCTGCTCTACGGATGGGTGATTACAAAGTTCTATTCGCTGAGGGAAGGGTTTATGTCTTCGCTCGGACTTTGGGTACAGAGGAACTAATTGTTGCCGTTAACATCGGAACTGCACCAGTAGAAGTAAGCTTTGAGCCAGCTGATCTGAAATCCCAGCCTAGCCAGACGTTGTATGGCAACGGCAAAGTCAGCTGGACTACAGAAGGAGAATCAGCTCAACTGGCATTGAGTCTTGCCCCTCGGACTGGCTGCATTCTTGGTTCGGCTGTTTAGAAGTCGCACAAAATTAAACAGGAGGCAACTAATGGCTAGATGCCTCCTGTGCATTTACAAAAATCGGAGAGGGACGACCACAGGGTCGCCTCCATTACCTCTTTATGCAGGAATCAGTACGCTGTCAATGACGTGGATTACGCCATTGTCGGCTTCGATATCCGGAGTTACAACTGTGGCCTCGTTCACTTTGACACCGCTAGAGGCATCAATCTTGAGGTCTGAACCTTCAACGGTGGTTGCCTTATCGAGATTAACGACATCCGAAGACAGCACTTTGCCAGAAACGACATGATAGGTCAGGATTTTCGTCAGCTGAGGAATATCCTTCAGTAGAGAATCTACAGTCCCCGCAGGCAGCTTGTTAAAAGCATCATCGGTAGGTGCAAAGACAGTGAAAGGACCAGGGCTTTTCAGAGTCTCTACAAGACCGGCGGCTTTAACAGCTGCGACAAGGGTATTAAAAGAACCAGCGCCAACAGCGGTATCTACAATGTCTGCCATGTGTGTTACCTAACTTTTACATTTTCGTAAACAATTGTAAAGGTTTTATCAGCTTAGGGACGTGTTCTGCATTACAAACACCATAGATATAGTGATTGCACTTAGGCTATATAGTCTTATCCTCAAAAAGGATGAAGTGTGAAGTATGAAGGATGAAAAACTGGTAGCTCGATGTCGGATACAAGCCGCAACATTGTAGGTACGAGACTTCTACTTCAGCCTTCCTACTTCAACCTTCAAGCTTCAGCTGAGAATAACTAGAACTCCAGCATCGCTGGCATCAGGATTGAATCAATGACGTGGATGACGCCGTTGTCAGCGAGGATGTCCGGTTGCAAAACTATGGCTTGATTCACCTTATAACCGTGGGAGGTATCAACGACGATTATTGAACCTTCAACGGTCGGTGCTTCTTCAATCTCAAGCAGGTTATCGGTTCTCACATCACCAAAGACAACGTGATAAGTTAGTATTTTCTTGAGCTTTGGAATGTCCTGCAACAAGGCGTCTAACGCCCCTCCTGGCAGTCTGGCGAACGCCTCATCGACGGGTGCAAAGACAGTATAAGGACCAGGACTTTTCAGAAAATCTACCAAATCGGCGGCTTCAACCGCCTTGACTAGGGTATTAAACGAACCGGCCTGAACGGCAGTCTCGACGAGGTCAGCCATGAGTTTTTTACTTTGTCAATGAGTTTCCTGTTAAGGATTACTACAAGTCAGACTCAACAGACATCTTTCAAAGGTTGGAGTTGCTCAATGACTGGAAGTGATTCCCCGATGCTGCAACTGTCGCATGAAAAACTCTTCTAAAGAGGTGCGCGTGAGGTTCATCGCAATTAGCTGACCTCCCATGAGGCCAAGACTGGCGAGAAATTCTTGGGGTTCGCCCTGCAATTGACCGTACCAGGAGTCACCGTCGAAGGCTAGTTCCTTGACCCAGCGTCTGAGGATTTCTATGTTGCCGCCTTTGCCTTTGACCTGGTAGGCGTCAGTGATACCTAGGAGTTCATTTAGGGAGCCGCTACAAATTAATTCTCCATTGATAAGGATAGCGACGCGATCGCAAATTTTCTCAACATCCGACAGCACATGGCTATTGAAGAAAATCGTCTTACCTTGAGCTTTGAGAGAGAGAATAATCTCCCGAATCTGGTAGCGTCCCATTGGGTCAAGACCAGACATCGGTTCATCCAAAAACACCAATTCTGGGTCGTTGATTAAGGCTTGCGCTAGACCGACGCGCTGGAGCATCCCTTTAGAATACTGCCGCATTTGCTTACGAGCCGCTGACTTGGACAAACCAACTAGATCCAAAAGCAGGGGAATACGCTGCTGCTGTACGTCGGGGGGGATTTCAAATAGCCCAGCGATAAACTGCAAAAACTCCCAGCCGGTGAGATAGTCGTAGAAGTAGGCGTTTTCTGGCAAGTAGCCGATTCGCTGCTTCACTCGTGCGTTGCCGATTGGACTCCCTAGCAACCACGCCCGCCCCGATGTTGGACGTACAATGCCCAGTAACGTCTTCAATAGCGTTGTTTTCCCCGCCCCATTTGGTCCGAGCAAGCCAAATGTTTCTCCCTGATAGACCGTGAGGGAGCAGTTCTTGAGAGATTCAATTTTTTGATTCAGCCAGAAGCCAGTGCGATAGACCTTGCTCAGTTCAGAAGTCTGTACTACTGGTATCCGGTCAATAATAGTCAGTGCAACTGACAAGTTGGCAGTAGAATCCATCCCGGTATACGCGATCGCTCATGTCTCCTGAGTCTAATGATTCCCTATTTTGCGGCTTTTCGTGTCAATCCAGAAAGAATCACCCCAAGCCAAAAGCTTTAGCGATCGCACACAGTAGCTTACTACCCGGTCAATTACGTAAGTCCTGCCACTATCACCGATCAACCCCCTGCACAACAGGGCGAATCTCGGAACCATCAAAGAGTCCTGGATTCCCTCTCCAATTAAAGTCGCTAATCCGCAGACTAAGAGAACCAATTTGCAGGACTGGGTTATAGCGCAGAAGGATATTGTAGGTGCGACGGCTGTATTCCACGAAGTAGTCCGTGCTGATTTCCCTGCCAGTGTTCAAATTCAAGGAAGTTTGAAAACCAACACGAAACGGACCGTAGATTTGCTGGGTAATGCCACCGGAAAGAATTCTGGTATCGGCAACCCGGTCAAAGAGAAAAGGTGATAGGTCACCTCGCAAGACCTGAGTGTAGCCGATATTAAAACCGGTGTAATCCAGATAGGGTCGAGAAAAATGGCCCAGTTGACCGACTAACCTAACGGTGCCACTTAGGGATTCTTGACTATCGCCGCTACTATAGACGCTGGCGACACCGGTGACGTCTGTATTCAGCCGCAGGTTGGGACGTACTGGCGTTGGTGTGTATCGCAACCCTTCTGTAGGAGTAGGTGGCAAAGCTTGACCCTGCCAAAGTACAAAATCCCGGCTCAAGGTAGCACTGGCTTGATAGCGACCTAGGCTGATCCGGTCGTTTCTCCGGTCAGGTTTGAGCAAGTCTTCTCGGTCTGTATCAGCATTGATGTACTGAGCGCCTGCTTGATAGGTCAGGTAGATGTCGGTTTGACCTAAAGGAATGACTGGCGAGGTCAGAACTGCACCTATGCTACTTTGAACAGTCTGGAAGCCTAAGGAGCCGTTGAAGAGGCGATCGCGGTAGCTATATTCCAAACTTAGAGTATGAGGAAGAGTGGTGCCAATAATCTGCTGTAGGCGCAAGCTTGCTCGTAGCCTGTTTTCTACATCATTGGGATCTACAGTGGTGAGAACCGCACGCCCTGTCAGTGTTGTCCGTGGACCAAGGATGGCATTGAGTCGAGATCTGATACCAAAGACAGATGGGTCAATAATGCTCCCATCAGAGATAGCCTTCTGGATAAAATACTGTGGTGTCAAACTAAATCGTACAGCAGGAGTGTTGAGTATCTCGAACGTGCGCTCAACATACAGACCGCCGCGATCCGTACCGTCATACCCAAAGTTGACCAGACCCGGTTCCCGTTCGCGGCGGTCAATCGTGATGCGATTACGCAACAGCGGCACCTCTAAACCCTGATCGAAAACTAAGCGGGGTCGGGAGGCAACTACTTCATCCACCAATGGCTCAAGTCGTGTAAACCGGGCGGTATCTGCACGCAACTCTAACTCTGGCGGTGAAAAAGGGTCGTTGGTAATCCGCACATTTGTAGCGATCGCGCCTTGGCTGTCGAAATCGACCCGGTCAGCTTCATAGCGATATCGGTTAACTGTCCCCCCCTTGTCTAGGTTAGCCACATTTGTGATAGCTCTCTCGGAGCCTACAACGAAGCCATAACCCCCTGGACTTGTTATACCCTGTAACGGTTCATTTCTGGTAATGCGATCACTCAACGGTCGCTGTGGTTCCGTAGCAACCGTGCCATCAGGGGGTGTCAATAAAGCCAGATCTGTTCCTGTTGTGGGCGTATAAAGTTCGCCACTGGCGTTCAAAACAACCCCACTATCCTGCACAAAATAATACTCAAACCGTTCACCCCGCAGTACCTGCTGTCCTCGCGTCAGAGCAACATTGCCCTCAGCAACGATCAGACGATTCGGCAAGTTCACGCTAACGCGGTCGGCGTTCAGTAAGGCCTCCCGAAACCGCAACACGACATTGCCTATTGCCGTAACTACTTTTTGCTGCTCGTCGTACTCTTGGCGGTCGGCCGTCAGTTCAATCACACCGCCGACGCTGAAGGGAGTCACGGGTACGGTAGTTTCAGGCACCGGACTTGCAGGAGGTTGGGGTGCAGGCTGTTGCTGATTCGGTGCTGGTGGAACCTTTTCACTGGGCAAGGCTTGAGTCTGCCGCGTGGGGACACTAAACTCAAATTCTTTGACCTCTCCCCCGCGCTCTTGAGTCACCAAACGCTTGATGTTTGGCGTCTCAAACCTGAGGGTTGAGGTATTAGAGGGTGAGAAGATAGGGGTAGTAGGCGATGAGTGAAGAGAACTATCTTCACTGGCTACTGCTGGTGAAGAACCAGGCGTTGGGGAAGAGGTTGTAACTCCCCCGACTGAAGTAGAGGGAATTTTGGAAATGGAGAATTGGGAATTGACAATTGGATTTCCCCTTGCCCGTTGCTCATTCCCCAAAGCGCCGATTTTCTGTGAGGGGGTAATTGGGATGCTCTGGAATTGGGGAGAACTTTCTTCCCTGCTCCCGCTCTCCCCTGTTCTCACTAAATCTCCGGTTGCTCTCCTCTGCTCCCGCTCTTCCACTCTTTCGCTCGCCAAAGCCACAGGTGCAGGTTGCAGAGAATAACCCACAGAAATCGGAGGGCCGAGCAGAGCCGCGCTTTTGCTAGCTGTTAATGAGGAAGACTCAGGTGCAAAGGTTTCTGTCGAGGTTGGTGTAGCGATTACCTCTGTTGGCAGCGTTCGGTTTGATACCGATACGGGTGTGCCATTCGAGAGTTGATCGGGACTGGTAGCATCCTCAAAGGATGCAGGTTGAATAATTGCAGGTATTTCAGGCGGCTGAACGGGTTGGGGCATCTTTCAACAGTTAAGAGTCGAAGGTGACAGCTCCGAAACGTGACCAATCACCGCGCTGAAAGTGCTAGGGCGAGGCACGCCTCGCCCCTTTAACAGACGAAGGAATGAAGCGATAAGCCTAGCGGTATGCTGCGCTAACGCTATTTACTCCATATCCCGTCGGTTGGGGTTACGAGCCGGATCGTTTGACAAAAAGCCAAACACAAATAAGCCAACGAAAATACTAACAACGATGTATACAACAATCTT
>DATNPI010000531.1:0-13817 GCA_036703325.1 Coleofasciculaceae cyanobacterium
TCTCTAAAAAATTAGCGACCTATGGGCTAGGTCGCTAAAAAGTCATCCAAAAACAAGTTCACATTTTCCTGTGAGTGGGGATTGCCCACCCTACTACTAATGACGGAGTTATTTTTGGCAAGCTTAAACTAAGCGTATTAATGAAGCATTAAGCGGGAAAAATTTTACCTAATCAATGTTAATTGATGTTGGTGCAGAAGCACTGCCTGCGGTAGCTGTCAATGGCTTGCGATAATCAGCATAAAGGCGATCGCGCCAGTCGAAAAATGTTTCGTAAACGCTACTATCAGCCAAGCCGGGAATTCCTTTACCCTTAATGTCTTCCGGCAAATCTAGATAGGGTCCAGTGGGAAACTTGAGCAGCATACTTAAGCCAGCTACTGCAAAATCAGCCAAGCAAGGACGGTCTGTGACCAAGTAAGGACGATCCAGTAACAGCAGACTCAAGGCTTCCAAGTCTTGCTTTAGGTCGTCTTTCGCCTCTTTCACCGCGTCTGCACCATAACCAACACCAGCACCCAAAATGTCCAGCACTTCCGGGGGGACGGCACCAACAAAAGTTTTGATGAAATCAGGGGTCGTGTTTGGCAAAATAGATGTCCGGAAGCTTTGATTTTGACTTAACGCCCCATACAATACCTTCCGACTCTTGATACCAATTGAGGCATCTGCCCACTCTTCGATGAGCAAGCACACTCCTCGTTCTTTAGGGTCTGTGGGGATTAGTGGTTTGTCAGGATACTGGCGCTCCAAATACATGGCGATCGCGGTAGAATCGCTGATCACCGTAGTCCCATCTTTCAACACCGGCACACGCCGCTGACCCGACAGTTGGAAGAGTTCTAGCTGTCCTACTCCTGGCGTTACTTCAATCTTGCGATAAGCCAGCCCCTTGTAATCCAGGATGAGCCGCACTTTTTCAGAGTATTGCGACATTTCAAATTGGTACAACTCCAGCATTTTGTCTCTCCTCACGGTTTACTTTGGCAACCTTGTCAATCTAACGTTAACAAAACGTTGGAATTTCAGGAAGATTAGAGCGGATGTTCAGTCCAATTTCTAAGTTGATTAAGAAAAACCTGAAAACCCTGTTTGATTTAATAAACCCGTCTTTACGGAAAATCCCCCATCTGAAAGATGGGGGAAGAATGCTAAACGCTTAATGAATCAGAGGTTGGCAATAGATTTATGCAGCCCGACGAGTGACTAAGCCCCAGATGAAGATAAGAATTAGGGCACCGATAACCGCAAAGAGGATGCTGGGTAGGCTTAAAGCTCCTGCCGAAGCCCCTGCCGTTGTCCCTAAGAACTGAAGACCAAGCCAGCCTCCGAGCATAGCACCCAAAATACCTAGACCAATCGTTGCAAAAATTCCGCCGCCTTGGTGACCTGGATAGACAGCTTTAGCGATCGCACCAGCAATTAGTCCTAAGACAATCCAAGCAATGATATTCATCCGATTTTCCCCTTAGTTGGTTAACGTTTTTTTCTGGATTTGTATGTTTTAAAAAAGTAGAGCTTCTGAAGAGATTTAGTAAGCTCTGCGGGTCACTAAGCCCCAAATGAAGATTACGAGCATTGCACCGAGAACTGCAAAAATGATGCCAGGTAAGGTTAAAGCCCCTACTGAAGCTGCCGATGCTCCTGCACCCGGAAGCAAAAGGCTACCAAGATAACCACCAACCAAAGCACCCACAATGCCTAAACCAATTGTTGCGAAAATACCACCGCCTTGTGGACCTGGATAAATAGCTTTGGCAATTGCACCAGCAATTAGACCTAAAACAATCCAAGCGATAATACCCATTTGCTTTTCTCCCTTTTTTTTTGAGCTACCTTTCTTCTTGCCTTTGTTACGTTTAGAATAACAAGTTGAACAAAAAGGTCACCTCTATCAGAGGGAATAATCGAAAGGTAGAGAACTATTAAGTTATTTTTTTATCTTTTCTAACTAGAGACGAAGAGACTTGAACACTGTTTCACGCTTCAAAAATATCTAGTTAATGTTCTGTGACAATGAGGCTTTGATGAAGGAAAATTGTCCGCCTCAAGAGCAAGGCAAGGCTATGCTTCAGCGTAGCCTCCTCCCTGAGAACAAAAGCGGTAACTGCTCAACAAGTCCAGGTGAATTCGCTGTCAGCGTTCTCAAGTAAAGCAAATTCCTTACTCTGTAGTGAAATCACTCAGGCTTATTGAGCAGTTCTAGCAATTGGTATGATTCAGGTAACTCCACGTAAGAGTGATAGTTCGATGGGTTTTCCAGGCTGAGGGTCAACGATTTGAGTTGACAAGTTGT
Organism: Coleofasciculaceae cyanobacterium; assembly: GCA_036703325.1. Classification (GTDB taxonomy): domain Bacteria; phylum Cyanobacteriota; class Cyanobacteriia; order Cyanobacteriales; family Coleofasciculaceae; genus DATNPI01. The sequence continues at coordinate 2,297 of DATNPI010000531.1, forward strand.
GCTGTGCTAGTTGCGATCGCAATTCATCTACGCTACCGAGAGTCCGAAGTAGAGAATTAATCAATCCCTCGTAAGTTACATCACCCCCTACTGCTGTAGGCAGAAAAACCTGTGGTTTTAGCCATTGAGCTAATTGCAAAGCTGTTGTATTTCCTTGAATAATCCGCCCTAGTAAGGGCAGTTCCAGGTTCACTATCGGACTAATTACCACATCTACCGGAGAATAATCTTTTAACTCAGATGGTGGATAGCCATGAGGTTCATAGTAGAGAGTTGTGCCACTATTCAATTGTTTCACGAGATATGCGTTTTCGAGCTGTAATGGGCCGATCGGCGCTCCTGGTAAAGCTCGAATTTCGATTTGATTGGCAAAGGTGAAGGTTTGACCAGGAGTCAGAGATGTTACCTGCGTATAGCCTAGCTGTTCCACCACTTTAGCGGCACTGGCAGAACCAACTACAGGAATACTCCTGTCCAGCTTTTCCAGGGTGGGTTTGTGAGCATGATCGTCTAAGCCTTGGGAGAGCACAATTAAGTCAATGCGATCGGGAAGGGAGTCTAGAGGTTGAGCGCGATCGCCTTTGAACAACCAGGGAAGATTGCCAAAAACCAGAGAACCGACTAACCAGGGGTCAATCAGTATCCGTTTTTGCCCTAGTTCAACCAGCCAGCTATTTGCTCCGAAATATGTCAGCCGCATAGGAGTTAGAAAATGGATGTCATTTTTAATAATTGTAAAGTTTCTTAAAACAACTGCTGTGGAGAAGAAGCATACATCACACAGTAAAGGCACGATATTATCGTGCCCTTACAAACACCTGCCTACTGCGCGGGGGTTCGTTGAACTGCTTTCCAACGCTCTGCCCTTATGCCTGTTGCCTCAACATTACGCCGAACAGCAGGAATAACCTAACGGTTTCCGATTGATTTAAATACCTACTAAAAAGGCGCGGAATATTGCAAAATCCGCACCTAATCAGTTAAGCTTCAGCTACTTTAGACAGCCGCAGGAACTTTATTCCCTGAGCGCACTTGGTTTAGGAGATTTTGCAATTCATCACCCTCAATTACCTCAGTTTCTAAGATTTGTTGAGCAATCTTTTCTAGCAAGTCTCGATTCTCTTTAAGAATATCCAAGGCTTGCTGATGAGCAGTTTCTACAATCTCCTTGACCTCAGCATCGATCGCTTTCGCCGTTTCATCGCTCACCATCCGGCGTGGATTCATACTGCCATCTCCCAAGAAGTTTGCCTGCTGACCCTTCTCGTAAGCCAGAGGTCCGAGAATCTTGCTCATACCGTAGGTGGTCACCATCCGTTCTGCCAAGTCAGTGGCACGCTGCAAGTCATTGGCGGCACCCGTCGTGATGCTACCAAACACAACCTCTTCCGCTGAACGCCCACCTAATAATGTGGCAATCTGACCTCGGAGTTCTGCTTCATCCATCAAAAAGCGGTCTTCAGTCGGTAGTTGGAGCGTGTAGCCCAGTGCTGCCATTCCGCGCGGCACGATGGAGATTTTCGCCACCTTACCACTACCTGGCGTCAGAGCGCCAACTAAGGCATGACCAACTTCGTGATAGGCGACAATCTTTTTCTCCTTGTCGTTGAGGACGCGGCTTTTCTTTTCTAAACCCGCGACGACTCGCTCGATCGCTTCAGCAAAGTCTGCCTGTGCGACAGTTTCACGCCTTGCGCGTGCTGCCAACAGAGCCGCTTCATTAACGAGATTTGCCAAGTCAGCACCAGCAAACCCCGGAGTACGAGTTGCGAGCGCATGCAAGTCTACATCATTACCCAGCTTCACCTTCTGAGCATAGATATTTAAAATCGCTTCCCGTCCCGATAAGTCAGGACGATCTACCAGCACCTGACGGTCAAAGCGTCCCGGACGCAATAAAGCAGGATCTAAGGTTTCAGGACGGTTAGTAGCAGCCAGAACAATTACCGTTGCATCACCGACAGCAAAACCATCCATCTCCGTTAGCAACTGATTTAAAGTCTGTTCCCGCTCGTCGTTGCCACCGTAGAAACCAGCACTGCTGCGGGACTTACCAATCGCATCCAACTCATCAATGAAAATAATGCAGGGTGCTTTCTTCTTAGCCTGCTCAAACAAGTCACGCACTCGCGCCGCACCCGCGCCGACAAACAGTTCCACAAATTCCGAGCCAGAGATACTGAAAAAAGGTACACCCGCTTCCCCCGCCACGGCTTTAGCTAGGAGCGTCTTACCCGTTCCTGGAGGCCCAACTAGCAACACCCCCTTGGGAATCCGCGCCCCAATTTGGGTAAAGCGCTGCGGAGTTTTGAGGAAATCGACAATTTCCACCAACTCCGTCTTAGCTTCTTCTACCCCAGCCACATCAGCAAAGGTGGTTTTGGCAGACTCGCCTTCTACATAAACCCTCGCCTTGCTTTTGTTAATTGAGAGAGCTCCTTGTGGTCCGCCACCGCGTCCCAGAAAAAACTGCCAAATCGCCACAAAAATCAGCGGCGGTACAACCCAACCTAATAAACTAAAAAACCAGCCATTCTTTGGCGGTGGGGTCGCAGCGAACTCGACTCCTTTGTCTTCAAGGCGTTTGGGTAATTCTAGATCGAATATCGGAGTGGTCGATAGTACTTGCCCTTGCTGGTTGTTCTCACCCTTGAGCTGGTAGCGAATCTCGTTTTGCCCTACCGAAGCCCGCACTACGTCGCCATCTTCCACCTGATTGATGAAGATGCTATAGGGCACCCGAGGAATCTGCGGAGCTAACAAACTCGGTAAAAGTAAGTTTCCCAACAAGAACAAACCCGATAGCAACAACAGAATGTTGCCAATCTGACGACTTCGACGCGGTTGAGGTTTATCTTTAATAGCCATAGGTATCAGTTGTTCTTAAATTAAGGTCGTTTTACTGACCTGCACTTTAATAATTGTAAATTTTCTTAAAGTAACTAAACTTTATTCGTGATTAGCGATTTCCTCACCGCTTCGCCGATATAGAGTCGTAATTTCCCCCTCTGAGTACGCACTACCTGTCTGAAAGGTCTCTAGTACCAATTTGCTGTGTAATTGCATGGAATATAAGCTATGGGGGCACGACCTTGTCCTTACTATGCAAAGATAAAGCGAAACGGTACAATTAGAGACTTTTGGAGTTGGGGCAATGCGTTAGTCTTTTGCCAGTTAATCTGAGATACAAGGCGATCGCAAAGCAGCATCAAGCCCCAGCAATTGGACATGGAGACTCCTGCGCCCGGTAGCGCCTGCGGAATTCCCCCCTTAATGCGATCGCTGCTATACAACCAAAGGGAACTAATGTAAAATCAGGGGTTGCAAAACCTGCGTGGATCGGTCAAGTCGGGTGTAGATGCAGTTTCATACCCTAAACCTCAGGATTCTTGTGATATCTGTCACTTCCTGACGTAGGAATTATCACTAGTTTTGAGTTATCGCATTACGCGATTTCTCAGGAAAAGGCGTGATTCTTAAGTAAGGTAATTCTTCATCGATATCTGTAGTTAACCAACAATTATCCTTATCAACCATGAAAGTATTAACAACACTTGACTTATTAGCAGGTATCCAATTTATAGATTACTGGGACGCTAAATTCTTCTTTGCTGACTCGAAGGCTTGTAACAGCTTAGATGACTGGAATGTAGATGTTGCATCAGGTGACTGGGAAGCTAATGTTTTGCCGAATGACTCAGGTGCTGATCTTCTGTTAGGGGATTGGGAGGCTGAGGACTCATTTTGGAAAAGGGATACGTTCACAAATTAGTCCTGCTGGAGAAGTGCCTGCTTCAACGTAGGCCGTCAGTCCGATCGCACTCTAAAATGACCAAAAATATAGGATACAAGCCCCGTTCTTCCAGGAGGGCTTTTATTGGTGTTATAGTTTTTACGTGAGCTTTTCACACGTCAAATGATTGTTTTAGAGTTTAAGGCTAAAGCGAAGACAACTCAATACAGCGCGATAGATGAGGCGGTAAGAACAGCTCAATTCGTCCGCAACAAGTGCATCAGATTTTGGATGGATAATCGGGGCGTAGGACAAAAAGAGTTGTATCGTCACAATACGCTACTGAGGGCAGAGTTTCCTGTTGTTAAGGCCTTAAATTCTCATGCTTGCCAAGCGGCGGTAGAAAGAGCTTATAGTTCTATTGCTCGGTTTTACGATAACTGTAAAAAGTCCGTTCCGGGTAAAAAGGGCTATCCTCGGTTCAAAAAGAATTGTCGTTCAGTGGAATACAAAACTTCCGGCTGGGCACTTTCCTCCAACAGAAAGCAAATCACCTTCACCGATAAAAAAGGTATTGGTAAGCTAAAGCTAAAAGGGACTTGGGACTTGCATTTCTACCAACTGGCTCAGATAAAACGGGTCAGGTTGGTTCGTCGGGCTGATGGCTATTACGTTCAGTTTCTGATTAGAGCTGAAAACCATGTAGACATAAAGCCTACAGGTAAAACCATTGGCTTAGATGTCGGCGTCAAAGAGTTCTATACCGATAGCAATGGACATACCGAACCAAACCCTAAGTTTTATCGAACTGGAGCGCAGCGGTTAAAGTTTCGTCAAAGGCGTGTTTCTCGCAAAAAGAAAGGCTCTGCTAACCGAAAGAAAGCGATTAATAAATTAGGGCGAGTACACCTCAAAATAAGTAGGCGACGTGAAGAACATGCCAAGAGAGTGGCACGTTGCGTAATCCAATCTAACGATTTGGTAGCCTATGAAGATTTGAGGATTAGGAACTTAGTTAAAAACCACTGTCTCGCTAAATCTATTAATGATGCTGGTTGGTATCAGTTCAGGAAATGGTTAGAGTATTTTGGTGTTAAGTTCGGAAGGGTAACTATTTCGGTAAACCCGGCTTATACTTCCCAGAAATGCTCTAAGTGTGGCAACCCTGTTAAAAAGTCTTTGTCCATGAGAACCCATGTTTGTCAATGCGGTTTTGTACTAGATCGAGACTGGAATGCTGCAATTAATATCCTGAAATTAGCATTGAGTACCACAGGGCATGTGGGAACTTGGATCTTAGATCCGAACGCTTCGGGAGATTTAGCCTCTACTGTTTTAGGTGAAAACCTATTTCAGCAAGCTGGGTCTATGAGCGAAGAATCTCCGCACTTATAGGGCGGAGAGTGTCAAAACGACATCCAACAGCAGATAACCTGTGCAAGATGGATCTGAGCCTGTGCATGATTGTCAAAAACGAAGAATCTCTAATACCACAATGTTTGCAAAGCGTCAATGAGATTGTGGATGAGATGGTAATACTGGACACAGGTTCAAGCGATCGCACAGTTGAGATTGCTAGAGAGTTTGGTTGCCGAGTATACCACTTTGAGTGGTGCAATGATTTCTCTACGGCTCGGAATGAGGCTTTGAAATATGTGCAGGGGGAGTGGGTTCTGGTTCTGGATGCCGATGAGGTGCTCACACCAGACGTGGTACCTGAGATCAAGCAGGCAATAAAAAAGGATAGCCACTTGGTCATTAACCTGATACGGCAAGAAGTCGGGGCGTCTCAATGTCCCTATTCCCTAGTTTCACGCTTATTCCGCAATCACCCAGCAGTTCGCTTTTCTCGCCCATATCATGCAATGGTGGATGATAGTGTGCAAGAGTTGTTGCAGCGGGAACCCCAGTGGCAGGTAGTTTCTCTCTCCACCGTAGCGATGCTGCACTACGGCTACCAGTCAGAGGCGATCGCAGCACGGGATAAATACGCCAGAGCTCGGACAGCAATGGAAGGATTTTTGGCAAGTCACCCCAATGATGCTTATGTGTGCAGTAAATTGGGAGCACTATATATCCAAATAGGTCAGTTGAGTGAAGGAATGGCACTCCTGAAGCGTGGCTTGTCTTCAACTCCGATAGAAGGCTCGGTGTTATTCGAACTGCACTACCATCTTGGCAATGCTTATACTCGTTTGCCAGATCTAAACTCAGCAGCAGTACATTATCAAGCGGCAATTCAACAACCGATTCTACCCCAGCTGAAACTTGGTGCTTACAATAACTTAGGCAACTTGTTGTTAAGCGCTGGCGATTTAACGACTGCCAAAAAGGCTTATGAAACGACTTTGAAAATTGACCCTAGTTTTGCGGCGGGACACAATAACCTGGGGATGACGTTGAAAGCGCTAGGGCGAATGGAAGAAGCGATCGCATCCTATCAGAAAGCAATTCAGCTCAACCCCGACTATGCCGATGCGTATCAAAACTTAGGAGTTGTGTTGCTCAAAATTGGTCAGATACCACAGAGCTTATCAGCATTTGGAAAAGCGATCGCCCTCCACGAGAAGCACAACCCGTCTGAAGCCCAGCGCCTGCGCGAGGGACTGGAAGAGATGGGATTTCAGGTTTAATATCAAATCCGTCGAATTACCCCTAATAAAAATCTTTCCCCTTCTTGCTTATTATGGGCAATTAACCAGACGCCGCAGCTAGCGTAAAACCCTCAGGGGAAGCTCTAACTCCCCCTTTTCTATAGGGTTGGAAGTGGGCAAAGGGAGAAAGCTAAGAGGAAAAATAACTTTCTCACCCTTTAACCTTTTCCCTTGATAAAGCGTCTTAGCGTCTTATCCTATTAGTCCTATTAGTCCTATTAGCAATGACATCCCGTAGTTGAGTCAGGTTCGTATTCATTGCTTCCAACTCGCGTTGAACATTCCTAGCAACATTGGGGTTACGCTGTATAAAAGTTTCTACGTCCCTCCAACTGCTGTACAAGTCCCGAACCTCACCATCGGGAGCTCTCTCATCGTCAACGCGATCCTTCAGACGATTTGCAGCATCTCGCAACCTTTTAAACTTCTCGTTGATCTGGTCTTCCCGATTAGTGCCGTCGAGACGGCCACGGTCAAGGAAACGATCAACGTTCTCTTGCAATCTCCTAGCATCAAGATCTATTCTGTCTACAACTCGAACCATTTGCTGGGAGTACTCAGAAACTGGCGCTCGTCGATACTGCGCCTGTGCGCTCATGCCGCCACTGGTCAATACGACCAAGAGTGCAGGTAAAATCGCTTTTCTCACCACTTTTATCATTTTTCTATCCTCTGAGTTAGAAGGTCACTCTCTAATTTTCCTCAACCGTAACCACTAAGTTGAAAATAGAGGCTAGGGACTAGGGGCTAGGAGAGAGATTTCATTCTTCGTTGTGCGCTTAAAGCACATGGTGGCTAACTTGTGTAAGCTTCGAGGGAAGACGTAATCCTCTGTAAAAATGTTCCTTACTCTCAAAGATTTATAGCCACTGCGGAGTAGCGGGGAAGCGAGCTACTCAATATCAATATTCCAACCTCGGAAATGGAAATACTGGAGGCCTACTGCAAGCAGGTCAAGTGAAACAAGACGGATGTACTTAAGGCATACATCCGTGCCTTGGAAAAGAAGATTAGGAAACGTGAGTAATTGTTAGCGTTTTAACTTGCTGTTGTTAACCTCCTGATTACAGAAGGAACGCCCCCAGCAGAGCAATAGCTAAACTCACACCAAAAGCTTTTAGGACTGCGGTCGCTAGCCACCAAATGGCACTTAAGTTACTTTCCATGGCTTTGCTCTTAATTTCTCCTTGTTGCCGCAAATGTCTACTTTCCTTCCCCGCTTTCAGGAGGATACCTGAGTGAAGCCTTTCTTCTCGTTGGTTTTCTAGCGGGAAGCTCTATGCTCTTTTACAGCAGGTAGCTAACTAGTCCTCATCAAGATCGGTGTCTAAGTCATCGTCATCATCATAGGTGGTGTCATCCACTCCCATCAGCTCAGAGATTTCCTCTTCATCCTCAACGAAGGCGTCGTCGTCGCTCTCTCGTGCCAAGAGGCGATTGCTCGATTCCAACCAATCCAAAAGCGAAGTCTCTTGCTTCAGGGGAATAACATCAGCCAGTTGCTCACGAGGTTCTTCACGTAAAGAGGGATTGTACATGGGAAGATTCAGCTAGAAATTTAACAACGATTAGAGATAAGTATTCTAAAGTGACCAAGCAAGAAAAAGCGAGTAATTGCTGGGATTCCGAGTCTGACAAGAGCTGACAAGAGAGGGAACCGTCAAGAAACTTATCAATCCTACGCTAACATCTCGCGCAAATTTATCAATAGCAGGAGAGCCGGGGAACGTTAGTCGTACCACAGGCATCTTGGCAGTTGTGTTGCCAAAACCCAGTCTGCCCCGGAAGCATATCAAGAGCGACCTCTATGTGCTTTGAGCGCACAATAGAAAAGGATGAAAATCTCTCCCCCACAGGCTGTGTTTTCTCGCCTTCCCCATCAAATTCAGCTCCCCCCAGCCCGAGTTTAAAAGGGGGCAAAATTCAGTCAAAGTCGCCCTTCTTAAGGGGGATTTAGGGGGAGATCCGGGTTTGCCAGCAGACCCTAGCCCCCAGCCCCTAGCCCCTATTTTCAAAACAGGTAAGTATTGAATGGTCAGCAAAGCGGAACTATTGGAAGCGATCGCAGGTAAGAATCGCGGTCTATTGGCAACTGAAACGGATGCACTAGCAATTCTCTCGGCGGTTTCCCGACTTGAAGACCGCAACCCCAATCCGCGACCGCTTGAGGCAAGCGACCTCTTAGACGGTAACTGGCGTCTGCTTTACACTACCAGTAAAGGTCTATTGAACCTTGGACGGTTTCCACTTTTACCACTCGGTCAAATCTACCAATGTGTTCGCACTGCGACGGCGACAATTTACAACATTGCCGAAGTCTCTGAGCTACCCTATCTCGAAGGCTTGGTTAGCGTTGCCGCTCGGTTTGAGCCAGTGTCAGAACGCCGCGTTAGTGTTAGGTTTGAGCGGTCTATAGTCGGTCTGCGACGCTTAATCGGCTATCAGTCTCCAAGTGAATTTATCCAAGAAATCGAAAGTGGCAAAAAGTTTCCAGCAATTGACTTTCGCATTGAGAACCGCGACCAACAGGGCTGGCTAGATATCACCTATCTCGACAACGATCTGCGAATTGGACGAGGAAATGAAGGGAGTGTGTTTGTACTAACAAAAAGGTAGAGATACGATTGGAGTATGTACTCTGAACCCTATCCCTCACCCCTAACTCCCATATCCCAGGGGCAGTTGAACCTGTTAGACACTTGCCCCCGTAAGTTCCAACACATTTATGTTGACCAACTGGGAACACCCGTCTCTCCAGAGCAACAAGAGCGGCTTACTTGGGGAAGTCGCTTTCACCTATTGATGCAACAACGGGAACTAGGGTTACCCGTGGAATCACTCGTTGAGGAAGATGCTCAACTGCAACATTGGGTTACTGCTTTGGTAAATACGGCTTCAGATGTTTTGACACCTGATCCTCAAACATTTCGAGAATCGGAACACTGCCGCACTCTAAATTTCCAAGGCTATTTGCTGACCGTTATTTACGACTTGTTGATTGAAGACGAGAAAAGCGGCCAAATTCTAGACTGGAAAACGTATCCTCAACCAAAAGAGCAACAGTGGTTAGCCAAAGACTGGCAAACGCGCTTGTATCTGTATGTTTTGGCAGAAACCAGTGATTATTTGCCAGAACAAATTTCGATGAGCTACTGGTTCGTCAAGTCCCAACCTCGTCCGCGAAGTCTCAAGTTCACCTACAGTGGGACACAACATGAGAAAACTCGACAGGATCTAACGAAGCGATTAAGCCAATTGACTGGATGGCTGCAACGCTACCATAACGAGCGCATCCCTTTTCCTCTGGTAGCAGAATCTACTGGTCGATGCCACGACTGTAATTTTTCGGTTCGTTGTCAGCGGACATCTGAACGTTCGATGAGTAGCAGTAGAGACTTGCTCCCAAATTTGGCTGACATCCAGGAAGTGTCACTTGAAATCTAACCGCCACTCAGGTCTAGAGACTTCTTAACAATTGCTAGCCCGTTCCCGGTCTTCTGGATGAATCGCGTCCTGTCTCTCCGTAGATGGACTAATTAAAATCTTTAGCCGCCTCTCAATAAAAGTAAATAAATCGAGGGGATGAATCCGGATAGCGGTGAGCTGATCAGTAGATATTAGCATAAGCATATCAAAGTGATAGACGCTATGGTTTTCACAAGTTGGCATAACTAACGATGACCTAACTTTCTGCAAGCTTGGTGTAACTATCACTAATGCATGAGTGTTACAGACAGCGTGCGCTCATAGTACCAGGACTTAAGATCTACCAATTTTTATACAGCTCCCGATCTAACAGGGTGCTGGCAACTCAAGCTGTTCGTACAGGTTTATTGGATAAAACCCCAATGATTAAAACTAACATTTGGGTAGTTTTTTGTGGGTATGTAATCTACGCACTGATTAGTACACCACTTTTCTTAATGACATCGGGTGGATGGATGGCAATCTTTTTCTACCTTGGATTTGCCGGATTGTACTATATTTCCAGCTCGATATTATTATTCCTAAGTGCAGCGGTTCGCACACGTCGGAAGCGGACAAAGGTAAAAATTAAGGCGCGTTTTATGCTGAGAATTATCGCCTTTCAAGTTTTTGTTGTTCTATTTAACTACGACATTTGTGGCGATAGTCTCTGCTACGAGGGGTTTCTGCCAACCCTTTTGGAAGAAATTAATGTACCTATATTCTTTACGCCGCCCTTTGTAATGGTTGTGTTCGCCCTACTTTTATACTTGTGCTTGTTGTCGTTGTTCTTACTAGATGTAGCGTAAAGCAAGTGAAGGTTTGTAGGGGCGGGTTTTCTTTTCAATGTGGCTACCAATAGACAATTCTTGTAAACCCGCCCCAACCGATGTATTGCTCGATAGGTGAGGGCGGGTTTACATAAGTTGCTGTTGAGTATGTGGGCTTTCGATGAAACCCGCCCCTACAGCAGGCTTGAAAATGGTGCAAGATCTCAGTTGAAAACACGCCCTAGTCCTCTTGAGAGGACTTGAGCTATGAGCCAGGGGTTTAAACCCCTGGCGGGTGAGTGCGTCAGGTGAAAGAATGAGTCTAAGTACTACGGCTCTCGCTCCTTTTGAAGCAGCTCCAAGATTTGAAACAGAGTTTCAAATAGGAAAATGAGAAACCCTGCGTTAGGGTTCAGCTAGGTGGCTAAGCTGACGACGGACAACTCGACAATTTTCAACTTCCGAGTCTTTCTAGATTTAGCTGAGGAGATTGAGGAGGTGTTACAACGCTCCAATCGCTTGATTGACTGCCAGCAAACAGAAAGCTGCTTGTCAGGGATCGTCGTAGGTGGGATGATGACCCCAAAATAGCTGCAAGCTTCCCTGATGACTAATCCTCCTAATGCCATTCCTCTGACGGCTGATAGTGAAAGGCTGAGTTTGAAAACCAAACTCGCCTATGGAGTTGGAGAACTCGGAAAAGAGATTCCGGGCAACATCTTGGTATTCTTCCTGCTATTTTTTCTCACAAATGTAGCTGGGTTAAATCCTAGCTTGGCTGGAAGCGTCTTACTCGTTACCAAAGTCTGGGATGCCATCAACGACCCCCTGATTGGTTGGTTAAGCGATCGCACTCGTTCCCCTTTAGGCAGGCGCTACCCTTGGATGTTGTGGGGAGC
>DATNPI010000540.1:0-6958 GCA_036703325.1 Coleofasciculaceae cyanobacterium
TTTGTCCACCTATGCCCTAGGTTGAGACTATGGGAAGCATCCTACTAAGAGAAAATCACTCTTTGGATAGTTGGATAATGAAGTATCCTCACACAGCACTTCAAAGGTTAAACTGCCTCTGAGCTGTTGCTCAGGGGGAAATGAGCTTAGACTCAGGAGCATATCCTAGATAAAGATGTGCAGCGAACTTCAGAACTATTTTCGAGTAAAGAATCTTCTGAACCTCCAACCAGGGGTTCGACTTGCCGCTGCTTGGCAAGCAGTAAGCTCACCTTCTAAACTGAAATTAGATTTGCTTAAATAATGCTCATAGTCATGACTAGCTAAGAATTAGAATCCGTCGAAATGATTAGGATAGAGTTTTGAATCGTCATTTTAAATTGATTCCCCAATGTGTAACTTTTTGATATAACAAAACATCCATTTTACTGTTTTGTGTGTATATAAAGTCTGAAATTTGAACGACCAAAGGAAGCTGTTGAAATTGACTCATAATCCATTCAAAAAGCTCCTCTCTTGTCTCTTCGGAGAACTCGACCAGAGCTAGCTTATACTTTGACTTGTGAATCGGCAGCGATTGCAGTCAAGGCTATCCTATGAAATGGCATTTTAAGTTATCAAAATAATACCTATTTATGTTTAGCTGCAACTTCTACCTGAAGCATGAAGTTATGTTAACTCATTCTGTAGTTAGAATTACAATTAAGCCTCTAGCCGAAGCCGATGATGGGTTCGCTCTCGTACATTAATGCTAAGGACTTATTTGTTGATATGCAAAAAAATACCCTCTCGTGGTAGGAATACGAAAGGGTGTTCAATTTCATTCATTCAAAGCATAATGATTGGTTGTGAAGAATTTGTGAAGTATGAGCAAGGTTACAATTGCTGACAAGAGTCGTTTTACTCTGAAAAAAAAACACCCTCTCGTTTCTGTTGAATAGAGAGGGTTGAGAGTCCAAAGGCTTATTTAATATAAGCGTACTGAGTGAATGTGAAAAATTTGTGAATAACAAATAGAAAAGAGAGTTTCTACTAACTTGCAGGGAATACCAGAAAGTTCTATGGCATTCAATCTCTCTGCTCCTCTCCTTAACACCAACACGAGTGCGATCGCCTTTAGTTATATACAACTAGTTGCATATTCGCTCATCTTCACGAGCAACAACTAGGACTAGGCAGAGGAAACCATAAGTACAAAAACCCCCAGCTTTGGAGGGAGCGGGGGGAATGGAGGGTGAGTGCGTAAGTTGTGATGTTCTTACACTGCTATTAACAGAGACCGCTCCTCGTTACGGGCGGCAACAACCAGGACTAGACAAAGAGCAGCGATCGCTTTTTGCCATTCCTGCCGAGCTTGGTCATCTTCGACGCCATCAAACGCCGCAACCAAGCGAGAAATGGAGCGTTCTAAAGCAGGTCGAGGGACTGGTCGATGTAACTCAACCAGACGAGTCAAGCTTTCCTGATTATTGAGGAAACCAATCACCCATTTTGTCGTGTGGTCTGGGCTATCGGGAACGCGGTTGACGCCTAACTCATTTTTTAGCCAGTTGTAAAACGGAGGTAATCGTTCAGCCAAAACACTGCCAGCCGTAGGTAGAGTTTGCTTCAGCAAATTGATGTCTAAACTGTTTAGCTCTTGTTTGAATTCAGGCGAATTTAGGCACTCGGTTAGCGGTTTTGAGACTAAGACTTCTAACTGACTCTCGGATAAATTTAAGTATTGGTTGAATGTTTCCAGTGGTGGTTGCATTTTTTTCGATTTCAAGAAACAACTTTGCTTTAAAATCACTATCCTTTAAATGAGAATTTTAAGTCTATGAGGTAGCTCATAAAAGGGCATTATCTACAAACCAGCATCGGCTATTAAATAAAAGCTTAAGTTCCTCGTTACCAAGCAACTTAAGCTTTTATTTAAAGGAATCGATTATTGAATCCTTTTTGTTTTACTTTTTACTGAGTTGAGGGTTCTCTGATAGTGTTAGCAGAAATGCCAGATTTTCTTCTGTTCTCAATGCATGGGGAGCATTGGCAGGCATAAAGACAAAAATACCCGGTTCTAGTGCAATGTCTTTTCCTTCCAAAGTTAGTATTCCTCGTCCCTCGATAACATTGACAGTGGCATTGCGAGTAGATGTATGTTCGGAAATCTCAGTATTAGCGGCAAGGCAAAATAGTGTATATTGACAAAATTTATCCTTGACTAGCACTTTGCTGAGAACTCCAGCAGTAGGATATTCAATTTGTTCTCGCAGTTGGGTTACTAAAGATGGGAGATTTTTGATTGTAGAATTCATGGTAATTGGAGATTATGAACTTTGGATGAAGGTTTCTAGTTGGCAACGGCAAACAGAACGATATAGCCTAATTCGTGACGATATTTTTGGAATATACGGTACATTTCTAAAACCCGTTTGCGGCTAGGTTTATGCTTCAAGATATTCCACAGAATCCCAACGGTGTTTACAAGGCCTTCATCTTGAACCAATTGCTTCAAATTCAGTAAAGCCATTGTTCCGGTTTGCTGCTTCTGCACCTGCAACCTAGCCGTTTCACAAGCATTAATCCAGTTAGCTTCTGAAAGGGGTGTAGAATTGACGCGAATCACCCGCGCTAGGTCAGTATGAATTGGTTCTTCCTTGTCACGGGCTAATAGTTCATGGGAGAGGAATTTACCTCCGGGTTTGAGTTTATTGCGAATACCAGCGAGGATTTTTGCTTTTCCCGGTCGGGACTGCATGGTGAGGATGGCTTCTGCCAAGATGTAATCAAATTGTCCGGGAATTGTGTCTAAGTGGAAAACATCGCCTTCAATGATTTCAACCTGATTTTCTAAGCCAGCGGCGCGGATATTGGCACGGGCACGCGCTACACTCTCAGGATTTTTCTCTACACCTACGACTTTAACTTTGTAGCGTTGGGCAAGCGCGATCGCACTGTAGCCAAAACTGGAAGCTAGCTCCAGTAGCGTCTCTCCTGGTTGGAAATTCGCCCACTCAAACAACTGTTCTGTAGCAGCACACCCCCCTGGTCGTAAAATCTTCTTGCCAGCTGCTGCTAAGATTTCATGACCCGGTGCCGTTTTGAAGTTGAGGGTAGCGTTGGTCATCTATTTGACCTCCTGAATCAGTGCTACCCTTATGCTGCTAAAAGTTTTCCAGAAAGTCCTTGAGCTAGCTCATAGTTCTCGCTGTCTATGTCGTACTCAATCAATAGTTTCGCGGCTACTGGTAGTTAGTGCATTAGTACTGTTTTTACTTCTCGGACAATTTGCCTTAACGCAAGAGCCAGCAGTAGCCGTACTGAGGCAACATCAAGACGCACCCGGAATCATGCGTTATCACTCTCAGCAATCTTTGCCAGATGAATCGGGAAATGCTTGGCAGGTGGTGCTGTTCAGACAAATTACACCAGGGAAGCCAACGCTCTTCAATCTCCGATTAGTAGGTTTTCCTGGTATCTCTGAGTTTACTCACCCCCAATCCCTGGAAATTACTACAGCAGGAGGTCAGGTTCTAACAGCAGCAGATGTGTTCGCTCAAGGCTCACCAGCGCCAAATGTCGGTCAGTATGATTTCACCGATGTCCTGCCTAGATTGGGGACAAACGATTCACTGATACTCTCTGTTCCCCTCAAAGGCGAACAAACCCTTGTCTTAAAAATTCCCCAATCCCTCGTTGTGGAGTGGCAATGGCTGGCAGCTGAACTGTGAACTACCCAGTTGTCATGCTGAACGTAGCGGTAGCGGAGTGAAGCATCTCTCCAGATTCTATGCAAAGACCCTGCTTCGCTCAGAATGACATTGGGTAATTTTTTTCTTGAATATCCCTTAATCAATCCCCCAACAAGAACTTGCGTGGATCGTGTCACTTCTGTGGAGACAATCCCTCCGAGGCAGGATAAAGGGGAGATGGATCGATTTTACCAATCCGCTCAGGAGACCAGAAGCGCACAACTGCTTTGCCAATAATGTTATCGCGAGGGACAAAACCCCAGTAACGACCGTCATAGCTATTATCGCGGTTATCACCCATCACCAGATAAGAGTTAGGTGGTACGGTGACGGGCCCCCATTGGTACACAAGTTTCTCAGCAATATACTTTTCTCGGAGGAGGCGATTGTTGATATACACTCGTCCTCCTTTAATCTCTACCTTCTCTCCAGGTAATCCGATCAGCCGCTTGATGAACGTATCCTTGAGATTTTGCCGCTTTAACTCTTCTGTAGGGGCAAACACAACGATGTCTCCCCGTTCTGGATTTGACCAGCGATAACTCAACTTGTCTACCATCAGGCGGTCATTCACTTCTAGGGTAGGCAGCATCGAACCGGAGGCGACATAGCGAGGTTCGGCAACCAGGGTACGAATCCCAAAGGCAAAAAATAAGCTCAGTCCCACTGTCTTGGCTCCCTCGATCCAAATATTGTTGCGGGTTGCCTGGGAATGATTGTTAAAATCTTGGTTGGGGCGACGATGCATAAGCCTTTAATTAGGTAACATTACACAGTTGAAAATACGGGTGTTGAACCTTGCTACAAAAAAGTAGCACCAATTCTGTTAACCTTGTGACGTTGAACGCTGGAATTATGCTCCTGGTAAGATACTAAAAAGCTTGATTTGTCTTAAGGTTTTGACATTCCAGCATCAGTGCGTGAGTCTACCTGAGTGTAAACAACCAATAGTGATACAGGGGAAACTACCGTCCGTAATGTCTTCGTTAGCTGGTATCAGGATTGTGTTTGTCAGGATTCAAGTTTGATCATTGAGAAATCTCAAAGTTTTAACAACGGCGGCTTGAGCTGCTGCTTTCACAGGTGTATCATTTTCACGACGTTGCCATGTATTCACTTTAAAAGTAGATATCGAGTGGGAAACAACAACCACCTAACCAATCCGAACAGATGCTGTGTTAAAGTCAGTCAAGCAAAAACAATGAGCGTCAGAGTGCATCAGTTACAACAATTTGTGATTCAGTTGCAGTTGAGAGGCAAGAGCGATGAGTGATGGTATGGCGTTCCTAACAGGGGCTGCCTTTGCCGGGGTGGCGGCTCTCTTTATGTTAAAGGGAGGGACTAATCTTGGCGCAACAAATTTGCCGCCCACCCAACCGCTGCAAATCTCGCCCCCGAATCCCACTAACCCTTATATGACGACATCGCCGATGGTGACTCCGGCTTCACCGGGTTCAGCTTTCGCCAATGTCGAACAGCAGAGGCTTGATAGTGAGCGGATGAGAGCAATGTTTGAGCAGCAGCGAATTGAGACGGAGCAGCTCAAAGCTCAACTCCAAAATCAGCAGTTGATCATCGAGAAGCTAAGTACACAGACTGACCCGGCTGTCCGCTCTACATGGAGCAAACCAGCGCCAACAGTTGCTCCAACTCAGCCTCAGCAGCAGCAAGACAATCCTATGCTTTCAGGCATAGTCTGGGCACTGGGAGGTATGGCGATAACCGTTAGTGGTGGTGTTGTCGTTGTTGGGGCGTTAGCTGTACTCTCACGACAGCAACGACCAGGCCGTACAACGTATGTGGTTCAACAACCCTACAATGCTCTCCCACATACCCTGCAACCGAGGCGTCGAGCTGAGGTGATTCACCCTCAGATGGATGACAGACGTGTTGACTATGTGGAATACGACCGGTAAATGGTTGGTAACTCAAGCGATCGCTTAGTTAGTTTCCTAGAACACCGAATATGGTTATAAGAACTGGATGAAGTCTGTAACTAGATAGCAGTACAGACGCGAGGGTTCGCGTCTGTACTTGGTGGAAAGCGAAACTCACCACTGATACAACTTGTTTTTCTCCGGTTAGCGACCACTGAACCAATGTTCTAGTGGTATATTTTTGCGGGTTGCCAGGGTTCTTGGGCGATCGCTCAACCGTCTTGTGTTTGCACAACTCTCGACGCGAATCACCGATTCACACTACTCATATCAGGGTAGCGATCGCCTACAGCAACGTTTTTGGGTGCCACCTGGTCAATGCGATCAAGTTCTTCTTGAGTGAGTGTAATATCCACAGCTGCAACATTTTCCTCAAGGTAGGCACGGCGCTTGGTTCCGGGTATGGGTACGATGTCATCTCCCTGTGCAAGCAACCATGCGATCGCCAGTTGTCCCGGCGTGACTCCTTTCTCAGCAGCAATTTCCTTGACACGCTCAACCAGTTGGAGATTCTTGTTAAAGTTTTCCCCTTGAAACCTCGGCGAATTCCGGCGGAAGTCATCAGCCGCCAGATCGTTCAAGCTGGTGATACTGCCGGAGAGAAACCCCCGACCAAGCGGACTGTAAGGCACAAAGCCAATCCCTAACTCCCGGACAGTGGGCAGAATTTCGTCTTCTGGATCGCGACTCCAGAGCGAATACTCTGTCTGCAAAGCGGTAATTGGGTGGACACTTGCCGCACGTCGAATCGTCGCGGGAGCTGCCTCAGAGAGACCAATGTATCGTACTTTGCCCTGCTGTACCAATTCAGCCATTGCCCCAACTGTCTCCTCAATCGGCACCTTTGGATCGACCCGGTGCAGGTAGTAGAGGTCAATGTAGTCAATCCCCAGTCGTTGCAGCGAAGCGTCACACGCCTGATGAACATACTCAGGGCTACCATTGATACCACGGAAGCCCTTATCTTCGCTGCGCTGGACGCCGAACTTCGTGGCCAGCACGACTTGATTGCGGTGAGAAGCGATCGCCTTTCCCACTAGCTGTTCATTCGTAAAAGGGCCGTACATATCAGCCGTATCGAGCAAAGTCACACCAAGTTCCAAAGCGCGGTGAATGGTAGCGATCGACTCCGCCTCATCACCTGTGCCGTAGAACTCGGACATCCCCATACATCCCAGTCCCAGCTCCGAAACAGTCAGTCCTTGGCTGCCAAGCTTGCGAGTTTTCATGCTTTTTTTCCTTATTTCTCTACGAATTTAGGTCTGTTTTCGTCTTGCTCTTTCTACA
>DATNPI010000544.1:0-8718 GCA_036703325.1 Coleofasciculaceae cyanobacterium
ATAACCTTTTGCCTTGTGATACTCACATAGCCTCCTAGCATCTAAGCTGGCAGAAGAAGTCACCTATCAAATCATTGATTGAATGTCTGACCTGATTCTGTTCTGGCATCGCCGCGATTTACGCACATCAGATAACATTGGACTTGTCGCTGCTCGACAACAAAGTCAGAAAGTAGTGGGAGTCTTCTGCCTCGACCCGAATATTCTGGAACGGGACGACGTAGCTCCGGCAAGAGTAACTTACATGATTGGCAGTTTGCAGTCACTTAAAGAGCAATATGCCAAAGCAGGTAGCCAATTGCTGGTACTTCATGCAAACCCCACCAAGGCGATACCAGCCCTCGCAGCCGCTCTCAATGCCAAGGCAGTTTTTTGGAATTGGGATGTCGAGCCTTACTCTAAAGAACGCGATCGCTCTGTCATGAATGCCCTGAAAGAAAAAGGCATTGAGGTACATAACAATTGGGATCAACTGCTGCACGCACCAGAGGAAATTTGCACGGGTTCTAAACAGCCTTACACGGTTTACACCCCCTTCTGGCGCAACTGGAGTAGCAAACCGAAAGCGGCCCCTGTAGAACCCCTCACCGATGTCGAGGGACTGACTAAACAAGAACAGGAAACAGCACAACAAGCGGGAGCCGTGGAGCTACCTACAGCCAAAGGTTTAGGATTTGTCTGGGATAATGAACTGGTCACAGCACCGGGAGAAGCGGCAGCTCAGGAAAAACTAGAGAAATTTTGCGATCGCGCGATCTATGAGTACCAAGAGCAGCGCAACTACCCTGGCGTTCACGGCACCTCCCAACTCAGCGCCGCTTTGAAATTTGGTGTTATCGGTGTTCGCACGGTCTGGGCTGCCACCCTAGCTGCCTTAGAAAACAGCCGTAGTGATGAAACACAATCCAACATCAAAACATGGCAACAGGAACTGGCGTGGCGAGAGTTCTATCAACATGCCATGTATAACTTCCCGGAATTAGCAGAGGGAGCCTTCCGTGAAACCCTGAAGAACTTTCCCTACGACAATAACGAACAACATTTCCAGGCGTGGTGTGAAGGAAGAACCGGCTATCCCATCGTCGATGCCGCCATGCGACAGATGAATGAAACAGGCTGGATGCATAACCGTTGCCGTATGATTGTCGCCAGCTTCCTCACCAAAGACCTGCTAATTAATCCCAAGTTGGGAGAAAAATACTTCATGCAAAAGCTGTATGATGCCGACCTCAGCGCCAACAACGGCGGCTGGCAGTGGAGTGCTTCCAGTGGGATGGACCCCAAGCCTGTGAGGATTTTTAACCCAGCCAGTCAAGCTAAGAAATTTGACCCAGAAGGTGAATACATCCGGCAATGGCTGCCAGAACTGCGCTCTGTCGATACAGAGTTCCTGATTAGTGGTGACATACCGCCCGCTGAACGCGACGCTCTTGACTATCCTGCCCCGATTGTGGATCACAAAAAACAACAGCGCGAGTTTAAAGAGCGTTATCAGCAGCAAAAGGCACTTAGCAGTTAGCAAAACGAGGCGCTAGTCTAAGCTAATGCGGATTTAACTTGCACATTCTCTCTCACAGGATAAAAGCGCTCAATCCCGCTTCCCCAATCCCAGAACGACGACCTCAATAGGCTTTTTTCGATGCGTAAGCAGGTCGGTCATTCGGCTTTCTCGCGAGTTTTCTATAATCACATGGCATAATGAAGAACATTTGCTTGACCCAAAAGCGTTAAGCTTTTGAGTTATCGGTTCTGCAGAGTAATTCGACAATGAGAATGAACTACTGCAGACCGTTGCTACCCTGCCGCGAGAGGCAGACCTACCGACCGCAATTTGGCAGTGTTTATCGAAAAGTTCAATTCTTCTGGAGCGCGAGGCTAACGTGAAGGTTTTGGTGGTTGGCAATGGGGGACGCGAGCATGCCCTCGCTTGGAAATTGCTGCAATCTCAACGCATTCGGCAGGTGATATGTATTCCTGGTAATGGTGGCACAGCTGCTATAGAGCGCTGCCAGAATCTTTCCTTGCGAGTTGATGATTTTGAGGGAATTGCCCGATTTGCTTTGGTTCAAAATGTCACTTTGGTGGTTGTTGGCCCAGAACTCCCACTAGCTTTGGGAATTACAGACTACCTCCAACACCAAAACCCAAACCTTATGGTTTTTGGTCCATCAAAGGAAGGCTCACAGATTGAGGCGAGTAAGTACTGGGCTAAAACGTTGATGGAATCCGCAGGCATTCCAACACCACGATGCGCTGTTTTTACAGAAGTTGGGGCGGCGACTGCCTATGTGACGGCACAGGGAGCACCGATTGTTGTTAAAGCTGATGGCTTGGCAGCAGGCAAGGGGGTTACAGTTGCCGCCACAGTTGAGGAGGCACAAGCCGCTGTAGAGTCACTCTTCAAGAGTGGCTTTAGTACCGTGGTCATCGAAGAATATGTGACGGGTCAAGAAGTTTCGGTTTTGGCGCTGACAGATGGCTTAACGGTTCGACCCTTACTACCCGCTCAAGATCACAAGCGGATTGGTGAGGGAGATACTGGGGAAAATACTGGCGGAATGGGCGCTTATAGCCCAGCACCAATCGTGACGCCTGCATTGATGGAACGCATCGAGCAAGACATCCTCCAGCCGACTGTTAACGCTTTACGGCAAAGAGGTATTGACTATCGGGGCGTTCTCTACGCAGGCTTGATGATTACCTCCCAAGGTGACCCGATGGTTTTGGAATTTAATTGTCGCTTTGGCGATCCGGAAACCCAAACTATCCTGCCTTTGCTAGAGACTCCCCTGGAAGACCTGCTGCTTGCTTGTACCCAGCAGCGACTGGAGCAACTACCAGCGATTAAGTGGAAGCCAGGAGCGGCGGCTTGTGTCGTTGCAGCGGCTGAGGGTTATCCAGGGGCCTACCAAAAGGGTCATGCGATTACGGGTATTGAGGCAGCTGAGGAACTGGGAGCTACTGTTTTCTGTGCGGGGACTAAGCTTAAGCAGCAACAGCTAGTGACAGATGGCGGTCGCGTGTTAAACGTTACGGCAACTGGTAAAACATTTGATGAGGCGATCGCTCTTGCCTATGCAGCGATGGATCGTGTCCAGTTTGAGGGGATGTACTACCGTAAAGATATCGGTCATAGTGTCTCATGAGCTAGCTCCAGACCTAGTTAAAAAGCGTAAGGATACTGTGTACTCTCCCCACAAAAGGCGAGCTTCTCTGTAAAGCTGTATATATATATAAATGGGGGACACTCCCAAGGAGTAGCTTCTCCTCGTTCAAAGCATCTACTGTTTAGAGAACTCTGGTAGTTTTCCTTGTTGATAATTGGTAAACCGACCTTGCTGGCTTTGCTAAAAACCTTTCGAGAAGTTATTGCACATTGGTGGTCGGAGTTTACACTCCAAACCCGACTGATGGCGGCGGCAACACTAGCCGTCTCCTTGTTCATGAGTGGCTTGACCTTCTGGGCGGTGAACACGATTCAACAGGATGCTAGAGTCAACGACACTCGCTTTGGTCGTGACTTGGGTCTGTTGTTGGCAACCAATGTGGCACCTCAGATTGCGGAAAACAATCTGACCGAGGTGGCTCGCTTTTCCCACCGTTTCTACAGCAGTACCTCCAGCGTCCGCTACATGATCTACGCTGACGAGGATGGCAAGATTTTCTTTGGCATTCCTTTCTCCGAATCTGAAGTACAGAACTCACTGACGATTCAGCGTCGGATTGAGCTACCAGAGAATTACGCCAAAAACTCTGAGTTCCCCATGGTGCGGCAGCATCTAACGCCTGATGGGGAAGTGACAGATGTCTTTGTTCCCCTGATGCATGACAGCAAATACCTGGGCGTCTTAGCCATTGGCATTAACCCAAATCCTACAGTTGTTGCCTCGTCAAATTTGACACGAGACGTAACAATCGCGGTCTTTATCTCAATCTGGGTGATGGTGATTTTAGGTGCAGTGTTTAACGCCCTGACAATCACAAAGCCAATTAAAGAACTGCTAAGGGGCGTCAAAAATATTGCCGCCGGTAACTTTAAGCAGCGGATTGACCTGCCCTTAGGAGGGGAACTGGGCGAACTGATTTTCAGCTTCAACGACATGGCAGAGCGGTTGGAGAGCTATGAAGAGCAAAATATTGAAGAATTGACCGCTGAAAAAGCCAAGCTAGAGACACTAGTGTCCACAATTGCCGATGGCGCTGTCCTCATTGATACCAATTTGCAGGTGATTTTAGTTAACCCGACGGCCCGGCGCATTTTCGGATGGGAGGGAACCGACATTATAGGAGACAATGTCCTGCATCACCTGCCTAGCGTGGTAACCCAGGAACTAACGCGACCGCTGTATCAATTTGCTACCGGGAAAACCTCTGCCGATCGGGAAGGCGAAGAATTCCGAATTACTCTCACCGAACCAATCGCTCGTACAGTCCGCATTCTCCTGACAAGCGTTTTTGACCAGTACCGTGAGAGCATCAAGGGAATTGCCATGACTGTTCAGGATATTACCCGCGAGGTAGAGCTGAACGAGGCCAAGAGCAATTTCATCAGCAACGTCTCCCACGAGCTGAGGACACCTCTTTTCAACATCAAATCATTTATCGAAACTCTTCACGAATACGGCGAAGACCTCAGTGAGATGGAGCGACGGGAGTTTCTCGAAACCGCTAATCGCGAAACTGACCGACTAACCCGCTTGGTTAATGATGTCCTAGATTTATCGAAACTTGAATCCTGTCGAATTTATCACTTTGAACCCGTAGACATCGCTCAACCAGTAGAGCAGACGCTGCGAACCTATCGGCTAAACGCCCGAGATAAAGGCATTGAACTGGTTCAAGAAATTGAACCCGATTTACCGCCTGTTTTGGGTCACTACGATCTGTTGCTCCAAGTCTTTGCTAACCTAGTCGGCAACTCCCTAAAATTCACTGAGCCGGGTGGACGAGTGGCGATTCGCGCCTATCTGCTAGAGACTAGTCTTAATCATCATGATGAGACTGGTCAAGTACGGGTGGAAATTTCTGATACCGGAATTGGGATCGATGCAGAAGACCAAGAGGCGATTTTTGATCGGTTTTTCCGTGTAGAAAACCGGGTTCATACCCTTGAAGGAACGGGGTTAGGTCTTTCCATCGTCAGAAACATCATTGAGAGACATCACAGCCGAGTCTACTTAGTCAGTGAAGTCGGTATCGGTACAACGTTCTGGTTTGATTTGGACGTGTTTCAGGAAAAAAACACATCCGTTGAACAGATACTGCAAGTAGAGACCTCACCCCTAACAGAGACCACCTCTGCGGCCAGTGTACTCTAGCTCATCGAGATGTCTGATACAAGGTAAGAAGGACGCTCACAAGAACCAATACCAGTAGAACTAGCCAAGCCGGGTTACGTTGACACCAAAACCTTAGTGATTGAAGTAAGCGGCGACGAGGGACATAAAGCGGCGTCTGCTCTAACCGAGACTCATTAATGTCATCGTACAGGGTACACTCCTTGGCATAGGGGCGTTGGGGAAAAGTACAGGTATCATCAGCCTGGTAGGTGCAGGTTTCGCACAAAGGCGTCTTTCCTATCGCCCGGTGCAAGGTAATACCCGGATGACCGTAGGCTTTGAGAACTGTTCCGCAATGAGGACAAGCAACCGCTTCGCTTTTAACGGATTGATGGCAGCGGGGACAACTTAGCATCGGTAATGGCTTTCGCGATCTTACAGACCCTTCTAGGGTATCCTACCCATACAAAGCCTTCTGGTTCTAGCTTGACATCAATGGAAATTTTCGGACTTGATACTCAGACTCCTCAATAAACTGATATTCACCTCCAAACTCCTGGTTGAACTTCTGCTCGGTTTGTACCAGTTCCTCGGACGGAATCGCTTGCCACTGTTCCCGACTTGCCCAACGAATGACCAAGACAAGCTCCGTCGATGTTCCAGGAACGATCCAAACTTCTTTGCTTAAGAATCCCGGATAGCTAGCAAGCTTCGATGTCCAAATTTCCGCATCTTTTTGAATGAATTTTTCCCGGAGTTCGGGGGAGACTTTGACCTTGAGCCACTCAATCACCATGTTGACTAATCGCGGCTTTGGGCCGGTAAACAAAATATCTAGAGAGATCGGGTTCTATTGTGGCATGATCCATATTTTGCAGGAAAGCTTTGCAGCAGATGTTGGGGAAGATGTCACAGAATAGAAATGTAGGCTGGAAATAATATCAGGTTCTGAACCCTCTTGGGAAGAGTCTAGGTGAAGCCGCCCGCTTAAGCGCCAAGTAATAGGGAGAGAGTATGGATAATAACAATTGGCTCAAGCAGTTATTGATGGTTGGTGTTGGTACGACCTCAATAGTCGCAGAGAAACTGCGAGAGGTTAGTGATGAATGGGTAAAAGATGGCAAAATTAACCCTGAGCAAGCCAAGGGGTTTGTTGATGATATGATGCAGCAAATCAAGTCAGAGCAAGGTAATTTTGAGGAGCAGATGGAACGGCAGTTGCGTAATATGCTGCAAGATTTAGGTGTCCCTCGGCAATCGGAAATGGATGAACTGCGAGGTCGCATCGACCGCCTAGAACGTCAGGTGCGCGATTTGGAAAATAAGCTATGGCGTTGAGGAAAACTCTATCAGGAGGAAAGATTTTGAGAGAAATTCTAATCAGCTTAGGGGTTATAGTGGCTTGTGGGTTGCTATTGGTTGTGACTCAACTTACTACCAGTAATAACTCAGCTGTCGCTGACGGACTGACCAAAACTCAACCCGCCGTGGTAGCACAACCAACTAGTAATAACCCAGTTGTTAACGATACACAGCTTATTGCAATGAATACTGGTTCAGAAGGTGAACAGACTACTGGTAAGGACGCCGTTACGACGCCTTCTGGTCTGAAATATGTCGAAATTAAGGAAGGAGATGGTGCGACGCCTAAAACGGGTCAGACCGTTGTTGTTCACTATACCGGGACTCTAGAGAATGGTACTAAGTTCGATAGTTCCCGCGATCGCAATCAACCCTTTTCCTTCAAAATAGGCGTTGGACAGGTAATCAAAGGCTGGGATGAAGGCGTCGGTTCCATGAAAGTCGGCGGGCGTCGCCAGCTGATTATTCCCCCAGATTTGGGTTATGGTGCCCGTGGCGCTGGTGGTGTCATTCCTCCTAATGCCACGCTGCTTTTCGATGTCGAACTGCTGAAAAT
The DNA here is from genome assembly GCA_036703325.1 of Coleofasciculaceae cyanobacterium. GTDB lineage: Bacteria > Cyanobacteriota > Cyanobacteriia > Cyanobacteriales > Coleofasciculaceae > DATNPI01. The sequence continues at coordinate 7,198 of DATNPI010000544.1, forward strand.
TAGCTAGAAGCTATTTGAACTCTCCCAATCTGGTCGAATCCTCACCGATTGGGAGAAGCAAGGTTTCGGAAACGAGTAAACTGTGGGTCAAATAATAGCTTGACAATGCCTGTCGGGCCATTTCTGTGCTTCGTGATAATTATTTCTGCAATGCCTCTGTCTGGCGTATCTGGCTTGTAGTACTCATCTCTGTATAGCATTATAATTAAATCGCTATCCTGCTCAATTGCACCTGATTCTCTTAAGTCGGACATCATTGGACGTTTGTCGCTACGGGATTCAACGCTACGACTGAGTTGAGACAGGGCAATTACAGGGACATTAAGCTCACGAGCTAATCCTTTAAGACTTCGCGTAATCCGAGACAACTCTTGCACACGGTTGTCACTGCCGCTGCCTTCCATCAACTGCAAGTAATCGATCAAAACTAATCCCAACTTGCCACCTCTTTCTGCCTGAAGACGCCGCACCTGCGATCGCATCTGCATCACCGTCTGGTTGGCAGTATCGTCAATATAAATCGGTAACTCTGATAAACTACCAAGGGCGTGACTCAACGGTTCCCATTGATTCTGACTAATCCGCCCAGTCCGCAGATAGTTACTTTCAATTCCCGCCTCACTTGCCAAGAGTCGCTGCACTAGCTGCTCCTTCGACATTTCCAAGCTAAAAACCGCTACGGGTAATTTTTCGGCGATATTGCGAGCAATCCCGAGCGCAAAACTGGTGTTGTGAACACAGATATCATTAGCTACAAAATTGTGTGTCTCTGGAATTGTTAAATCATATACCTGCTTATATCCAACAGGTTCGATGGAAACAATTTCATCCCAGTAGACATCGCCTGTTGCTAACTGTTGAAGTGGCAGATTATCCAAAGCAGTAGCCAAAGTGAAAAGCCGTTCTCGCGATAACGCCCGTTTGCCAGCATGAATGTTTGAGTAACCCTTGATGCCAGCCCGTATCGCCAAATTTTTCCAAGGTTCACTACCTTTTGCCTTGGCTATTTGCTCCCAAATGTCAACTGGGATGAGGTCACGGTTAGTTTGGTATTTCTTCTTGACTAGGGCTTCTTGTACTCTGGATAGTGCCTCTTCCTTACCAAAGATGCCAATTTCCGAGATGAAAGTTTTGATAGACAGGGCATCGGTAATATCGAGTTGCCAAACGGGTCTACGAGTATTTTTGTATTTAACAGACCGCTTTTTGAGAGCGGCAATGATGCCAAATCGCAGCAAGAGATGCTGCACCTGTCGCGCCAGTTTCTCACTAACTGTCGCATATCCTAGTTGTGACTGACCACTGGTAAGGACTGTAGCCCATCTATCTGTGGCAAACAGACGGTTTAGGAATAAAGAGATTTGCGATCGCTCTAACCTAAAGATAATCGCTGGGACAGTCTGGGTATGAGCATCCTTGCCCCAAAGACCTCCCAACAACTTGACTTCAGACTCGTGGATGGTTTCTGTGCCAAAAACCTCTATCTTGCGAGGAACAGCAATTTTGTCGCCCGGTTTCAGT
>DATNPI010000547.1:0-18166 GCA_036703325.1 Coleofasciculaceae cyanobacterium
CTGAGTGTTAAGCAACTAAGGGTAATAAGGGGCAACTATGGATCGGCGGACTTTTCTGAAGTACTCGCTGGCTACCAGCGTAATGATATGGGCGGGTGATAAAGTTCCGAAACATCTAGGTTTGGAGCAGGCGGATATCAAGGGGTTATTCTCTATAGAGCCTGCGATCGCTGCCGAGTCAGTCTTCCCGCAAAGTGTAGCTTCTGGCGATCCGCAACCCAATGGTATTACCTTATGGACGCGCCTTGCACCCCAAGTAAGTGCGGCTAAGGTGGCAATTGAACTCTCGACTACCCCTTCCTTTTCCGGTCAACTCTTGCGGGGCGTGACGGTAACGACAGATGCAAAACAGGACTATACCGTCAAGGCTAGAATCAGCTCCTTAAAGTTAAAGCCCTTCCAAACCTACTACTATCGATTTATCTACAAGGGTGTTGCCAGCCGTACAGGGCGATTCAAGACTCTGCCAAGACCCAACGCCAATATAGGCAAAGTGCGCTTTGCATATGTATCCTGCCAGGACTATACCAATGGGTATTACAATGCCTTTGCCTACCTAGCCAATGAGGAAGTAGATTTCGTCGTTCACCTCGGCGACTATATCTACGAAACGGTTAGCGACCCCAGCTTCCAGAAGTCCCAAGTACGACCGATAAAGTTGCCTAGCGATCGCGTAAGAGCTGAGACACTAGAAGACTATCGGTTTCTGTACAAGACCTACAAGTCCGACCCGAACTTACAACGGGTACACGAGCGCTTCGCCTTCATCAACATCTGGGATGACCACGAATTTGCCAACGACGCCTATCGAGTCTTTGACACCGATTCGACCGCACAACAGAACAACCGCGACCCAAAGCGACGCCAAGCAGCTAACCAAGCTTGGTTTGAATACACCCCAATCAGTGTACCTTTCAATCCCAGCAAAGGGCCGCTCCAATCGTTGAGTATCTACCGTTCTTTTGCCTTTGGCAACCTCATGGAACTGGTGATGACTGATGAGCGGCTCTACCGTGATGGCCCCCCATGCGGCCTAGAGACAAACCAGCGTTATCTCACACCAGGTTGTGCCAACAGAACCAATCCTGACCGGACAATGCTAGGCAAAACCCAACGGGAATGGTTCCTCGATAAAATCCTCAAATCTCCCCGCATCTGGAAGGTCTGGGGTAACCAAGTCATGGTAATGCAACTCAAAGTGCTGGGAGAGTTTGCAAGCATTGTGCTAGGGAAACCAACTCCAGATCTATTCATCACGCTCGATCAGTGGGACGGTTATCCTACCGAGCGTACCCAGCTGTTAACTGCGCTGCGTGATGCTCAGGTAAAAAACTTTGTAACCATTACTGGCGACTTCCACACTTTTGTTGCTGGCTATCAGAAAGTGAATTTCGATAAACTACTCGAACCACCCGTAGGTGTGTGTTTCATGGGTGGCTCGATCACGTCCTCTAATGTCGCTGAAAAGCCTTCTTTTGGTGGTAGCGGATTGTCTATACCTCCTATCGAGCAAATCACCCAGGTACTCCGGGCGAGTAATCCCCACGTCAAGTATTTCAACTCTGCCACACATGGCTATAACGTGATAGAGGTCACGCCGCAAGCACTCACTTGCACGATGAAGGCGGTGGATACTATCAAAAAACCACAAGCCAAGCTCAATACTCTCAAGGTTTTTCGTGTGCCTCGTGACCAAGTGCTGATTCAGGAAGTAGGTAGCTGATTTGATTTCGGGTAATGGGCAATGGGTAATAGGGAATAGGAAAACTATTCTACGTAATCTATGTATTACTAATTACCAATTACCAATTACCTTTGACCCTCCACAAGCCAGTTGAAGGTGCCCAATGTAGGCTAAAACTGCATAGGTGGCAGTAGCGACAGAGATATGGATAAACAGACAGAACTAGCCCCCCCGCTGGCATCCTCAGCGGGGTTTTCTTTGCCAAGTCCTTGAGTAGGCAATGCGCGACGACCTAACCAAGCGATCGCCTCTAAATCCTTCTATGGGGGGTTGACACCCCTCGCCCTAAAGGGTATGTTCGGCACTATCCATGAAACCCTTACCACTGGCAGCAACGCCGGTGGTTTTTCTTATTTCCCTGTCAAGCTAACACAATCGTTTAGGCTAACCCGGAATTACGATCACTGAACTGGCGCTCTAGGTTTGGAAGCCTGTACATCCAATCGCTCTCCTGCCCCGTAAGAGTCAATATCCACTGCCTCAGAGCCGCCACTGACGAGTAGACTGAGCATTGACCCCAGTTGTACCCAGACAAGCAAAGCCGTCGGTAATACCACGATCGCACCAAGGATATATGCAAGCCCTGAGCCAAGACCAAATACCGAGAGACTGGCTCCCACAAATGCAGTTAAACAGATAGACAACCCTAAATACGCAACTTTTATGTTGGGTGTCTTGTAATCAATTCGTTGCTGTGTCTGGCGGTTGGTATTCCATTGAGCAACTTGGTACTCCAACATATCTTTGAAAATAAACCCAAAGGCGATCGCAAAGAAATTCGTCACCATAATCAAGGTATAAACCGGGGGATTCACAAACGGTTCAGGATTCATAGCAGATTAAGCAAATTATATATTTGTTAAGTATTGTATCAGGTTCAGGCAAAAGGAGCGTTTGCGTTTGCTACTAGCGCACGATGAGTGGCTAACGCCGCAAAGAGCGCAAACAGTAATGCTTTACCCAATTACCAATTACCCCTTTCATCCTCAAAAGCTACGTCTGACTGGGAGGCTTCTTGGGATTGGCAGAGCCAAGGAATTGGGATTTCAGCTCCTCCAGTTCAAGATCAATTTGACTTTTGGCCTTTGGCGGAGTGGGAGAGGAAGGTTGCTGGGCTGCCGGTTTTGGACTTGGGCTTTTGGGAGTAGGAGTTCCAAGAAACTGAGACTTTAGTTCTGCTAACTCATCATCAATCTTTCCGCCAGACTTCGCCACCGCTGGCTGTGATTTGACAGGAGATGCTTCCACAGGCGTCACAGGCGTCTGTTGCCTTACCGCCGCTGCTGGGGGCATCTGAGGATTCAAATCTTTCAGCACCTCAGCCGCTGATTGGTAGCGTCGGTTGATGGCACTTTCCAGCATCTTGTCTAGAAGGCGACCAAGAGCATCACTAACTGGGCTTCTCAAGGCATTGCGCCACACCCAGGCATTCTCTCTAGCGTCAAACAGGTCAAAGGGGTGCATCTGGGTCAACAAATTGATACAAGTGACGCCTAAGCCATAGATATCGCTAGCAAAAACTGCTCTACCGAGGTTTTGTTCCGGTGCCGCATAACCAGCCGAACCGATTGCTGTTCCCGTTCTTGCTAGGGCAGTGCCAGTGGCAACTTTCGATGCCCCAAAATCAACGAGAACAAGTTGGCTGTCCCGGCGGCGGCGAATAATGTTTTCTGGCTTGATGTCCCGGTGAATTACCTGATGTTGATGAACAAATTGCAGCACAGGCAGCAAATCATTGAGTAGCGATCGGATTTGCGCTTCATTAAAAGCACCCCTATCTGCCAGTTCTTGGGCTAAGTCTTGTCCCTCGATAAACTCTTGCACCAAATACTGTTGGCTGTCTTGGGAAAAATACGCCAGCAGTTCAGGGATTTGGGGATGTTGGCCCAACTCATCAAGCCGTACTGCTTCCTGAGTGAATAACTCCGCTGCCTTTTGCACCGTGTTAGTGCCCTGTGCTTGGGGGAAAAACTGCTTAATGACGCAGCGCGGTTGGGAGGGCTTATCCTCATCTACTGCCAGGAAAGTTTTGCCAAAGCCACCCTGCCCAATCGGTTTAATCGTTCGGTAACGGTCTTTGAGCAGTAACTTTGACCCACAAGTCCGACAAAAGTTCGTTCCTGCTGGATTTTCGGGCGTTGGGCAGTGGGGATTGAGGCAGTAGCTCATTGTAGTAGGCGATCGCACAACTATCTCTATTGTGCCCGACCTGGTAATAGTGCTGAGTGCTGAGGAGGAAAGAACCTGCTGATTCTGGCTGGCGGCAGTCCGCAAGAACAACTCTTTGATGCTTTGACTTCAAATGACTAGGAACTAATGACCGAAAAAAAGGGGTTTCAAGCCTCCCTTGTTGAAGGGAATCATCAAAAAATTTTGCCGAATTTCAAGCTGGGTTCGATCATTGCCCAGCCAATCCAAAATCGGGTGACGAAAAGCGGCAAAAATAAGACTGAATTTTAAATGTTTAATAGCTTAGATATCGCTATAACTCCTGAGTTTTCTGCTCTTGCAACACCTTTCTGGTCTTAAGAATCGCTTCCCGAAAGCCCAGCACTACCAAAATGTTGGACAGTGTGAGGAAAAACTCAGCACTACCGTGCAACCAATCGACGTTTGCTAACGACTTGCCATAAGCCACCTGTGCGTAGATCCCGGCAGGGATGGTGACGGCAACAAAAACCAGAGTCATGTAAAAGCCAATTAGAGCCAAACGCGGTGTCTGCCCAGAACGAGTGAGAAACCACAAAAATCCCAAGTAAGGAAATAGGGAAAGTGCAAATAAGGCTTCTTTTGAAATCATAATTTTGGGTTAGGAAACATCAAGGTTTGTCTCAGATTTGCCAGTTCTCACCGTCGTCCGAGCATCAGACTTTCGGGCAGAACGCCAAATCCACCAAGCGGCAGCACAGAGGGTAAAGTTACCCAAGACAGTCATAGCCGCCTGAAGAGTAACAATCCACTCCATAGATTCCAGGTTGTCAAAAAAGTGCCAGGTACAGGCACACATGGCGCTCACAAGGGCGGGTAACATAGCTAAGGACAAAGCCCACCAAGAGCGATCGCCTTTAACTTCGCCGTAAGTCCAGATTAACCAAATAGCGGCAATCCATTCGATGACGCTGGAAACGTGAATAATCCAGGTAGGAATTGAGAGAGCGTGCATAAGCGAGTAGGGATTGGGACTAGTAGTAATTTTTGGCGTATCCCAGTCTTTATTATTGTTGCAATTGTCGTAACAGCGATCGCTGACCTATAAAATCGACTCGGCTGATCGGTGAAGTGGAAAGTGAAGGAACGATCGTTTGACTCAAATGTGTTTTGGGGAGAGCTGAGGTGGATTTCAATCTCAACAGAGATATATCGGTTGAGATGACACCATGAGCCAAGTTGCACCTATCAATCTTTTTGATAGAGATTAAAAAGTAGAGATGAATGGGCGGCAATGTTAATTTTTCGTTATCTTTTTCCAAAACACATCGCTAACTGTTGTTATTACTGGGAGCCAGCGATTCGAAGATAATCAACCTCGTAATCCAACCTTAATAATTAGCAATAATAGAGTTGATGTATCTTGTCTTAAGGTGGAGTTATAAGTAGGCAGGACTAATTTAGCATAACAAAACGATTCAAGTGTCATTTACAGTATCTATAATTTTTCGGAAATCAGTATATGAAATCAGTTTTTAAGCCAAAGCTTAAAGACACAGCTTTTGAGGTTCTCCTAGTTGAAGACAACCTAGCTGTGGCGGAACAGCTCCGAGAGTTGCTGCTAGAAGCTAAGGATGTTAGGGTTCCCGTAACGCGTGTTAAGCACATCAGTGAAGCAATAGAAGCTCTTAAGCAAGAAAATTTTGATGTCATATTATTAGATTTATCGCTACTTGACGGCAAAGAGCTGGATACCATCTCCACATTTAAAGAATACGCTTGTAAGGGCAAGACTGATACTTGTCCTCCAATTGTTGTCTTAAGTGAAATAGATGACGAAGACCTCGCTCTCCAAGCAATCCAAGCTGGGGCGCAGGATTATTTGGTCAAAGGAAAAATTGAGAGAGGAGTTTTAATTCGCTCGTTACGTTATGCGATAGCAAGGCGGGACGCGATAGGCACAGTCGGACGCGGCGCAACGAGTATAGCGTCTATTTCGTGTCAGCAAATGCAAGAAGCTTTGCAAAGTAGTGAGCAGGACTATCACTGTGTCATTGATGATAATCTCCAAGAAGTTAGTTTCCAAACCGCACTCAAACAGGCAGAGGAAGCCTTGCAACAGTCTGAGGCACGGCTGCAAAGGTTGGTGGAAAACGTGCCTGGTGTGATTTATCAATATCTTCAGTATCCCGACGGAACCGATAAGTTTACCTATGTTAGTCCAGGAGTTCGCGACCTCTGTGAATTAGAACCAGAAGCTATCTATGAAAATTCCCAGTTAGCGTGGGCAAGTATTCATCCAGATGACTTGAGTGCTTTTATTGCTTCGGTTGACCACTCGGCAAAAACCCTCGGACAGTGGCGTATGGAGTGGCGAATTATTACGCGATCGGGTGCCGTCAAATGGCTTCAGGGGGTGGCGCGACCTGAGAAACAACCGGATGGCACCCTGATTTGGGATGGCATATTGTTAGAGATTAGCGATAAGAAGCAGGTAGAAAAAGCGCTTAAAGAGAACGAAGAGAAGTTCCGCCAGATGGCTCAGTGTATTCACGAATGCTTCTGGATGTCGGACGCCGAGATGACCCAAGTTCTCTATATCAGTCCAGCTTATGAAGAAATCTACGGTCGCTCTTGCCAAAGCGCGTATGAGCGCATCGATAGCTGGCTAGAGGCTGTCCATCCAGAAGACCGCCAGCGACTTATAAACTTTTGGGATCATCTGTTACAGGGAGAAACTGTAGAGGCAGAATATCGAGTTATCCGTCCGGATGGCTCAATAGTCTGGGTTCTTGACCGTACTTTTCCAGTGCGGAACGAAAAAGGAGAGATTTATCGCGTGGCGGGGATTGCTCTTGATATTAGCGAGCGCAAACGCACCCAGGAAGCGCTTAAAGAAAGCGAAGCCAAGTTCCGCCAGCTTGCTGAGCATATCCATCAAGTTTTCTGGATGGTTTCTACCAATGACGACAAAATCCTCTACGTCAGTCCGGCCTATGAAAAGATATGGCAGCGCAGTTGTCAAAGTGTGTATGAAAAACCCAGCTCTTGGCTTGAGGCAATTCATCCAGAAGACCGAGAGCGGATGATGGTTGCATTCCAGCATGTCCCAGACGGGAACTACAAAGAATATCGGATTGTGCGACCGGATGGATCGATTCGCTGGATCGGGTCACATGCTTTTCCGATTCAGAATGAGCAGGGTGAGGTGTATCGCGTCGCTGGTATTGACGAAGATATTACGGAACGCAAACAAGCGGAGGAAGCACTGCGTCAAAGTGCTGCTACTAATCGCGCACTCCTGAACGGCACACCGGATATGATGTTCCGTTGTCGCGCTGATGGCACCTTTGTAGACTTCAAACCGGCTAAAGACATGAAAACACTTGTGCCACCGAGTGTGTTTATTGGGAAAAAGGTGCAGGAGATTTTGCCGCCACCTTTACCACAGAGGGTGATGCAAGCCTACGAGCAAGCTCTATTGTCCGACAAGACTCAAATCGTAGAGTATCAGCTACCTAGCGATGGTGAATTGCACGATTACGAGGCTCGGATTGTAGCAAAAGATCGGGATGAATTTATTGCGATCGTGCGTGATATCACAGAGCGTAAGCGGACAGAGTCAGCGCTACGACAGCAGAAAGAGCTTCTGCAAACTATCTTTGACCACATCCCTGTGATGGTGGCTTTTTTAGATGCTACGGGTCAGATTCAATTAATGAACCGGGAGTTAGAACGTGTCCTGGGATGGTCTCTAGCAGACCTAGGGGACTGTGACTTGTTAGCGTTTTGCTATCCCAATCCGAAGTACCGACAGAGGGTTGTAAAACAAATGCTGGCAGCTACGGGGAAATGGCAGGACTTCAAGACTAGGACTCGTGACGGTCGTGTGTTGGATACCTCTTGGGCTAATATTCGGCTAAAAGATGGCACTAGGATTGGCATTGGGCAGGACATTACTGAGCGAAAGTGTGCAGAAGAAGCGTTGCGATCGCTTACCCAGAAGGAACGCGCGAAGGCTTTGCAACTAGAGCAAACCTTGAAACAACTGCAACACACCCAAGCGCAGCTAATACAGAACGAAAAAATGGCGAGTTTAGGTCAACTGGTTGCTGGTGTCGCCCATGAAATCAATAATCCTGTTAGCTTCATCTCCTGTAATGTCGCTCCAGCGACGGAATATACCACTAACCTACTTGACTTGATTTCCCTGTACCAACAACACTATCCAACGCCCTCTGCTGAAATCCAAGACGAGATTGAAACAATTAACCTCGATTTTATTAAGGAAGACTTTCCCAAATTGCTGTGTTCAATGCAGGAAGGAGCATTCCGCATTCAGAAGATTGTCCAGTCCCTGCGGAACTTCTCCCGCCTTGATGAAGCAGAAAGAAAGAAAGCTGACCTTCACGAAGGACTAGATAGTACCTTGGTAATTTTACAGACCCGCTTGAAGCAACAACCCAATAGAGTAGGAATCCAAGTAATTAAAGAGTACGGTGACCTCCCATTGGTGGAGTGCTATCCCAGTGAGCTAAATCAAGTATTTATGAATATCTTGAGTAATGCCATTGATGCCCTTGAAGAAAGGATGAAGGAGAATTCTTTGCTCATTCCTCAAATTCGGATTTATACGGACGTTTCGAGAGGAAATGGTCAACCGTCAACTGACAAGATTGTAGTTCGCATTGCTGATAATGGGTGCGGTCTTCCACTTAAGGTTAAACAGCGAGTGTTTGACCCATTTTTTACCACTAAACCGATTGGCAAAGGCACTGGTTTAGGGTTATCAATTTCCCATGCGATCGTAGTGGAGAAACACCACGGTGAATTACACTGTAACTCCCAGCTTGGTCAAGGTACAGAGTTTGCGATCGAGCTGCCGCTATTGTTCTACGACAAGTAGGCAATGATAGTTTTATAGGTTATCACAATTACATTATGCATGGATATGGAACCGGGCAACATTCAACTCCTTAATCCATCGTTGAGCGAAAGCTGGTAGAGTTTTGGCATGAGGCAAATACGGGCGATTTTATGCGGATATTACGGGAAGGGCAATGGCGGCGATGAGGCATTGCTGGCATCACTGCTGCAAATGTTACCGAAGTCGGTGACGCCTTTGGTGCTTTCTGGTAATCCTGCTGAGACTCGTAAACGCTATGGGGTTCAGAGTTGCGATCGCACCTCTCCCTTCCAAGTAGTACAGGCAATGCGTAACTCAGATGTCTTCATCTGGGGCGGTGGTAGTCTCATCCAAGATGTCACCAGTGCAGCTAGCCCCCTCTACTACGGTGGATTGATGGGATTGGCGCGGCAACTGGGCTTGAAAACAATTGCCTGGGCGCAGGGTATTGGGCCACTCAAGCGTGAGTTGACTCGTCGGGTAGCGCGGCAGTCCTTTGCTGGTTGTATGGCTGTGAGTGTGCGCGATCGCGGTTCAGCAGAACTCTTAACCGATTGGCAAATTCCCTTTATTCTGGCTCCTGACCCAGTTTGGGCGCTAGACTCGATACCCGTGAAAGGGTTGTGGGACTTACCGGCACCCAGAGTGGCGGTTACGCTGCGATCGCATTCCACACTGACCCCTGAACGCCTCGCCAACCTCACTCGTGCTCTAGTTAACTTTCAAAAAGCCACACAAACCTGTATCTTATTAGTGCCCTTCCAGGCATCTCAAGACTTGAGCATTGCCGAAGCGATTCAGAGCCAGCTAACTGGTCCGAATCAAATATTTTCTTTAGAAGACCCCAGAGAATTGAAAGGATTATTTCGAGGCGTGGAAATGGCAATTGGGATGCGCTATCACAGTCTGATTATGGCAGCGTCCCAAGAATGTCGATGCTTTGCCCTTAGTTATGACCCCAAAGTCAGCCAACTGATGACGGAACTGAATTTACCGGGATGGGATTTAGCTCAGTTGCCAGATGACTCAACTCTCATCAGCCAAACCTGGCTGAAACACTATGCCAATGGCGACCCCCTTACCAGCAACCAAATTCAGTCATTGGTAGACCGGGCACTGATGCATCGGGAGTTGTTGACGGACGCTTTATCAAGCCTAAGCTGAGTCGCCACAAAAACAGTCTGCTACGTATGTGTTTAACTTAAAATTTGTGGTCTAGCGGTTTTTGTGCATTACTTTGTATGGAGAGAGGGGTGAAGAAATTTTGACAACCGCACCCTCACCTCACGCCAGGGCAAAGCATTTGACTCCAATTTTTTAGCTAGATACCTGCCCAGGCGTTGCATTTGACCCGAAGTTGCTGCCAATATGTCAATCTTTTTGGCACATCTGTTTTGCCCCTACTTGCCCAAGTTGTGGATTTGTCACCCTCTGGATGAAGAGCGATGAGTGAAGCTGATACCCCTAATAACCAGCCCCTCCCTGAACCCACTGCATCGATGGATGACAGTGCAGCTGATTTGCCGGAGGCGACGGGGACTTCAGAGAACCCGCCGATTGTCCACCTAGCAAAGTTGCCTTTTTTAGAGGATGTTGTTCAACAGTCGAGTCAAGAGCAGACAATAGAGTTAGATAGTGCCACAACTACCTCATTAACAACCGTAGAGGTAGACGACCGTACCATCGAGATGCCTGAGACGACTGAGCGACAAACAAAGGATGCTGATTGGTTTGCTTTGGCTCAAAAAATGCGCCAGCGCAATCATCGCTTGCTCGACCAAGTGACTGACCTAAAGCGAGCCTTAAGGGAGAAACAGGAGGAGTTACACTCAGAGCTGATGCGATCGCAACAGCGCGATACACTCCTCACTCAACAGGCTGAGGAACTGAATACATCCCAAGAGCAATTAACCCGTTTGTTCCATGCCTTGGAATCGTCTCATCAAGCCGCCCAGCGCCAGCAAATTTTAATAGAAACTTTATCAGAGCAGTTACAAAGCTCTCAAGAACGGATCGCTCAACTAGAGCGAGAATGTGCCCTCACCCAGCAGCGCTACAACGAGCAGTCCCACCAACTGTTGCAAGCTGCCAATACCTGTAGAGAACTTAGAACACGCCTAAACCGACAGCAACGCCAAACCCTGCAATTTAAGGTTGCTCTGGAAAAGTCTCTGGAAATGCCAACCGCCAGTAGTTCTGTGGTGCAACAACAGCCTCATAGAGGCGGTACTTCTAACCCCTCTGCCCTTCCCAAAGCACAACCCATCCAACCTTGGTCAGCTGAACCTGAGTTAGACGAAGAAACATCTAGTTTCGATACACTCTGGAAACTACCACTAGTAATTGAGCCACTCTCAGCTGCATATCCTTCAGAAGTAGAACCTTTTGAAGTTAGACGCCCTAAAGAAACCGATATTCCTTCAACGGTAGATGCCTCTAATCCGGCTGAAACAACGATAGCAAAGTACAGCAGCGTTAGCGGAGCGACTCCGGAGGAGTTAGCGGCTCCCTTAGCAAAGTGGGGCGAAACCCAGGAGCAAGCGCTGCTGGCTGCTTCCCAAGAAAGTACAGATACTGAGCTGGAATTGGAACAGCAGCTACTTGCCGAGATGACCTTGCTAGCCGAGGCGTCTGGTTTGTCAGAAGTCCAATCAGATTTAACGGACGCCCAAGCACCTGTAACGCTAGAGGCGGAAACTACTAACTTGGATGAGTGGGCTGCCTCGGCATCAGCCCCTGGTAATACTGAAAAGACCCAGTTGCAAGAGAAGATGGGTGAACTGGACACTGAGGTACAGGCGCTAAGAGAGGAGTTATGGGAAGATTCTGACGACCCTGAGCCAGCCCAGCAAAATGAAGTGGTTCTCCCTCAATCTAACTGGCCGTCGCCGACCCTCTATCCGCTACGTCCTCCCAAAAAGCGCAAGTCATTGGCGGCAATTGATTTACCCAGTTTTCCCCGGCTTCGACCGTCTTGAACTGGGAAGCTAATATTCGAGCAAACTTTCTTCAATCTGCATAAAAGCTAATTAACCCCCCGATTAGTTTAATAGCTACTGAGTAACGAAACGGTTGCCAGAGCTGGAAACCTTCAACGCTAATCGGGTGAAATCAATGCTCAAGAACAAGAAAGAGTGGGCTTTTTCCTTACTCGCGGTCACTTCTTACCTGCTTTCCCTTTCCGGGATGACATATGCGCTACCCTCTCCTCAAGCCCCTAGCCGCGCTACCCCTGCTACTGTCGCGAACGCTGCTAAGGCTGGCACTCCCGTCAGCTTTAACCTGAAAACTGGTAAGACTCAGGTAGGTGAGAGTGTACGACGGAGGACTTCGAGTACTTCAACAAGGGTAAGTCAACCGAGTTCCTTCTCCAGGACTAATGCCAAGCCTCTGGTTCAGGAGCAACTTGGTGGTCGTGGCGTCAAACCCAACACCCTCGTTGCCCCTAATTACATTCACGTTAGTGACACGGCCAGCTACCCCTGGAGTACGCAGACAAAACTCTACGTCACCTATTCCAACGGTAATAGCAAGGGCTGCTCCGGCACACTGATTGCTGCCAAGTATGTTTTGACAGCAGGTCATTGTGTTTACAGTAAGAGCGATGGTGGCTGGGCTAAGACAATCGAGGCTATCCCTGGCGGCACCAATAAGCCCTTTGGCTCTGCCTACGCGACACAGGTACGCAGTTACACTGGCTGGGCTTCTTATCAAGACCCGAACTACGACATTGCCCTAATTACCCTTGACCGTGAGATTGGCAAAAAGGCTGGCTGGCTGGGCTACGCCTACTTTCCATCGATTAAGGGCGTGACAGGTTACGTTGCTGGCTACCCAGATGGTTATGGGTTCAATGGCTTGAACCTCTACTACCACTACGGATCGGTTGTCAGCTCCTCTTCACGGCGCGTCTCTTACCAAATCGACACCTCTGGCGGACAACAGGGTGCAGGTGTTTATCAGTTTAGTGGGGGTCAGCGTTATGTGTTTGCTGTCCACACAGATGCTGGCTACCATGACATTAGTAAGAATAGCGCCGGTACCCGCATTGACTCAGAGAAGTTCGATGATCTCGAAGCTTGGATTGCTTCTGGTCAGTAAGTCGATGGGAACAAATTAACCGAAAAAATGTTGCAGTCAGCGGCAAAGACGGATGTATATGCAGACTGACTCCAACTAGCCTTCCTAAACCCTCCTGAGCATTCTCTAAACTCGCTTCACCACGGCGAACCCGCTTCCACAAAATATTTCCAATCTCTGGAAAAAAGAAATCTGGAACCAAGAGGCTATAGGCATCATTTATTCCTAATAATATTGCGACTTGGCTTGAGTGTAATTGCAACCCGTCGTGTTATCGCAGCTGCTCAACAGAAATGTGATAACGCTGACGGGATGCTGGGCTAACGCCACGCTAAGTGTATGATCTGCAAGCGCTAACGCGATCGCTTTAAGGTCGATCCACAAATTTCGGATCAAATGCTTCACTCTGACTTGAGTTTCGCACGAGCTCATCCCTTCTAGAAATGCGATTAATCGCGTCTCTACTCCTCACCCGCTCAGGACGACCCATACCCGCAGTTACACCATAACTTTGAGCCAACAGCCGTAGCCAGAGGGCAGGATAACGGTCTTCAAGCCAAGGCTGTACACGGCGCACGAAGCCAGGGAACCAAGCCCTGAGCAACCAGCTGACTAAAGCATTACCCGTGAAACTCAAGTAGCTGCCTAGCCAACGAAATAAATCCTTTGCACCAGCCATTTCCCAAATCCAGGGCAAGAGAGCAGGATTTCGCCTAGCTGCCTTCAGTGCTAGACGATTGAAGGTTAACCAGCCGACGCGGTCTTTAATAAAGGTATCTGCCACAGCGGGTGGTTCGTCTGCCAAAAGCCCAAAGAAGGTATTCAGCATTGAATTGACCCGTTGGGGCGGCAGGTGACTACCCGTAGGCACCATCATGCCCTTGGAGAATAGCCAAGTGACGGCGACGTTGCTTTGATAAGCGCGAATCTGGTTTAGATCATTGGCGCTTAGGAGATTATGCCGCAAGGCTGTATCCAAAAGGTCAGTTAAGCGATTTAGGTTTCGGACAAGCGAACCAAAGCCAGTGAAGACAAGGGGAGACTGGAGGGAGGCGGCATCCCCAACGGCAATGAGACGGTCAAAAGCAACAATGCGATCGCGACTTCCCACACTAAAATGGCCTGGAATATAACCAAATGTCGGCTTCTTCCAGACCAGCTTTTCCATATCGCACCGACGATACTCCGGCAGAATTGTGAAAAAGTCTTCATACATCTCCAGCAATGACCCAGGATTCTGAGGATTCACCTGATGGTAATGGAACAAATAGATCGTGATTTCTTTACCAGCACCTGGGAACAACTCCCAAATCAGCTGACGCCCTCGCGAGATGTCTCCGTGGCTATTGAGAACGTCGCCGTAATTAGCATCCCAGACTTCCGGCTCAAATCCCTTGGCAATCACCGCACCCACTGTCGGGCACACACTATCGAAAGCACGACCCCCATTAAGCTGCCAAGCAATTGGGGAAGCCGTTCCCATCGCATCCACCAATAGACGCCCCTTTACCTGTCGGCGCACTTGAGTTGGCAGGTGTTGCAGCTCAACGACAACTTGCTCCGAGTCAATATCTGCCCGAATAAACTCGGTCTCATCCCAGATTTCTCCTCCAGCCCTTTTAAGCTTTTCGCCACACAGCTGTAGCAGTTTCTCAGAATCGAGCGCCACGTTTAGCACCCTAGGCGTGTGCAAAACTGCTGCTCTAAGATGGGGTGGGTTATTGCCATCAAAGAATTTATTAAACCCATCTATATATTCTCTGGCAATGACACTCTCAAACTCCGCTGGGGTAAATAAACCCAAGTCAATCAAACTTTGGAACTCATCCCGTGAAATATTCCACTCCCGGTTCATCCGCCCGAAGGGTAACCGCTCAACGAGCAACACCCGGTAGCCTCGCTGCGCCATGACTGCCGCATGGATGACGCCCAAGGCACCCCCAATATAGATTAAGTCGTAGGAAGATGAGGGGGTGAGGGGGTGAGGGGGTGAGGAGGTGGAATTTTCCTGCTCTCCTACTCTCCGGTCAAACAGCACCTGCTTGGGTTGCTTAGGATTGCGTACACCCTCACGCCACTGCTTCTCCCACCAATAGACGCGGTTGAGGTCATATTCCCCGTTAGGCATTTTTTTGAAGAAATGGACAGTCTGGGGGTAGTACGGAGCCAAAGCCTCGAAGATTGATTGCTGGGATAAATCAACGACAGGTGGTTCGGGATAGTGGTTGGGGAATTGGCTTCTCAGACTCGCTTTAAGCTGTTGTAAAACTTGACGTTCACCGGTGATAGTTCGATCAGTCCCACGAAAGACCTTAAGGTACGTGGTTCGCTGGACCGACCAAAGAAAAATGGAAATTTCCGGAATCGTTACGGCTGTTGTTGTAGGGTTGTCATTGCTGATACCTGCACTTCTAAATTGCAAACGGATACCGTCAGGGGTAATAATTTTCTCTCCCCGCTCGGGCTGCCACTCCTGTTGTAACCAGGTGCATACGGCTTCTCTATCTGGTGTCGGTACTTCTACGTAGAAAAGTTCTTTCATCTTGGTGATCTGAGTGAGTAATCAATTACGAAGGAAGACGGAGGTGAAAAAGGGACAAAATACGCTACACTTCCGGATACTGATTTATTTAAGATTAGTAAAAAAACTTTACACGTTTCTCATTTTTGTTAAGGTAAGGGGTGCCTCTGTTAACTAGCCATGAATTATCCCATCCCAGCTAACCCTCAAGAAATTGTGGCCTTGCGTCAAAAACCGGTCGATGAAGAATTAGTGGCGGCGGCGATCGCAGGTGTGATTCAGGTTGCACGCTCTCAGGGACAGTCCCTAGACGATTTAACCGCCGAAGTGCTAGAAGAGGATAGCTTGCTCGATCAAGCCCAAAGACTTTGGCTCAGTGACATTGTGACGCAAGCTTGGAAGAGTTTGCCCTCGGTTGGACTATCTCAATAATGCCTAAGCTCAGTAAAGAATTAATTTTGGCTTTGCCCAAGTGGGGACGAGAACACTTGTTGCCACTGCTGTTGACGATTCGAGTAGTCGGTCTATTGCTGTCTGCTTCAGCAATGTGGCTATTTGCTGTAATCGCCGACGACATCCTTGATAAAGAAAGCTTCACGTTTGATAAGCAAATTTTACTGGCTCTCAGGGAACTGCAAACGCCAGTATGGGATAAGGTTATGCTTGGCTTTACCTATATGGGGCAACCAATAGTTTTACTGGCGGTTTGTCTCGGCTTGAGCATCTGGTTAGTGACGCTGGGGCAGCGATCGCAAGCCACAATATTGGTAATTGCCGCAGGTGGCGCAGGTGCCTTAAACTTTTGGCTCAAATCTCTATTTGGTCGAGCACGACCAATGTTATGGGAGCGGGTTGTGGATGTCAGTCACTACAGTTTCCCCAGTGGTCATGCAATGATTTCAATGGTCACCTACGGGATGATTGGTTACTTACTGGTTGCCAAGTTCCCCCAGTGGCGGGGATGGATTACCAGCTTAACCCTCCTATTAGTGACAGGAATTGGTCTGAGTCGGCTTTATTTTGGTGTCCATTGGCCTACAGATATCGTGGCTGGGTATGCGGCGGGCTTAGTGTGGTTGCTTGCCTGTATTTTCAGTCTGCAAGTTTGGCAGGATCGTCGCTTGGCAACTCAAGAATTGGAACCATCCCTGAAAGGCAATGAACAATAATCCGCCGCGCATTTGTCATTCCCTATTCCCTTGCACAAGTAGTGTGAACTTGAGTAGTGCCGAATCTGGGTTTTATACTTTGATTAGGGCGTGTTCATAGAGTCAGCCTTATCAACTTCCAGTGAGCGAAGAAATACGGGCGGGGAATCCAGCATCCCTGAGAGCACCAACTGCTGTTTTATAGTCTTGTACCCAGTATTTGGAGTTAAAGCGAACAAATTGGCGAGGATGTGATGCAGCTACTGTTGCTAGTACCGGCACTTTTGCCTGATTTTTCTGCCCTGAGTGTTCTTGCAAAATTGTTTTGAGGTGGGTGAGTTCGCTGTTGGTAACTCGTTGCGGTGTCAGTTCCACAACCACCATTGGTAAAGTTTCAATCAACTCGGCATCTTCAATAATCATCTGGATTTGCTCGTCTTTTCGATCTACCTTGCCCCAAATAATTAAACGGGCATCGGCTTGGATTAGCGAACCAATGCGATCGTAACTTTTAGGGAAAACAACACCTTCTGCTTGACCGGAGAGGTCTTCCATCTGCACAATTGCCATGCGATCGCCTTTTTTAGTCATGATTGGCTTGACATCCGTCAACATCACAATCGCGCTAATCGTGGTCTTTCTGCTTTGCTCCGCTAACTCATTGAGACTAATTGGAGACAAAACTTTAGCAACTTGGTTTACTGACTTCAAAGGGTGGTCAGATACATAGAAACCTAGCAATTCTTTTTCCAAGCGTAACTTTTCTTGGGGAGAGAAATCAGCAACATTAGGAGGCTTCGGGATAGATTCCAAAGCCGCACCACGGTTGCTTTGGTTCCCATTCACAGTTCCTAGGAGATCGAAAATAGTAGTCTGACCACTATCTCGGTCTTTGGCACGGTCTTGTGCCCAACTGATTACCACGTCCAAAGACTCGATTAGTTGCTTCCGATTGGGTGAAATGCTATCAAAACCACCCGAGTAAATCAATGCTTCTAGCGCACGGCGGTTAACTGTACGTAAATCGATGCGATCGCACAAGTCTGCCAATGACTTAAATGGGCCATCAGTATTACGGGCATTCAAAATACACTCAATTGCCCCTTGTCCTAAATTCCGTACAGCCGACAATCCAAACAAAATTTTGCCGGATACAGGCGTGAAGTCGATCTCAGAACGATTAATATCCGGTTGCTCTACCTTGATTCCCATACTTAGACAGGTGGCAATATATTTTTGCACCTTGTCCTGGCTTCCACTACTGGCTGTTAGTAGTGCTGCCATATACTCAACGGGATAATTTGCCTTGAGATAAGCCGTTTGATAAGTCACATAACCATAAGCCGTTGAATGGGATTTGTTGAAGCAGTTGGAAGCCACCTTCCCATTTGCCAAAACAAAGTTATGGTCATGCTCTACACCAATGTCATAAACGGGTTGAGTGCCTAGTGATTTGCGACTTACAATTTTAACCACGTTTATTGCTCCTTAAAAGTTACAGAAGCTGTCAACTTAACAAAGCCAAGGATATATGTAGAGAATAACCTCGAAACTCATTAAGTCAAAGGCTCATAGTTAGGCAATCGCCTTTGCTAGTATGCCAAGGGCGATCGCCCACG
>DATNPI010000565.1:0-6140 GCA_036703325.1 Coleofasciculaceae cyanobacterium
GAGTCAGCGATCAGACAGGCGTTCTGGTTGAACGAGTGTTGGAGGGGGATGACAATTCGTCCTATTTCTTCACCAGTGTCATCGGTAGTTGGGATGAGAAATTTATTGTAACAGTTTGTTTAGCTCCTGGTATCACACAGACATTACCTCCCTTTAGTTTCAATCTAGAGCGGCAAGCATAAAGGTATACAGCCAAAGATCCTATGAAGACGTGCAAATGATACCAATTGGTCTTAAAAATGACACAAATCGTGTTAGCGAAGCGGTTCCCAAAGAGCTAAGGGTTAGGTGGTAGGTGGTAGATGATGAAGAGACTTTACCTAAAACCTGCAACCTAAAACCTACAACCTTTCCTCATGATAAGTGCCAAACATTTAACCAAATGGTATAAGCTGTCCTACATCTAGTTTGCCTCTTAGCTTGTTTGTTGAAACGTTAGGACGTTGGAAGGTTATTAAAGCTTGGCAAGCTTGCAGTCCAAGGATTTGTTGTTATTGGTACAAGGGGTGTCTTACCCTACATAGCAGACCCCCACCGCTTCTCAGATAACTGGTACGCTGTCAACCATCTAAGGATTTAATTTCCTTCTATCCCCCTTAATCAGGGGAGAGCAAGGATATGATTTGTTGCAGAGCAATTACAAAATGGTATCGCACTGATATTTTGGGGGATGAGAAATCGGAAGGGTCTAGGAAAAGTATTGTACGTAGTTAATGTATTAATAATCACTTATTCCTAGTTCTGAATACCGAAAAGACCGAGTGTGCCAGTTGAAGGTGCGGAATGTGGACTCTTGCATAAATCGAGAAGAGCAGGACGATAAATATACAGGTACTCACCAAATTGGCTTTTACAAGCGCTCTATTAATCAATTCTCAACAAAGACTCTGGATAAAGCACCAAGGGCAACGGCTTCCTGCATAACCCCTTAAAGGTGAGAGATATAGCTAACCAGAGCAAACAATCCTCCAATTTCTTCAGGGAGAACATTTACTATGCAATGTGCTCTTGACCACAAAGCGGATTTAGAGCGGCTGTATGACAAGAGCGGGGAACCCTATTGTATGCAACTTGGCGGCTGTCGCAGCAGGATTTGTAAACGCGATCGCCAAAGTCGTCAAGGTCAATGGCAAACTGCCTTAAAGGCATTCCAACAAGCCTTGGCAAAAGCCCAAGCCGATAATAATCGTGTGGGTCAAGTAAATGCCCTCAAGAGCATTGGGTTAGTCCACTGTCAGCTCGGAGAGTATGCCTGGGGAGTCAAGTGTCTTGAGCAAGCGTTACAACTCGCCAAAGCGATTGGAAATCGAATGAACATTGCCGTCATTCTCAATTACATGGGAGCGGCTTATCGCCAGACTGGTCAAAATCAGAGGGCGTTGAGGGTTTATTTACAAGCCTTAGCGATTTTCAAACAGACCGGTAACGAGGCTAGCACCGCCAGAATTGTTAATCGCCTTGGGGAAATTTACAATAGTTTGGGTCAGTCAGAGCGATCGCTGTGTTACTCTCGCCAAGCTCTGAAAATGTTCCAAGACATAGGCAATGTACCGGATGGAGAAGGCGCGGCTCTTCACAATCTTGGAGAAGCTTATTGCCAACTGGGACGGCATCGTCCGGCACTAGCATTGTTTGAGCAAGCGCTAGCCATTCGCCAAAAACTCCGCAACCGCTACAGCGAGGCAACGACTCTTGAGAGTATTGGTACGGCTTATGTCAATCTGAACCAGGAGTTGCAGGGACTGGAGTTTTATCAGCAAGCATTGGAAATTCGCCGGAGGTTTGCTGAGTCACCTAGCACCGAAGCTAGATGTCTTGATTACATAGGAGCTGTTCACTACAAGCTGGGTAATTATGCCTTTGCTCTGTGGCATCATTTACAAGCTTTGAGGATTTTGCAAGCACTCCACCACACGGCTAGTAGCGTAACGTTGCTGCGTGACACCGCTGATAGGGAGAGGTTCCTCCAGCCCCTATTGGGAGTTTATGACCGTCTCGGTCTGCATACCCAAGGAGCGAAGTGTTACGAGCAAGCATTAGAGATTGTCAAAACCTTTGGTGACAATCCAAGTGATGAAGCTATCCACCATTACTTTGAAGCAGATAGTAGTCAGTTGAACTGATTCCGGCTGGTCAAGTCACTCTTAAGCAGGGGAGAAATCCCACTGACTGCTGCTCCTTTACTCAAAATTATCGACTATTATCTGAATCGCTCCCCCGCTTCCCTAGAGCGTTAGCCAAACATACCCAGGACTTACGCATTCGCCCCCCCTAGCTCCTCAAAGAAAGGGGGGAACTAGATTTACTACCCCCTTTGTTTGAGAGGTCGAGCGGCAAAACAACTGTACTTGCGTAAGTCCTGATGCCGTTAGGCTGATTGCTCTCCCTCAACTCATCCTCAACATAGCCATATGGCACTCAAACCCTGCTATCTTTCTCCGCCTCGTCAAAATTTTTGCATAAGTCCCCCTCGGATGAGACATATAGACAATTGAGCGAGCAATTGGCTTTCCCAGTTGCTGGAGGACTAGAAGAATGGTTATCCAACACGTTGACTTTTTAGACAAAGCTCGGATTTTAAGTACGAGCCAAGACCATAGACTTCCACCATGCCTAAAAAGTCTAGGTTCTGTCCCGCCTTGGGATCAGCATTGGTAACGGGTTGTGATTAATAGATAGCAGAGTCATGATTAATTATATTCCTCACCCTTCTCCGACATCCCCTAAGAGAGGGAAATGTTGGTAGTGAGGGCAAACAATCACAACGCTATCAATAGACTTGATGTGACGAAAACCTATGAAGCGTAAAAGATGAAGGATGGAACGTTGGTAGATAAATATCGGCTACAAGCCCCCGGATTCATCCGTGAGAGTACCACTTCAGCCTTCATACTTCATACTTCATCCTTCAGCTGACCACTCTCTCCTGAAAGCCATGACCCAAAGTACTTCTGTTTTCCACCTAAAAGTTCAGCGAGTCGAACAAGCTTGTCTGTTTGAGTTGTCTTGGGGGCGAAGACAGCAACTCAGCGTGACGCTTCCCTACCCTGAGACTCTGAGC
Organism: Coleofasciculaceae cyanobacterium; assembly: GCA_036703325.1. Classification (GTDB taxonomy): domain Bacteria; phylum Cyanobacteriota; class Cyanobacteriia; order Cyanobacteriales; family Coleofasciculaceae; genus DATNPI01. The sequence continues at coordinate 3,062 of DATNPI010000565.1, forward strand.
TACCTATACCAAGAGTGGAGTTCTGTTTATCTCAGTTTTTATAAGACTTACCACAGTGTTGATAACACAGCATTACGGGGACGAGTGGCAGCCACTGGTAGCCTTGCTTCACCGCCAGTTGACTGGCACGCTAAGTTAGTGCAGGCAGAAGCTAAACTCCTGTATGAATTTCATCAATGGCTGCGCCAAGGTGAGTTATTTGAAATTCGCTCTCGCATCGCCCAAGCCGCTAGAGATATGGACAGGGAGACAGGGGGAGAAGGGGAGAGAAGAAGTTCACCAGCTATAGAGGTTTTTCTCGCTTGCAATCCCTTAGATTTGGCGCGGTTGCCGTGGGAAGCCTGGGAAATTGGTACGGAGTTTGCCGCTACGCGTCGAATTCGCTTTGTCCGCACACCCATAAATATTCAAGCAACAACCGTGACTCCTCAGCGTCGCCGTCGTCGGGCACGGGTTTTGGCGATTTTGGGAGATGAGACGGGCTTAAATTTTCAAGAAGATAAAGTTGCCGTGCGATCGCTTTCCTCAATTGCCGAGATTGAGTTTATTGGCTGGCAACCCGGACAGGATGCTAATGCATTAAAAGCCGAAATTGTCAATGCGCTTACCAATGAACGAGGCTGGGATGTATTATTTTTTGCCGGTCACAGCAATGAAACGGCACTGCTTGGGGGAGAATTGGTGATCGCTCCTAACGTCTCCCTATTACTCAACGAGATCGCGCAACCACTCAAGATTGCCATGAAACGGGGATTGCAGTTCGCTCTGTTTAACTCCTGCAATGGTCTGAGCCTTGCGAATGCGCTGATTAACCTAGGCTTGAGTCAGGTGGCGGTGATGCGGGAACCGATTCACAATCGCGTCGCTCAAGAATTTCTCGTGCGCTTTCTCCAGCGTCTGGCAGAGTACGAAGATGTCCATGAATCACTTCTTGCGGCTTGTCAGTATCTCAAATTGGAAAAGCATCTTACTTACCCCAGTGCTTACCTAATTCCTTCCCTATTTCGGCATCCTGATGCACCGCCGTTTCGCCTCAAACCCTTTGGACTCTTAGAAAAGCTCAAGTGCTTGCTACCGACCAAACGGGAAGCGATCGCCCTAGCGACCTTGGGAGTAGTCAGTTGCTCGCTGTCGGCACAGAACTATTTGTTAGAGCGGCGCGTACTGGCACAAGCTGTCTACCGCCAAGTAACTAACCAGGTAACAACCACAGCCAAACCTCCAGTCTTATTACTATCTATTGACGATCAGTCAATTATCAAAGAACGAAAAATTTCGAACCTGTCACAGATGGATCGCCAGTATCTGGCTCGTTTAGTCGATAAACTCTCGACTTTAAACACCAAAGTAATTGGGATTGACTATCTCTTAGACCTGCCACAGGAAAAAAACGACCACAAACTCGCTCAATCAATTCAGGCAGCACGGCAAAAGCAAGGAACATGGTTTGTCTTAGGGGCTTTTCCGAATGATGCAAACAAGTGGATTGCGCCAATGCCAGAAATTGCCAAGCTTGATGAGAGCTTACAGGGCGATGTTAACGTGTTTCATTGGCACAACAAGCCCAGCTACATGGTACTTGTGCCTGAGAAGGACTCTAGCTCCCGGAATTTGCCCTTTGCCTACCTCCTGGCATTGGCTCGTCGGCTGAACTTGGACTCAACTGCTCAACTGCCACTACCGCAAGGCTCCCTTCCGGAAGCGGCTATGCTGCTTACGGATCATGCTGCACAGATGCCATCACCGCAGCGAGGAGACTTACTTTCTCAGGTGATTGCTCATCTACGCAGCACAACCAGACAAGATTACAAAACTTTATTCTCGAATAGCTCACATAAACACCCAATAACAAACTTTTCCTATAGTTTGGGTCAAATGTGGCTACACCCAATTATCGACTTCTCGATTCCACCTGAACAAGTTTATCAACGCCTCCCTGCTTGGCAGTTCCTCGAAACTCCTGCTAATTCACCACAACTGAGCAACCTGAATCAACAGGTAGCCATAATCGCGCCAGGAGGCTATAGCGACAAGCTTGGAGCACCATTGGAGAGTGACAATTTCTTATTGCCCTCTGGCGTCAGTTACTGGCGCAGTCGGCAAAATCCCCCTGATCCGCGCAAGCTATTCACCGGGGGCGAAATCCATGCCTACATGGCTCATCATTTCCTGACTCAGAGACAGGTTGTCCCGATTCCTGATCTGTGGATGATTGGCGTAGCGATTTTACTGGGGAAAGGAAGTGCACTCGCACTATCGCAACAGCCATCTCAGCAGCGGCGATGGCTGTGGTGGGCGGTGCTAACCAGTACAACGGCGGTTTATGGGTTAGTTAGCTTGCAAATTTATATATCTGCTGCTGTGTTATTCCCCTGGCTTCTACCGTCCGTAACCGTTTGGACTTATGCTCTACCAACTCTTCTCAAGAGAAAAACCAATGCGTAAATTTAACAGGGTGTTTACTTTGCTATTGACTACTAAAAAACAGCCAACAATAACAAAAAAAATTCTTTCGTTGACCTTCTCACTATCTACATTTTTCTGGCTAATAGGATGGCATCAGCTGTTAACTCAAAACACTAGTGCCCAAACTCTCACTGCGCGTCAGCAGTTATCTTGGCAGGTGCTATTTGAAGAAAATAAGCCACCAGTTCCTAAAAAACCGGGTATTGATCGCAACCCTGCTCGCCCCATCGAGTCCAGTAAGCTCTGTGCGATCGCACCAGAACCAGCGCCTCAGGAAATCTGGAGCGATCGCCCGTTGTTTGTCTGGCAGGCAGAAGTAGGAAAAATAGAAGTGCGTTCACCAGGTCGCAAGAATGCGTTGTGGCAGCAGCCAGTCACAGCAGCACAGCGCAGTGTCTTGTATGGAGGCGACGAGGCACTCCAGCCGGGTGAAACTTACAACTGGGTGAGTTTTGGTCGGCAAAACAAACGCCTCTTTGTCGTTCGGTTTAAAGTCATGGATGCCGAAAAGCGTGATGGCATCAAGACGCAGTTGCAGAGCTTGGAAGCGGAACTGAAAGCCAAAGGAGCCACAGGCGAAGAAATCGCTATGCATCGCGCTCAGTACTTTGCC
>DATNPI010000569.1:0-22165 GCA_036703325.1 Coleofasciculaceae cyanobacterium
AGTCGGAGTCAGAGGTTTCTTCAACTTCGTTGAGGGTAAGACTGACGCGATCGCTATTGGATGGAGGTGTGCTACTCAAGAAATTTTCCAAGCGGTTGGTTTGAGCGACTGCTGGAAGACTGACGAAAGCACTTAATCCTAAAATTCCTACTATTAACTGAAATTTAAATTTCATTGAAAAATCTTCTTTAATAAGGCGTATAGTTAACTATCAATAAATTAATTAAGATTTCTAGGTCGTAACCTCGTGCCAGAGGCATACCACTTAAGATAGAAAGACTGTGCAGCTTGACCCCAAGAAACCAACACTTTGAGCTGAGTCAACCTGTTTAGCGGAGTCACTAGTTCTGACTTAAGCACACGAAGTCCCTTTTGTAGCTTGACGGAGATTGAGAGGCATTAAGGTAGTTCTCCCAAGCTGGGCGTTAGACACTCTTAGTTTGCAAAGGATAGCCATAGCGGGTAACGAGGCGTTGGTCTAGTCTGGCTCATACCAAAACAGATCTATAGAGTGACTAATTTGTCAAGGCATAAGCTTGACAGCTAGCTGGGGGCTTACCTAATTCGGGAGGGCAAACGCAGAACGCTCCTCAACTGGCAATGGACTTGCCAGCCACCCTGAATTGATATTAAAGATATTTTAAGTATTGTTACTGTCGCATGGTATGATTTCCTAGGGCTTGTAGAGAACGAGCCAGCTTTCTGGACTAGGTTTTACTGCTACCTGTGAACTTGTCAGACGACTCCATTCAACCGACCTCGGCAACTGAGGAACTTCCTCAACCGAGTTCCCCACCCCTCCAAACCGATTCCTCCATGCAGGAGTACTACCAACTCAAACAAACGTTGTTGTTGGTTACGCTCGCAATGACAGGGATTATTTTTGTCTGTGTGTGGATTTTTTATTCACTTGACATTGCCTTGAATTATTTGATCGGGGCGTGCACAGGTATGGTTTACTTGAGAATGTTGGCTAAAGACGTCGAGCGGCTAGGTCAACAACAAAAGCGTCCGAGTTCTGCCCGGTTTGCGCTTTTTATTGGGCTATTTATCGTTGCCACTCAATGGCAAAAATTGCAGATTTTGCCCATATTTTTAGGATTCCTGACTTTTAAAGCCGCAATCATCGTCTATGTGCTGCAAAGCACACTACTTCCTACTTCCAAGTAGGTTAAGTTGTTAGTCAGATGACCTTTCACCCTTGACAGATATCTGGGGAAATCTCCGGAATGGAAATGATAGATGGTTTGAGCGTTCTGAATTCTTTCCCCCTTGCTGAATTAGAAGTTGGTCAGCATTTATACTGGCACATCGGTAATTTAAAAGTACACGGGCAGGTTTTCATTACCTCTTGGGTTGTGATTGCTATTCTCGTCACTGCTTCGATTGCTGGAACTCGAAATATGCAGCGAATTCCCAGTGGTATCCAGAATTTTATGGAGTATGCCCTGGAATTTCTGCGGGATTTGGCAAAAAACCAAATTGGGGAGAAAGAGTATCGTCCCTGGGTGCCTTTTGTAGGCACTCTCTTTTTGTTCATTTTTGTGGCAAATTGGTCTGGTGCGCTTGTTCCCTGGAAGCTAATTAAGTTGCCAGAGGGTGAGTTAGCTGCTCCGACAAGCGATATCAATACAACGGTTGCCTTTGCATTGCTGACTTCACTGGCGTACTTCTACGCGGGTTTGAGTAAGAAGGGCTTAATAGGATACTTTGCTGGTTATGCCCAGCCGACTCCAATCCTACTGCCTTTCAGGGTTCTGGAAGATTTTACCAAGCCCCTCTCCCTTAGCTTCCGTCTGTTCGGGAATATCCTAGCGGATGAACTGGTGGTAGCAGTGTTAGTGCTGCTGGTTCCCTTGTTTGTCCCTTTGCCAGTAATGGCACTGGGGTTATTCACAAGCGCAATCCAAGCTCTAATTTTTGCCACCTTGGCAGCTGCTTATATTGGAGAGGCGTTGGAGGAGCATGGCGAAGAGCATCATGACTGAGGGTGAAAGCCCTTCGATGATGATCCAGTTATGGCTCACCTAAAACTACCACGCGTCCGCTCAAAAAGCGGATTTTTCGAGGTAGGAGTTTCACTTCTGTTGTTTAGTTTGTTTTAGTTAATCTAAGGAAAATCATCATGAATCCAATAATTGCTGCTGCTTCCGTTATCGCCGCTGCTCTGGCTGTTGGTCTTGCCGCTATTGGCCCTGGTATTGGTCAAGGAAATGCTGCTGGTCAGGCAGTTGAAGGGATTGCACGGCAGCCAGAAGCAGAAGGTAAAATTCGCGGCACACTGCTGTTGAGCTTGGCATTCATGGAAGCGCTAACGATTTACGGTCTAGTGGTGGCTCTCGTTCTGCTGTTTGCTAACCCCTTCGCGTAGAATTTTCCCCAGCACTCAGGCAACGGAAACACATGAGCCTGAGTGCTGGGAAAATTTACAGCAACTCATACCCAAGGTATCCCTATCCCAAGTGAAGAGCTGACCTTTTTTAAGCTGTGGGATCTGAAAATAATGATGACATATTGGACAATTTTACTGGCTGTCGAAACAGCTGAAACCGCTGCCAAAGAAGGGGGCTTGTTTGATTTTGATGCCACCCTGCCGTTAATGGCTTTGCAATTTATACTCTTGGTGGTGGTGTTGAATGCGGTATTCTACAAGCCATTGACCAAGTCAATTGACGATCGCGATGATTACGTCCGCAAGAACCTGTTGGAGGCACGGGAACGCCTATCAAAAGCAGAGAACTTGGCAAAGCAGTATGAGCAAGAGCTAGCAGAAACTCGCCGTAAGTCTCAAGCGACAATTGCTGCAGCACAAGCGGATGCCCAGAAAATTGCTACTCAAAAGATGCAAGAAGCTCTAACTGAAGCTCAAGTACAACGAGAGCAAGCACAGAAAGAGATCGAACAGCAAAAAGCTGAGGCACTTGCGTCGCTTGAACAAGAAGTGGATTCCCTCAGTCGCCAGATTCTGGAGAAACTCTTGGGAGCAGAACTGGTCAATCGGTAGGGCGAGCGGTAGCTGACATTAGGTGTGAAGCGGCAGTAGCAGTAGGCATGTATTCTATTGCGGTGTAAGAGTGGCAATTTATCGAAGCGAGGCTGGACAGAAGAAAACTTAGGCTCGCGCACTCCTGCCTGAAAAGCTTCATAGAGGAGTTACCCGTTGCGGTGGGGTAGAAGAATTGATCTTGCTCAAGGTCAATCTGTTAATCGCAACGTTTTTTGGCGGCATCCAGTTTTTTGCCCTAGTACACCAGTCCAAGTATTGGCAATTCTCAATTTTCGAGTTGTATATGGCTATTATGGGTACTTTCTCATTCCTGGCTACCGCAGCCGCAGAGGTCGCAGCGGAAGGCGGTTCGGAAGGTGGTTTTGGTCTAAACTTTGACATTTTAGAAACCAACCTGATTAACCTCGTGATCATTCTCGGGGTACTATTTTTCTTTGGGCGTAAATTTTTGGGTAAGATCCTATCAGAAAGACGCGCAAAAATTGAAGAAGCGATTCGAGATGCTGAGAAACGGCAGAAAGATGCAGCTGCCGCTTTAGCAGATGCCCAGCAAAAATTGGCGAAAGCCCAAGCAGAGGCTGAAAAAATTCGAGCCTCTGCCGAAGAAAGCGCCCAAGCGGCAAGAACGGCAATTCTAGAGGCGTCTCTTCAAGATGTCGAACGCATGAAAGCAACAGCCGTTCAGGGTTTGAACACTGAACGGGATCGAGCGATCGCAGAACTTCGTCAGCGAGTGGCGGCTCTAGCGATGGAGCGAGTTGAATCGCAACTCAGAGACCGCTTAGATGAATCCGCTCAACATCAATTAATTGACCGCAGCATCGCTCTCATAGGAGGTGGATCGTGAAAGGTAGTCTGTTGAGTGCCCAAGTCCTGGAGCCTTACGCAGAAGCTTTGATGTCCTTGGGCCAGTCCAGTGACCTGACACAGCGTTTCGGTGAGGACATGGCGGCTTTGCTCAATCTCCTGCAAGAATCACCAGAGTTCCAACAGTTTATAATCAATCCCATTGTCAAAGCTGAAGACAAAAAAGCTGTGTTGCAACGAGTGGCTGGTGAACAGCTTCACCCCTACACAATGAATTTTTTGAAGATTCTGGTGGAGCGCAGGCGCATTCTATTTTTAGAAGGGATTTGCAAACATTACCAAGCTCTTCTACGGAAGTTGAATCAGACCGTTCTAGCTGAAGTAACCTCAGCGGTAGAACTGTCGGACAGTCAGAAGCAGTCGGTTCGTGAGAAAGCCATGGCGATGACAAGTGCCCACCAAGTAGACCTGGATACAAAAATTGACCCGGATTTAATCGGCGGTGTCATCATCAAAGTAGGGTCTCAGGTAATCGACGCCAGTCTGCGAGGCCAACTACGTCGTATCGGTGTGCGCCTGAGCAGTGCAACCTAACGATTTTGGATTGGAAATCTCAAACCCTAAGACAACTAACAACTAACTATTGACATGATTAGCATTAGACCCGACGAAATTAGCAGCATTATTCGGCAGCAAATTGAACAATATGACCAAGAGGTCAGCGTTTCCAGCGTCGGCACCGTGTTGCAAGTCGGTGACGGGATTGCCCGGATTTATGGCTTGGAACAGTGCATGGCTGGGGAATTGTTGGAGTTTGAAGACGGCGAAGTTGGCATTGCCCTGAACTTAGAAGAGGACAATGTAGGTGCCGTGTTGATGGGGACTGGTCGCGGTATCCAGGAAGGTAGCACCGTTACTGCCACCGGCAAGATTGCCCAGGTGCCCGTGGGAGAAGCGATGATTGGCCGCGTGGTAGACGCCCTGGCTCGCCCGCTTGATGGGAAGGGAGACATCCACACAACCGAATCGCGTCTAATCGAATCCGGTGCACCAGGAATTATTGAGCGGCGTTCGGTTTATGAACCGATGCAAACAGGCATCACCGCCATTGACGCGATGATTCCAATTGGACGGGGTCAGCGGGAGTTGATCATTGGTGACCGACAAACGGGCAAAACTTCAATTGCGGTTGATACTATCCTCAACCAGAAAGAAGAGAATGTTATTTGTGTCTATGTCGCCATTGGTCAGAAGGCTTCTACCGTCGCTCAGGTGGTGAATGTTCTTCAGGAAAAAGGCGCATTAGATTACACGATTGTGGTTGCAGCCAATGCTAATGACCCGGCAACCCTTCAGTATCTAGCACCTTACACTGGTGCCAGCCTTGCTGAATACTTCATGTATAAGGGTCAGGCGACGCTGGTCATTTACGATGACCTCTCCAAGCAAGCTCAAGCTTATCGCCAGATGTCTCTGCTGCTGCGCCGTCCACCCGGTCGTGAAGCTTATCCTGGAGACGTTTTCTACCTCCACTCACGGTTGTTAGAACGGGCGGCGAAGCTGAGTAACGAACTGGGTGAAGGTAGTATGACCGCCCTGCCGATCATCGAAACCCAAGCGGGTGACGTTTCAGCGTACATTCCCACAAACGTGATTTCGATTACGGATGGTCAGATATTCTTGACCTCAGACTTGTTCAACTCCGGCTTGCGACCAGCAGTTAACCCAGGTATCTCAGTGTCACGAGTGGGTTCTGCCGCCCAAACCAAGGCAATGAAAAAGGTTGCTGGTAAGTTGAAGCTGGAACTGGCGCAGTTTGACGACTTGGCAGCGTTTGCTCAGTTTGCCTCTGATTTGGACAAAACAACTCAAGACCAGTTGGCGCGAGGTGAGCGCTTGCGGGAACTGTTGAAGCAGCCTCAATACTCGCCTTTGGCAGTTTATGAGCAAGTGGCAGTTGTTTACGCAGGTTTGAATGGCTATCTGGATGACATTGCGGTTGGGAAGATCACCACTTTTGCTAAGGGGCTGCGGGAGTACTTGAAAACCAGCAAGCCTCGGTATGTGGAGATTGTTCGCCAAGAAAAGCAGCTCAATGATGAAGCAGAAGGCATTCTGAAGGAAGCGATCGCTGAATACAAGCAGACCTTCTTGGTATCTGTATAGGAGTACTCAGGAGTCAGGAGTCAGGAGTCAGAATTCGACTTTCTCCTGGCTTCTGAATTCTGAATCCTGAATTCTGAGGAAACATCATGGCCAATCTAAAAACAATTCGCGATCGCATTCAGTCGGTCAAAAACACCAGGAAAATCACCGAGGCAATGCGCCTCGTCGCGGCTGCCAAAGTGCGTCGTGCTCAGGAACAGGTGACGGCAACGCGCCCCTTTGCTGACCGCTTGGCACGAGTTCTCTACGGCTTACAGAACCGTCTGCGGTTTGAAGAGGCCGATTTGCCCCTGCTTAGGCAACGGGATGTCAGGACTGTAGGCTTACTTGTTATTTCAGGCGATCGCGGTCTATGTGGCGCTTACAACACCAACGTCATCCGCCGCGCTGAAAACCGCGCCAAGGAACTAAAGCAGGAAGGCCTTAACCCCAAGTACGTGCTGGTTGGACGCAAATCTCTCCAGTACTTCCAGCGGCGCGAACAGCCGATCAGTGCCAAATATACAGGTTTGGAGCAGATTCCGACAGCATCAGAGGCATCAATGATTGCTGACGAATTGCTTTCCCTGTTCCTGTCAGAATCTGTAGATCGAGTTGAGTTAGTTTACACCAAGTTCGTCTCCTTGATTAGTTCTCGTCCGGTGATTCAAACCCTGCTGCCGTTGACAGCACAAGGACTAGAAGTAAAAGATGATGAAATCTTCAGGCTGACAACTCGTGGAGGCGATTTTGAGGTGACACGGGAGAAAGTTGCAACTCCAACCCGTACATTCCCCCGTGACATGATCTTTGAACAAGACCCGGTGCAAATTCTTGACGCCCTCTTGCCACTGTATCTGAATAACCAGTTGTTGCGGGCATTACAAGAGTCTGCCGCTAGTGAACTTGCTGCGCGAATGACAGCGATGAACAACGCCAGCGAAAACGCTTCGGATCTAGTGAGTACACTCACGCTGTCTTACAACAAAGCGCGGCAAGCCGCAATTACCCAGGAAATCCTGGAAGTCGTCGGTGGTGCCGAGGCGTTGGGTTAGATATAATTCTCAAATTGAATTGATAAAAGGCGTCTGAGGCAACTCAGGCGCATTTTTGTTACAAAACCTGGGTAAGAATTTGCTCTATTAGGGCGAGGAGAAACTGATGCATCTGAGATGGCATCAGTCTCTCTCAAACTTGAAACCCTCTTTGATATCAGCGGGATCATTGAGCATTTGAGGAGCCACTGCAGGGTTGCTTTTAAGTTCCTCTGGATCTTGGATGGTGCGACCTTTCAGCGCTAAATCCTGTGCATCGACGGCATCTTTGAGGAGAGAATCCTCTTCAGTCTGCTCATGGTTTTTAGTGTTTTCTTGATTGGCAGATGGTTTTGATGTCTCACTGCTCATAGATATTGCTTACAAACGGCGAACTAACAGCTTTCAGCTTAAACTCACTCTGTGTGAGGGACACACTATCAAAGGACAGAGTTGAGGGTTTGGCAGAATCCTAGGTTACACAGACAGGGAAGAAGAAATGGTGTAGGCGATCGCACTTTACGACCCCCATCAATACAACGGGGTAAAATCGTAACTAATGACAAACCTAACAAAACAGCTTATACACTACGAGAACAGACAGTGACAGCTCCCACACAGAAAGTGGGTAAGTTACATCTAGTCGGGAACACCCTCAGCTGAATGTTGCCATCCTGACAGGGTCATCATCACTAAAAAATCCGGTTCTTCAATAAGACTTCTTGCATAAGTGGTCAAGCCAAGGAGATAAGTACTACTGCTACGTAGTAAAGATTCACTTTTGCCAGAGATTCACTGTAGCTGTTCAGCCTATCAAGGACTCGCCATAAGATGCTGCAAGCTAAACAAGTCTTACAGGAGCGTTATTACCTCCAACAAAGCTTAGGGCAAAATGCTGGTCGTCAAACCTGGCTTGCACAAGAGCAATCAGAAACGTCACCGAAGCCAGTAATTGTTAAGTTGCTAGCTTTCAGTCCTCAGATGCAATGGGATGAGTTCAAGCTGTTCGAGCGAGAGGCTCAAGTTCTCAAGAATCTCGACCATCCTAGAATTCCAAAGTATCGCGATTATTTTTCCTTGGATCGAGACACTGGCGAGGGTTTGTGCTGGTTTGCTTTGGTGCAGGACTACATTCCCGGTAACTCCCTCCAGCAACTACTCGCCCAGGGAAAGCACTTCACAGAAGCTCAGGTGCGTTCAATTGCTACACAAGTACTGGAAATTCTGACTTATTTGCATGGGTTAAATCCCCTCGTACTGCATCGGGATATTAAGCCTAGCAACCTGATTTGGAGAGCGGATGAGCAAGTCTATCTAGTAGATTTTGGGGCTGTGCAAGACCCAACTGCTGTTGAGGGAGCAACGTTCACAGTAGTTGGGACAGCTGGCTATGCACCCCTCGAACAGTTTTGGGGAAGAGCGGTGCCGGCGAGTGACCTCTATGCACTAGGAGCTACTTTAATTCATTTATTGACTGGCACAGCGCCAGCTGAGTTACCGCAAAGTAATTTACGCATACAATTTCGTGACAAGGTGAGTCTCAATGCCAGTTTCATTAGTTGGATTGAATGGCTCACAGAACCCGACCTAGACAGGCGATTTAGTTCAGCTGAACAAGCAATTGAAGCTCTTAAAACAGGTCATTCCTTCAGCTCCTCAAAATACAAAAGCTGCCAACCGACTGCTAGCCGCGTTCAATTTCAAAAGTCTCGGAGTCAGTTAATTATTGAAATTCCTATAGGTCGAAAATCATTCAATAATTTGATTAAACTTAGTTTGAAGTTTTTTCTTGCTTTAAGCTCTTTACTTTTTTTGATTTTACCAATTGCGCTAGGAATATTAGCAATTATTTTGGTGGTGTTTTGTGTACTTCTAGGTGGCTTAGAAAAAACCACATTACTGCTCATTATACCATTGATTATTTTTATGTTTTGGACTGGAAATAAGGCAAAATCAGAAATAAGAGTAGTTCAAGCTGATTTAATTGTCTCATGGCTCATTTGCTTTGGTCTTCAAAGGCTTTATCTCTATAAAAATAGTGATTGTATAATTTTTGAACAACCTTTGCCTACTCTATTTTTTAATAAGCTTTCCTCAAGCTTTGATAATGAACACTATAGCTTGTGTCACCTTTCAAACATTAAAAGCATTGAATCAATACCCTCTAAAGGAGTAGTTATCCAGTCCAAAAAACAGACATATGTATTTGGTCAGAACCTAACTGAAGCTGAGTGCGAGTGGCTAGTTGATGAACTTCAAGAGTGGCTAAAATCACATAAATAATAAGCCTAAGACATGACTAGTAAAGTTTCTGCCTGTTGATTTGAAATTCCCGAACTCAAATTTTCGCAACTAACAACACCTAATACATGATGCTGCAAGCTCAACAGATTTTACAAGGACGTTATCAACTCAAACAACAGCTAGGAAACAATGCTGGTCGTCAAACCTGGATGGCCGAAGAGTTAGCCGCTGAACCGGGACAACTCGTAATTGTTAAGTTACTGCCCTTTAGCCCGCAGACACACTGGGACGACTTAAAGTTATTTGAGCGCGAGGCTCAAGTCCTCAAACATCTTAACCATCCTCGAATTCCTCGATATCGCGATTACTTTGCTATTGAGAAGGATGCAGGGAATGGTTTGCCTTGGTTTGCGTTAGTGCAAGACTATATTCCTGGCTCATCTTTGCAGCAACTGTTGAAGCAGGGGAAACGCTTCACAGAAGTAGAGGCAAAACAGTTAGCTACCCAGCTGCTGAATATATTGGTTTATCTACACGAGTTAAGCCCACCAGTATTGCATCGTGATATCAAGCCTAGCAACATTATTTGGGGAAAAGAAGGGCAAGTCTATCTGGTAGACTTTGGCGCAGTGCAAGACAGAGCGAAGGCAGAGGGAGCCACCTTTACTGTGGTCGGCACTGGAGGTTATGCTCCACCCGAACAGCTTTGGGGGCAAGCCATACCTGCGAGTGATTTGTATGCACTGGGAGCTACTCTAATTCATGTGCTAACTGGCACAGCCCCCATTGACTTGCCGCTCCGTAAAATGCGTCTGCAATTTAAAGACAAGGTCAGCTTAACTCCTAGTTTCGCTCATTGGCTTGAAAAGCTAACCGATCCGGCCCCCGAACGACGATTTGCTCAGGTACGCCAAGCACTTAAGGCTCTGCAAGCTAGTGCTTCATCCAAAACATCTGCTGGGAAACAGAGAACCGCCCCAAAAGTTCGTTATGGTCGAATTGGAGGTTTAGCCCTATCTCAATATGTGGCCCTTTTTCTTTTCGCCATTCTTGTGCCCACGTTTGTGGTTTACCGGAAACACAGTGTAAATGAAGGCAACTCAAATATTGGAGCCATGAACCGCGCCCAGCAAGCTTACTTTATGGAAAAAGGGGAGTTTTCCAATTCTGTCCTAAAGTTAGGTATTAACATTAAAAATCCGACAGTAAACTACGAATATTCAATTCGTGCTACTCCCTTAGCTGCATTTAACTATGCGACTTCTCGGCAGGAAACGGTTAAGAGCTATGTCGGGGGTGTTTTCCTAACACCCTCTAATCACGAGACTGATGAGATTTTGACAGTTGTAATCCTTTGTGAAAGTCAATCTCTAGGTATGACACCCCCTGCCGCTCCAATCGTGCGAGGTAATATCCTAGAATGCGGTCCCAACACAAAAGCACTTGGTTCCTACACAGTCGGTAATAACACAGGACGCGTTGTATTAGGGAAAGATTCGGCGTTGGCTTATAACTCTCTCCAGTATGCCGCTGCTGGTCAGTACAACAAAGCCCTTGTGGTAGCCGAAACAATCAAGTTCAAGGCTCTCAAAGAGAAGGCATTAAAGGCGATCGCCACTGACTCTTCCGCCCCTAATCAAAGGGTACAAGCAATTGGAGTAAGCCTTTCTCAATCCCTTAACGTAGCCAAAACTATCGAAGATGCCGATATCCAAGCTTGGGTGCTGGCAAACATCGCCCGCAGATATACAGCAACTCGACAAAAATTCCAAGCTGCTGGAATTTTTTCTCAAGCTCTTCAGGTAGCGCAGACTATAAAAGACACGGATACAAAAGCAATGGTGTTGGCGGACATAGCTAGTGAGGTGGCACTAGGGGGTCAGCAGTCACAAGCGGAGCCAATTTTTGCCCAAGCTCACTACAATGCCGAAACTATCACAGATGTAGATAACCAAGCTAGTGTATTGACCTATATAGCTCAAACATATGCTGCTGCCAGTTTGTATGACCAAGTCCTGAAAGCCGTCGAATCTATCAAAGATAGCTATGTCAAAGACAGGGTGAGCGAGGCGACCGCCCAAGAGTTAGCCACCGCCCGTCAGTACAACCACGCTCTTAAGATTGCTCAAACCCTTACTGCAACCATTAAAGATAACCATGATAAAGAGAGGGCATTGGAGGCACTCGTCCGCGAGTTAGCCGCCTCTGGTCGCTACAACCAAGCCCTTAAGGTCGTCGAAACCATTAAAGATGACGAAACTAAAGAGAAAGCATTGCAGGCGATCGCTGGCTATCGAAAGTCGCCGCGATGAATGGAGTAGATCTACTGATCAGGCTTTAGAATCTTGCAGTGATATTAAAGCCAAAGCGCCATTCAGAAATAAATCTCATTCCTAGTCCAGAATCTTAGTAACTGTAACTTTAACTTGACCCTCACCTAGCTGAATTTGTAGTTCCTGTCCAGGGACTAGGTTAGCTGCTGAACGAGCAATAGTTCCGTTTTCGGAGCGCACCACCGCATAGCCTCGTTTCAAAACGTTCTCTGGGTCAAGTGTCGCTAGCTGTTGCCGCAGAAATTGACAGTGTTGGGTGGCTTGACTTAGACGACGTGATGTGGATTGCACCAATTGCTGACGCTTCTGTGCGATCGCTTTTTGTTCGGCGCGTAATTGTCGCTCAAGAGGCAGGCGTCGTAATCGCTCTTGCAAACGTTGCAGTTGATTATGGGATACTTCTAAAACTTCAGTCACGGCGTCAGTGAGAGCACGTTGCCGCTGTTGATGTTCGGCGTAGAGCGTCACGAGTTCTGGAACCGCTAGTTCCGCCGCCGCTGTGGGAGTGTGGGCATAAGCATCCGCAACTAAGTCAGCTAGGGACTCATCGCGTTGATGACCAATACCCGTCAGCACGGGTATTGAACAATCAGCGATCGCCCTCACTACTCGTTCATCATTAAAGCAAGCCAAGTCCTCAGATGAGCCACCCCCTCGCGATAAAATCAGCAGTTGCGCTCTTCCATCCCGCTCAACCCGCTCAATAGCAGCAACAATCGATGCGGGAGCCAGTTCGCCCTGCACCTGAGCTGGTGAAAACAGGACGCGCAGACCGGGATACCGACGCCGGAGTGTGCGTTGAATATCACCCCAGGCAGCCGCTTGGGGCGAGGTAACGACGCCAATAATTTGAGGATGAGTGGGGAGCGATCGCTTCCGTTCTTCATCAAATAGCCCTTCTGCCTCCAGTCGGTTACGGAGCTGGCGATAGCGCAACGCTTGCAATCCTTCACCTGCTGGCAATGCTTGCCAGACACTCAGCTGATACTGTCCCCGTTGAGGATAAACCCGGAGACTGCCCAAAACAATCAACTGATCTCCGGATACCGGTAGCTGTACCAACTTGTCCAGCTGAGAGTTCCACACTACACACTGAATTGATGCCTTAGAGTCCGGGTCTTGGAGCGTGAAAAACATCCCGCTCCGATGGCGGTTAGCACTGGAGACTTCCCCTGTCACCCAAACCTGCCGGAGTTGTTCATCCTGCTCTAACAGCTCCTGAATGTAGATTGTTAACCCTCCAACAGACAGAGCTATCTCTGGCACCAGTGCTTTTTGGAAATCAGAAGTCATATTTTTTACTTTTTATCTTAGTGAAATTACTTAATTAACCTAAAAATGGTGGCAATTTTAGAGATTAATCTAGTTTTACCCGAAACGAAGTATGTGGGTTTTCTGGAGAATTCCTCAGGTTGCTCTATTGGCAAGGTCAGCGGTTCAGCTGACAAGCCGAATCGACGGCACACCATACAGCCTGGTCAATCACAAAGAAATAATATATTTACCCAGTAGAAAAAACACTAGGGTAGGGTAGGTTAATTTACTCAAATGCTTTGTCAATAAAGGTTTGTGGCATCTTGTACAATGATAAAGTCGCCTTCAACTCTCCGTTGTTGAGCGTTAGAATAGAGAACAATTGAACTGTGATTTCCAGCACATCTTATCCCCTGTTCTTGAGGCATTAATGGCTACCCAAATTACGAACAATCCCGATAAGGAAAAAGCCCTAAATTTGGTGCTAAACCAGATTGAGCGCAACTTCGGCAAAGGCTCGATCATGCGCTTAGGAGATGCCGCCCGCATGAAGGTGGAAACCATATCGAGTGGTGCAATTACCCTGGATCTAGCCTTGGGCGGTGGCTTGCCGAAAGGGCGCGTTATTGAAATTTATGGTCCAGAAAGTTCCGGTAAGACAACGCTAGCCTTGCATGCGGTAGCAGAAGTGCAAAAATCCGGAGGCGTTGCTGCTTTTGTTGATGCTGAACACGCTCTTGACCCTACTTACTCTGCCGCTTTGGGCGTTGATATCGCCAACCTTTTGGTTTCCCAACCTGACAACGGTGAGGCGGCATTAGAAATTGTCGATCAACTTGTGCGGTCTTCAGCAGTGGATATCGTTGTTATCGACTCGGTTGCTGCCTTGGTGCCTCGTGCGGAAATTGAAGGCGAAATGGGTGACAACCAGGTGGGTTTACAAGCGCGTCTGATGAGCAAGGCGCTGCGTAAGGTCGCTGGTAATATTGGGAAATCTGGCTGTACGGTCATTTTCCTCAACCAGTTGCGGCAAAAAATTGGTGTCACCTACGGCAGTCCAGAGGTCACAACTGGCGGTAATGCTCTCAAATTCTATGCGTCCGTTCGTCTAGACATTCGTCGGATTCAAACTCTGAAAAAGGGTAGTGAAGGCGAATACGGTATCCGTGCCAAAGTCAAGGTGGCAAAAAATAAAGTTGCGCCTCCTTTCCGCATTGCCGAATTTGACATTATCTTCGGACAAGGCATTTCCCGGTTGGGCTGTCTTGTTGACCTAGCGGAGCAAACTGGCGTAATTACTCGCAAGGGAGCTTGGTACAGCTACAACGGTGATAATATCGCCCAAGGCCGAGACAACACTGTCAAATATCTGGAAGAGAATGCCGAATTTGCCGAGAATGTTGATCGGCAGGTGCGCGAAAAACTAGATATGGGAGCTGTTGTTCAAGCCAACTCAGTCACTCCTGTTGACACTGAGGAGGAAGAAGAAGAAATTTTTGAGGAAATTTAATTATGAAACTAGGGGGGGAGCTTTTCCTCCCCTCTCTTCCCGCCAGGAAGATGACCTATCTCCATCTTCCCCTGCTCCTCCTGCTCGCTCTGCTACCTCATTGCTATTCTTTGAGCGGGAAAGGAGTGGGAGAGAGGCAGGGGGAAAGGTTAACCGAGGAGTATTTGTACAATCTCTAGTTTTGGTGAATTACCTTCTGAATTTGTCGGCTGAAAAAGCGGTCTAAAATTTCCGACTGTTGAGCAGGACTTAATTGAGCAATAAAAGATGCAACGGCTGGCTCTTCAAGGTCGTCTAGCTGTTGTAAAAAATGTGAAGTTTCCTCTTTTTGCTCAACCTGCTCAGTTGTTGGAGTAATAGGTATTGGGATATCCCTGTCTTCGGGTGACGCTGGCGCAGTCGTTTCTTGGACACTTGTCAAGTCTTGGACGGTTGTCAATGTTGGTGTTACTGTTGCGGCTTTAAGTTGCGCCAGGATATCCGAGGGAGTATCATCCAGAGTTTGGCTATCGTCGCACAGGAAAAAGGAAAAGGCCAGGCTACTGAGTCGAATGCGATCGCCATCCTTGATAGGAAGACGCCCATGTACTGGTTCTCCATTTACAAAAGAGCCATTGGTACTTTCCAGGTCAACTAGGTAAAAACCCTGGTTCTGAATGTACTGAATGACTGCATGGCGTCGAGACAACCGTCGATCAGGAATTGATATAGCCAGTTGGCGCTCACGACCGATTGTCCAGATTCGTTGCGGCTGGAACAAGGTCTGAGTTTTCCCGTCTGCTAGATTTGTGACCAAATAGACTTGCTGACCCTGAATTATGCCAGTCACACAGCGTGTTGTGAGGTTAGAGAAAGTCTTATTACTGGTTTTCTCAAGCTGAAGAATTTCATCTAGCAAACTGCGATGATGCTTGTACAGCTTGAGAAAAACCTGGTATAGACCTAGTCGCTGTTCGATTTCCATAGTTTCGGATGAACTCGACAGATATAAGGTATCCGCAGAGCAAGGAATTGGCGAAAGTGAGTACGGTAGTCGATTTGGGTGTGGGACTAGTATTTCAATCAGTAAGTTGTGCAACACAATATTGCTAACTTAGTCCGACGCCCAAAGAGCGGTAATAATACTGGTAAAATTTTACACCGTAGCTTAGATAGCTCCTATTAATAAAGCTATCCTCTTCATTTCTAGAACCAATCTCCCCTAGGGCTTACGTTCCGCCCGTTGTTCAAGGCGAAAAAGCCAAACCATGAGGGCTACCACACCAATTTGTAGTGCCAGATTAGGGAGAGCTTTAGTGACTTCTTGACCAGCAGCTATCTGGGCTAGGAAGACAACTGCACCAATGAAGCCCGAGGCACCGAAGGCAACATAAATAAATTGTCTTAAGCCCCGGTAGGGAGCTTTCGCTTCTGCTTTTAATCTTGCGTATATTTCTGGACTAAGCTGTCGCGGGTTGATTTTGGAATTGGAGTTACGATTTTTTGAGGTTGAGTTTGCCATCAGTTTAAGATTTTGCATTTATACATCAATGTTGACACGATGACAGCAATCTTTCTGGTGGGGAAGGGCTGTTGTTGCTCAAGAGCGTTTTTAGCGTGAGAATTGCTCATATGTTGATAAAAATTGCTATATTATTCTGTTGTGCCGGTGTAGCTCAGTGGTAGAGCATTCGATTCGTAATCGAACGGTCGGCGGTTCAAATCCGCCCATCGGCTTTTAGCAAAAAGCTTAATAAATCAAGCATTGCCGCAAATGATCTAGTTGCTTATAGTGATTTTCTATATTGATATATAGCTTTTGAGTGATGCTTGGGTCAACGGAAAGCTAGACATGAAGTGCCAAGCATCGATTTATATTTCCTCAAGTTCAAAAAATTTTTATCGTAATTTGTATCATATTACTTTGAGAAACTGGGTTGTTGTACCAATTCAGCCAATTTCTGCTACAAATCACTTCTCCTGCTCCGCCTGCTTCGCCTGCTACTCTCAGCATAGGTATTCTTAGACAGGGAAGGGAGTAAGTGGGGTGTCAGAAGTTAGGAGCCAGAAAGGAAGTCTTCTTTTCTGACTCCTGACTCCTAACTCCTGTATTCTTCATCTTTGATTACTAAAAGAAACTCGGTTGATGCCGAATTAGGTTGAGAAATTCCTCACGAGTTTTTTGGTCGTCCTGAAAAACGCCGACCATCGCACTGGTGACTGTCCAGGAACCAGGTTTTTGAACACCTCGCATTACCATACACATATGGGTCGCTTCCATCACAACAGCGACGCCCTTGGGTTCCAAAATAGTTTGAACCGCTTCGGCAATCTGGCGGGTCAGGCGCTCCTGTACTTGCAGCCGCCGTGCATACATCTCGACAACACGAGCAAGCTTGCTGAGTCCTACAACTTTTTGATTGGGAATATAGGCGACGTGGGCTTTGCCCATAAAGGGCAGCATATGGTGTTCACAGAGGCTAAAGAAATTGATATCCCGAACAAGAACCATTTCATTGTGACCTTCATCAAAGATGGCTCCATTGAGTAATTCTTCCAGGGACTGATTATAGCCACCGGTCAGGAATCGCATCGCCTCTGCCACCCGTTTAGGCGTCTTGAGGAGTCCCTCACGCTCTGGGTCTTCGCCAACACCCAAAAGTAGCGTCCGCACCGCGTCCATCATTTCCTCGTTCAGTTCTTCTGGAGGCGGTTGTAAATTAGGTTCCCGACCATTCTGGGTGTTGCGATCAGGCCGTGTCTCGACGCGAGCGACGGCATTTGTACTGTTGGGAGTTGAAGCAGAGTTAGAGCGATCAGAACCCTTGGAAGAACCAATAGTCATAATTAGCCTGATTGAAGAAGTGCTTTACAAGAATGAAAGTGTTTACAGCCATACAGCCACTTTAAAGAGTCCCAGCACTGGGCATCAAAGTCACTGTCTCGATGACAGCTTGTTCTGGCAGCATAGCGGTGTGCAGAATGGACTGCGCGACAATTTCTGGAGTCAACATTGCAGACCGATTCAGGTCAACTTGAACCGTATCCGTATCCCATAATGAAGTATTGACGGCACCGGGACAGATGGTAACAACACGGATGCCATGACTGCGTTCCTCTACCGCCAGAGTTTTTGATAAAGCAATGAGACCGGCTTTGCTGACATTGTAGGCTCCCCAAGTGGGGAAGGGTTGCTGACCAGCAACCGAAGCTACGTTGATGATGGTTCCCCGTTGCTGGTCGCGCATTGCTGGTAGAATGCCTAGGATGCACTGAAACACGCTGGTAAGATTGAGGTCAATTACCCGTTGCCAGTCCGATAGAGGTGTCCCGATCAGGGGGTTAGTGTAGCCCATACCAGCGTTGTTGACCAGAATGTCAATGGGAGCAAAATCTGCCGCGATCGCACTCATCCCGGCTTTGACCTGCGAAATTTCCGCCAGATCCAGGACATAAGCCTTGGCTTCCACCCCAGCTTCACGGGCTGCCGTAGCGATCGCTTCTAACTTATCCTGGGAACGGCTAACTAAGGCAACATCAATCCCTGCATTGGCAAATGCCAAAGCCGTTGCCTTGCCAATACCGCTACTAGCCCCAGTAATCAGGGCACGTCGTTCAATTGGAGAAGTCATGAAATTTTCCAGTACTCTCTAATTAGATACTGCCATCGCATCCTGTGTAATTCTTGAGCTCTTGCTGAGGAGCCGCTCACCTTGACTTGCTAATTCCTGTAACTCTCGCACTTGAGCAAGCAGGCTGTAATACATAGACGAGGTTGAACACAACAAATATTTTCCGGGCTTTTTGGGCGCTGAGGCTTTGAACATTCCTAGTTGGCCGTCAATCCCCAAAGACACCGCTTTGCTTTACATTCAGCTAAAATTGGGTGGCAAATTGAGTAACTACCCCTAATGAAGAAGATGTAAAAAATTGTTACCCAAAGAATTATATCATCTGAGAACGATGACAACTTTAAAAGTTAGTAGCATCGGATACCCAGATGATAAAAAAGCTGGTTGTTAAAGGTTTGAGGTATTGAGCGATTGCCTACCTTAACAATAGGGATTAGGGGCTGCCGGAGCTTTAGTGAGGAGCTGGGGGCTAGGGAAGAAAGTTTTTCATCCTTTTCAAGCCGAAAGCTCCGTAAAAACGCCAATGCTACGGAATTTTTGATAACGCAACTCCCGGCGCTGTTGACCAGTCAGCTGAGTCAGTGTTTCCAGATTTTGCAACAGTGCATCTTTGAGGATAGAAGCTGCTCCTAGGGGGTCAGAATGAGCTCCACCTACAGGCTCTTGCAAGATTTGGTCAAGAATCCCCAAATCTTTGAGGTCTCCGGCCGTAATTCTTAGAGCCGCTGCCGCCTGGGGGGCTTGGCTAGCATCTCTCCAAAGTATTGCCGCACAAGCTTCCGGGGTCGCTACCGTGTAAACGGCGTGTTCAAACATTAACAGTCGGTCACCAACGCCAATCCCCAAAGCCCCACCGGAACCGCCTTCACCGATGACTGTACAGATGATCGGGACATCCAATCGAAACATCTCTCGGAGATTGTAGGCGATCGCTTCCCCTTGTCCCAACTCTTCCGCCTTGACACCTGCCCAAGCTCCCGGTGTGTCGATAAATGTCAAAATCGGCATTCCAAACCGATTAGCGTGTTCCATCAACCGCATAGCCTTACGGTAGCCACCAGGAGAAGCCTGCCCAAAGTTACGAGCAATATTGTCCTTGGTATCTCGACCTTTTTGATGACCTAACATCACCACTGGACGCCCCCCCAGACGCCCGATGCCACCGACTAAGGCTGGGTCATCAGCACCGCCGCGATCGCCATGTAGCTCCATCCATTCATCACTGATAGCCTGAATGTAGTCGAGTGTACTCGGACGCTTGGGGTGACGCGCTAACTGTAGCCGTTGCCCCGGTGATAAACTACTGAAAATCTCCTGACGCAATTGCACCGCACGTACCTCCAGTTGGCGGATTTGGTCAGAGACATCGACGTTGTTTTCTTCGGCAAGTTCACGAATCTGGTTAATTCGTGTTTCCAACTCCCAAAGCGGCTTTTCAAAGTCGAGAAGAAGGGTTCTGTGTTCAGTAGTCATTTGTCAGTGGTGTCAGTGGTGTCAGTGGTCGGTTGTCAGTGGTCAGTTGTCATTGACAGCAGACACAAGACAACCGACAAAAAGCTAATAGCTTAGTAGCGGTCTAAATCCGTGTTTTACTGACACCTGACCAATTTGCTCCATCTTTTCTACCGTAATCTGATTCCGTCCCCAAGAAAAGTTTGTATGCCACTTTTCAAACTCTAGGAGCATTGACTCGGCAAAGCAGGCAAACAGCTGACGACCTGGAACATCCATATTGACGATTTGCATAATCCGCCAGTCAATATCCAGGGAATGCTCCACAATGCCACCATTTAGAACGTAGACTCCCGGTTGCTGAATCTTGGTTGCCATATTTTTTGGGTAACCACCATCAATCAGCAGACAGGGTTGCTTCAAAACCGTGAAGTCAATTTCCACACCCTTCGGCATACTGGCGACCCAAACGACAATGTCAGCTTGCGGCAAGGCCTCTTCAAGTCCCATAATTTTGCCGCGACCGAGTTCGCCTTGCAAGGCTTGTAATCGCTCTTGATTCCGAGCAATCAGCAACAGTTCCGCCACATCGGTACGAGCATCAAGCCAACGGCAGACGGCACTGCCAATATCGCCAGTTGCCCCACAAACTGCAACCGTTGCTTTCGATAGTTCAATCCCCAGCTTTTGGGAAGCCTGTTCCACTTGACGGCAAAGAATATAAGCGGTGTGAGTGTTACCGGTGGTGAAGCGGTCAAACTCTAACTTAATGTTGCGAACCTGCTTGCTTTGGTGCAAGCTGAATTCTTCAAAAATAATTGAGGAAAAGCCACCCAATGCGGTAATGCTAATGCCATGCTTTTGGGCATGAGCCATCGCGTTTAGGATTTTACGCATTGCCGCCTTGATCCGACGATTCGCGAGCATCTCTGGAAGAAAGCAAGATTCTACATACCGACCTTCAATTTGCTGACCAGTGACGCTTGTGACCTTGATCGTATCAACGATTTGGGGCGGCGCACTGCACCAAAAATCTAGCCCTTGGTCGGCATATTCTGGGTAGCCTAGCTCTTTAGCGACGGCTTGGGCGTGTTCCAAACTGGTAAGGTGACCGATGAGACCAAACATGAATTGCTCGCTGTTATACCTGCTAAATCAGGCGAAAATGGGGAAGAGGCTGAAGAAATACTTAGGGACTATACAAAATTTTACAAAAGAATGCTGCTCACGATAGCGTGTCGCTGAAAAAAGAGTATAAAGCCAGAAACGCTGGCAGACCGGGGGTAAAGCCCATTACCCCCCATTATGCTACCGCTATATAACTAACTAATTAGACAATTTAGTCAATTCGTGCTATGCAGCGGTAATACCGTAGGCAGACATCCGCATGATGTCGCGGGTAGTGAAGCCAATGTTGCTTAAGGCTTCACCGTAAGCAATCATGAAGTCTTCAACGAGAGCATCTTTTTCCATTGCCAGGATGTGAGCATCATTCTCAACTTCGTTGAGCATCCGCCAAATGAGTGGGAGGTTTTGACGATTAGCTTCTTCTAGTTCAGCTTTAGATTCTTCAAAGTGGTCTTTGAGCCAAACTTCACCAAAGTTGAGGTGCATATACTCGTCTTTAACGACGCCTTCGGTAATTTTCCGGGCGAAGGCGTCAGCAACGGGAATATAGATGTTGTAGGCAGCGATCGCGAAACACTCAATAATCAATGATTGAATCAGCAAGCAAGTGACAACATTACCGGTCGCTGCTGCTTTTTGGAAGTTCCCATGCAGGTCACTAAAGTACTTATGGGCAAATTCCATATTTGGGGTCACACTGAGATTCTTCCCACAGGCTTGAAAACCCTTCATGTGCCGATTTTCCATCTTTGAGAGGCGAATCAGCTCATCTTTGTGGTCTGGCAGCAGTTCAGCTAGTGTGATGTAGTTATCGTGAGCCTCCTGTTCACCTTCAATCACGATCGCGTTGATGCGGCTGTAGGCATCCTTGTAGGTTTCACTGGTGAAATCGAGTTCTGGACTGGCTGCAAGCTGCTGCATTAGTCGATTGTCTCCTGTTTGCATAAATTATGCTTCGAGCAAATGGCTTGACCCAAGACCTTGTGAGTAAGGGTCAAAAAATCAATTTGGACATAACCAGCCATGTTATACGTTTTATACAATGCTGGCTCTTATCCTATAGTTCCCTAAACAGAGAATATTCGATCATTTACTACAAGCATAGAGTTAAATCGGTATAAATGCTTATGATAATTCAGAAAAACCCCTCATCGCGGTTTTGGAAACCGCTAATTGTGGTTTTACTCCTAACGGGTGCTGTTGTAGTCTTACTGCCCTTGGTCATAGTGTTCCTCGCTTCCCTGGCACCTGCCGAGGCAACAACTGGTACAAGCCTCTTGCCGAAGGCATCAACGTTGGCTAACTATCACCAGGCTCGGCAGCGCGGCAACTTTACTTTTGGCGTTTGCTAATTCGACTTTTGTTGCCCTAGCGGCGACTGGATTTCAGATTATCACCTCCGCCCTGGCAGGTTATGCGCTCTCTCGCCTCCTTTATCGCGGAGTGTTTGAGCCTGCGTAGGCAGGCTTAGTTTGTGTAGCTCCAGACTTTAGTCTGTGAGCTTTTGGGCTTTTCAAATACTCTCTGAGGATTCTAGTGAGCCAAAGCTAACTGAATTATTCCTGACTGAGGGGGCAAGTAACAGATTTTTCTCCTGACCAATCTGTAAAGGTATTTTCATTTTTGTAATGCCGAGGAGT